>JAUSDJ010000017.1:0-300000 GCA_030650795.1 Actinomycetota bacterium
ACGCTGCGCGGCATCCGCTCAGCAAGATCCGCGGGCAGACGATCAGCAAAGAGATTCGCCGGCTCAACGAAGTGCGAGTCTCCGGAGTTGGCCCAGATCTTTCCCATGTTGTACCTCCCTGTGTCGGCGGGACCATTCCTCACCGCGGTGAATTACTGTGACGAATTCGATCTACGCCGTATAGGGACTTTCGTCCTGTCTCTGTTTCTGGAACACCAGCACGACTGAGGCCGGCACATGCTCGTGGGCAGGTGCGTCAGTCTTCTGACAGATCGAGCTCAAATTCGGCATTGACTTCATCGCGAATGGCCGCCGCTGCCACCCCTGCGGGATAACCCCGCCGCATGAGCAGACCCATCAGCCTGCGCTGCTTGGTGGCCGGATCAAGCCGGGCGAGGGAGGGATGCTTGGAGCGCACCAGTGCGCGTGCTCGTTCGAATTCATCCTCATCGCTGATGTCTTCGAGTGCGGCATGAATCTCATCGTCGCCAACACCTTTGCGTCGCAACTCCTGACGCAAGATCGGACGAGCAGTGCCCCGCGATCGACGCCTCGAGGCAACAAACAACTCGGCATAGTCGGTGTCATTGATCAGCCCAAGTTCGGTGAAGCGATCGAGCACCTCATCAGCGATGGCCTCAGGGATCTCACGCTTGATGAGATCGTCATGAAGATCCTTGCGCGTGCGCGCAGTTGAACTCAATCGTCGCAGCACGACAGAGCGGGCTACGACGCGAGGATCGGCTTCGGCTTGCAGATCAGCAAGCGAACCCTTCGTGGGCTCACTGGCTGATCGCTTGGAATGGCGCGCCACGATTTCCTACAGACCCGTTGCTTAGAGATCGATAGGTGCTGGCGTGATCTCGGCCGGCTTGTCGACCTGCGCACCAATGCCGAGTTGCTCCTTGAGTCGCTTCTCGATGTCGTTGCACAGGTCAGGGTTGTCACGCAGGAAGGTGCGGGCGTTCTCCTTGCCCTGGCCCAGCTGATCGCCTTCGTAGGTGTACCAAGCACCGGACTTCTTCACAATGCCCTGATCCACACCGAGGTCAATGAGGGAGCCCTCGCGTGAGATGCCCTCGCCGTAGAGGATGTCGAACTCGGCTTGCTTGAACGGCGGGGCCACCTTGTTCTTGACCACCTTCACGCGGGTGCGGTTGCCAACTGCCTCGGTTCCGCCCTTGAGGGTTTCAATGCGGCGGATGTCGAGTCGGATCGAGGCGTAGAACTTCAGCGCCTTGCCACCAGTGGTGGTCTCCGGTGAGCCGAACATGACACCGATCTTCTCGCGCAGCTGGTTGATGAAGATGATCGTGGTGTTGGTGTTGCTCAAAGCGCCGGCCATCTTGCGCAGGGCCTGACTCATCAAGCGGGCCTGGAGTCCGACGTGGCTGTCGCCCATCTCGCCCTCGATCTCAGCGCGGGGAACCAGCGCGGCAACCGAGTCGATGACAACGAGATCAATGGCACCCGAGCGCACGAGGGTGTCGGTGATCTCAAGGGCTTGCTCACCCGTGTCGGGCTGGGAGACGTAGAGGCTGTCGAGATCGACACCAAGGTTCTTGGCGTACTCCGGGTCAAGGGCATGCTCAGCGTCGATGAAGGCAGCGATGCCACCGGCAGCCTGCACATTGGCAATGGCATGCAGTGCGACTGTGGTCTTGCCCGAGGACTCCGGACCGTAGATCTCCACGATGCGGCCGCGGGGGTAACCCCCGATGCCGAGTGCAAGATCAAGGGCGATGGAGCCGGTGGGGATCACGTCAACGGGAGCACGCCCCTCATCGCCAAGGCGCATAACTGAGCCCTTGCCGAACTGGCGCTCAATTTGAGCCAGTGCGGTCTCGAGTGCCTTCTCGCGGTCATTGGCGCTAGCCATGTCGTACTCCCTTGATCTGGTGTCTGTCGGTTCGGTTGAACCTAGGGCGACCCTGTGACAGTTCCGCTGATCTGCGCCGAAGCGAACTCGCCTCGGTGGATGCCATCGTGCGGACCCATCGGGAGTGAAACTACATCGAACATCTGTTCGAATGGCGACGACACGCCGCCCGAATGACTCAGGCCTCGAAGGGATCTCCTGGCAGCACCTCTGTGGTGAAGAACAGCGGAGCATCAAGGGAGTCTTCGGGGTTGGTGGCCAGCAGATTGGCGCGTGGGCGCGAGGTACGCACGCCGTTCTTGTTCAGCCAGGCCTCAGCAGAATCGATATCGCGGATCTTCCAGGTCAGGCTGTAGATGAAGTTGCCGTACTTCTCCACGTGCCGGCCGAGGTCGGAATCGGGCTCGAGTGGCTGAGCCAACTGCAGGAGCGAGTCACCGATGTGCACGGTCATGAACTTGAAGCCCTGCTCCTGATCGATGCCCTCCTTGACTGGGATGGCCTGCATGATGTCGACGTAGGTGTTGATTGCGGCATCCAGATCGCGCACACCCAAGGTGATGTAGTTGAAGCGGTCATAGGTCATGGGGTGCTGGGCGAAGAGGCGCTCAAGTTCAGTCCAGGTCTCCTTGCTTGAAGGATCCTGCATCTCAAATGCGCACAGCTCGACCATCAGACCAGCGGTGTCGCGTGGGGATGGGTAGAAGTACTGAGTGCCCTCTTCGAGCTTCTCGATCTGGCCGCCGCCGGGGGCGCCGATGTAGATGCCCTTCTCGATCATGCGGGCTGCAATACCGGGCAGATCGTCCACGGCGTAGCCAACTGAGTGCAGGTGCTGGCCGAACTTCGAGTAGAACTTGCCGACTGGGTAGTTGACGTTCACTGGCATCTTGGGGGCCATCGTCTCAATGCAGACGCTGGAGACCATGAGCAGCGAGGCCATGCGGTCTTCGTTGGGCAGGTAGTTGAGCTCGTCGATACCCATGAAGGCGAAGCCGCCAAGCACATTGCGGTAGAAGTGATTGAGCTTGTCCACGTCATCACTCATATGGATGGTGTGAATCATGCTGCCCAAACCGAAATCGCCGGTCTTCTTGTATTCCTTACGCATGGTGCTCCCCTGTAGTCGGACGGTTCACGGAATTAAAGCCGCGAACAGCCGCAAAGGATGGGGAATCGACAAACTCAGGCAATTCTTTTGAATGTCGAACTACCAAGTTGCTGCCTAGAAGCGACGCCTCGCGCGCACGACGACATCGAGCAGCGGGATTGACGCGCTAATCCTTCTTGCGGGAAGTCGGCTGGTTCTTGGCGAAAGCGCCATAGGTCAAGAAAAGCAAGAGCCCACCCATGGCATACATCGCCCACAAGGGCCAGAATTCGCCAGCTCCGGTGTAGTACCAAATGAGGACCAGCAGTGCGTAGAGGATCGCGCAGCCAATACCTGCCCGCCAGAGCCAGAATCTCATTCGAGCGCGGCGGGCGGCTTCTTCGTCTTCAGGCATGCAGGGACGTTAACAGTTTCCGTCCTTGAGCCAATGCCGCCCCAAGCAGGCGCACCCCCTAAGTTTGGGCACGTGTCCAAGGTCCTGACTTCCCTGCCCGTCGGCGAGAACGTCGGCATTGCCTTTTCCGGTGGCCTGGACACCTCTATTGCGGTGGCCTGGATGCGCGAAAAGGGAGCAATCCCCTACACGTACACCGCTGATCTCGGGCAGCCCGATGAACCAGAAATTGAGACGGTGCCGAGCAGGGCAATGATCTATGGCGCCGAAGGTGCTCGCCTGGTCGACTGCAAGAACGCTTTGGTCGAAGAGGGCTTGGTCGCCCTTGCGTGCGGCGCCTTCCATATTCGTTCTGGCGGCCGCCAGTACTTCAACACCACTCCCCTGGGCCGTGCCGTCACCGGAACCTTGCTGGTGCGCGCGATGCATGAGGACGGCGTCGACATCTGGGGCGATGGATCGACCTACAAGGGCAATGACATCGAGCGCTTCTACCGCTACGGCCTGCTCGCCAACCCGGCTCTTCGCATCTACAAGCCCTGGCTCGACGCTGATTTCGTCGATGAGCTCGGTGGCCGCAAGGAAATGTCGGAGTGGATGCAGTCACGCAATCTGCCGTACCGCTCCAGCGTGGAGAAGGCCTACTCAACGGATGCCAATATTTGGGGCGCTACCCACGAGGCCAAGGATCTTGAGCACCTGGACGTATCGATGGAGATCGTCGAGCCGATCATGGGTGTGAGGTTCTGGGACGAGACCCTGCTGATTCAGCCCGAACTGGTCGACATTGAATTCATCCAGGGCCGGCCAGTGAAGATCAACGGCAAGTCCTTCGAGAACCCGGTTGATTTGGTCAACGAGGTCAATGCCATTGGCGGACGTCACGGCCTTGGCATGGCCGACCAGATTGAGAACCGGATCATCGAGGCCAAGAGCCGTGGCATTTACGAGGCTCCTGGAATGGCACTGCTATTCATTGCCTACGAGCGCCTGCTCAGCGCGATTCACAACGAGGACACAGTTGCGAACTATCACGCCGAGGGCCGTCGCCTTGGACGCCTGCTGTACGAGGGACGATGGCTCGACCCGCAATCGTTGATGCTGCGCGAGTCACTTCAGCGCTGGGTTGCATCAGCCGTCACGGGCACCGTGAGCATTCGCCTGCGTCGCGGCGACGACTACACCATCGTCAAAACCGAGGGCCCGGCCTTCAGCTATCACCCTGACAAGCTCTCGATGGAGCGCACCAGGGACGCTGCATTCGGGCCAGTGGATCGCATCGGTCAGTTGACCATGCGCAACCTGGACATCGCCGACACCAGAAGCAAGCTTGAGATGTACGCCCGGCAGGGACAGCTCAGTGTCAGCCACATCGACCTCGTCGGTGAGCTGACTCCCACCGAGCCGCCCATTTCGGAGCTGAGCAGCGCTGCGGTCTCCGTTGAGCATGTTGAGACTGAGGATTCACCACTGGATCGAGCAGCCATGGAATCCGGCAACGATTAAGGCAAGTGATCGGAGGGCCTGTGCCTGAAGTTCCACAACGCACGCCTGACGATGCTCTCGTGCTGTCAGTGGAGGGCTCACGGCACGTCATCGAGGCCAGCATTCGCGTCAGCTTCGGCGCAGCAGCACTCACTATCGAAGTCACCCGTCGGGTGCTGGCCGAGGCCATCGGCGCTCGACAGTTGAGCCCGCATCCAGACCGCGGCGTCAACACCGCTCTGGATGCGGTGCTCGGGATGGCATTCGCGAGTGCACAGACGGGTCTGCGCGCAGCCGACGCCACCGTTCGATTTGCTGCCCCCGTCACCTCAACGGCACTGAACCTCGTGCTCGAACCGCCACTGGTGCCCAAGCAGTTGCGCCTTGGCACGCAGATCAACGCCTTCTCGCGCCGTTGGCGAGCGCAGCGCACAGACCTCGTCCGGTCAGCACTGCGTTCCGGTGCACTGGCATCGCCGATCCTGGTGGAATCCGCCGCGCGCGTACTCAACGTCAATCAGCTCATCACATCAGTGATCGATCAGATCGACATGGACGCACTCGCCCTTGAGCTGCTCGATCGCATCAAGGTTGACCCACTCGTTGAGCAGGTCGTGGCGAAGGTCGACATCGTCGAAGCCGTCGGGCGAGTGATGGAAGCACTGCCAACGGATCAATTGGTCGCAGAAGTGCTGTCGCATCTGGACATGGAATCGCTGATCTCAACGGCCCTGGAGCAACTGGACCTCACCGACATCGTCGTCCAGCGTGTCGATCTCGCGACGATCGTCAATGCAGCACTTGACCGCATCGACATCACCAGCATCGTGATGAATCGCGTGGATCTGCCGCTGATCGCCAACACTGTCATCGATGAGATCGATCTGGCCGGCACGATTCGTGAGTCCAGTGGATCCGTTGCAACGGAGATGGTGCATGGCGCACGCATCTCAAGCGTGGACGCCGACCGCGCAGTTGCACGACTTGTTGATCGATTCACCCTGCGTCGCAAGAACCGCAAGCTGGATACACCTGGTGAGGCAGAACTCCGCGACGACATCGAACAAGACGTCGGACCAGACTCATGAGTGCTCAAGAGCCCGCTCGCATTCCCACGGCGAGCGTGCGTGTGCCTGAGGCAGCCAAGGACTTCCAAGGACAGCGCGCCGGGATCGTCAGCCGCGTCATTGCCAACATCGTCGATGCCATCGTGATTGTGATCACCACTTTTACGCTCTATATGTGCGTAGCCGCAGGAAAGTTCATGATCGATCCCCGCAGTTTCAGTTTTCCCGCTGTCAAAATGGGCTGGTTCGTCATTGTGTGCGGAGCATTGCTCTTTATCTACTTCGCTGTCTCCTGGGCAACCTCAGGTCGCACAATCGGCGATCGACTGATGGGGCTGCGGGTGGTCAATCACCGCGGACTCATCGTGCGATGGTCTGGAGCCCTTGTGCGCGCGGCATTCTGCGTCTTGTTTCCCTTCGGCTTGTTCTGGGCTGTCATCAGCCGTCAGAACCGATCGGTGCAGGACGTCGTGTTGCGCACTTCAGTGATCTACGACTGGGCACCCAACCGTGCAAATTTGGGGCACGAGAGGCGCAACTAGAGCCAGGTGAGTGTCCGGTGCCTAGGTCGGAGTGCTACTCGATTGCCACGAGCAAGTCGCGCGGTCCGATTGCTCGTGCAAATCGCTTCCCGAAATCGGTAACGCGCAGGACTCCCTTTTCAAAATTGACGCTCGACTCGAACTGGGCCTTCCAAGCCAAGAACTCTGGGCGGCGTTCAACCCACTGATAGCTGGACTCACCGAGCCACTCCACTGAGTAGTCAACCTCAACCAATCCGAGTTGCAGCCAGTTGTCGACCCAGAGCCCGAAATCAACGTCGGCACTTGGTTGGCCCGTTGCCCGATCATTGACGTCAAGCAAATGACGTCCGAGCACCGTTGATTGACCATCTTCGGAAACCCAGGCCACCTGAGCGATCGGCATCTGCAGTTGGCCAAGCACCATCGGCAGGAGTCGCGCTTCCTTCGCGGAAAGCTTTGACACGGCATCGATGAATGCCGGATGCACTCCCTGGAGATCACGCCCGTCTGTGGCGGTCGCCATCAGGCTCAGATAGATGCCTTTCAGTGCGGGTTCTCCAACAGAGTACGAAAGGGCACGCATCAATGGCACCGCGATGACCACTGGCGGACAGATCAGGGCCTCCTCCGGCACCTCTGCAAGCCGTGGCGAGAGTTCTTCTGGAAACTCACGAGTGAAATAGTTCTTCAAGTCTCCCAGCCAAGCCTCCAGCGGGCGAAACAACTTTCGGATCGCCTTCTCTCTGGCAAAGATCCGACGCTGCAACTCCTCCACGTCGGCAGGCGAGTCAGCCCCGGATGCGATCTCGCTGCTAGCCACGAACTGAGATTACCGTGAACGCAAACCGTCAAACGAGGATGCCTGAAAGCCACATCAGTGCACCTTGTTCGTTCGGCTCTGCTGGCAATTGCTGAGCATCTTTGTACGTCACGCGCTCTGGCTATTCCGGAATCTCGGTTGGACAACGAGGACTGCGAGAATAAGGACAGGCAGTGCCGCGACGGCACACAGCAGCGCGTACGTGCTCCAGAGCACCACCAAACCGGCTATGGCTCCTCCCAGTGCTCCTGACGCATTCATGGCTAGGTCCGAAAGGCCTTGAACAGCAGGACGCTTTTCGGCGTCGACTTCGTCGGTCACCATCGTCGATCCGGCAATCAACGTGCAGGACCAACCCATGCCAAGCAAGAAGAGCCCAAGCCCCAACATGATGACGTTGTCGCCTGGGGCAAAGCCTGAAATGAGACAGGCGAGAAGCAGGATGACAATCCCTGCCACGACAATTTGAACCCTGCCGTAGGAGTCAACTGCCCAACCGACCACAGGAGAAAAGGCGTACATACCCGCAACATGGACGCTGATCACCAAGCCGATGAGCTGAAGAGTGACATCAACGTGAGCCATGTGGACAGGCGTCATCACCATTACCATCACCATGCAGATATGGCCGACAGAAATGGCCGCAATGCCCAGCACTGCTCGGGGCCGCTCACGAAGATGTGCGAGCCCTTCACGCAGACTCGGCCGATTGACAACACCAGTCGCCTTCTTCTGAATAGCCATGGCCATGCGATAGGGATCCGGACGCAGGAGCAACCACAGAACGAGAGCAGCCATAGCCAAACATCCCGCAGAGACAACATAGGGACCAGCCAATTGCGGCAAACCCATTGCCAAGCCAAGGTTGCCTGAAGCATTCAGGAGATTCGGCCCAAGGACAGCGCCAATCGTGCTTGCCCACACAACCAGGGACAGAGCCCTTGCTCGATGCTGTTCAGCAGCCAGATCTGTGGCCGCATATCGTGCCTGGAGTCCTGCAGCAGAGGCAACACCGACGAGTAGACAGCCCAAATAGACCAGCACAAGATTGCGTTGAACAGCCGCAATTACCACGATCACTGCACCGACTGTGCCTATGCCATAGCCCAGTGAAAGCGCAGCACGTCGACCTCGTGTAAGTGCGATGCGGGCAAGGGGCAGCGCCAGGAGGGCTGCGCCAAGCACCCCCGACGTTTGAGCAAAGCCAGCCGCAGCATCAGAATCCGCAATTGACGCTGCAAGCAGCGCTCCCGCGGGAATGGCACCGGCCACGGCTATGCCGCCGAATACGGCAGCCCCCGACAATGTGCGGACAGTGTGTGCTTGTGCCTTTAACACATTTTCAGCCAGAAGCGGGCTACCGCCGATAGGGAGAGTCGAGGAGGTCACACCTCGCCGCCCAAGTCTTCTGATTGCACCGTCGAATCCAGAGACTGGTGCGGGCCATGGTCAAGCTGTTGTGCAAGTGCCTCACGCACTCCCGAGTCATTGCGCGGCAGTTTCAATGCAGTGAATTCTTCGATCAATGCAGGTGCATTTCCTTGCCACTGCTCGTATTGCAACAGCACTGCACGATCAACGCCAAGAATCCGATTCAAATCCTCCTGCGCCGAAACCAGCCAATCGCGGGTTTGCGTCAGGGCAGCAACAGGGTCTGAGTGATGTGGCCACCAACCACTTCGTGCAGCTTCTTGGGGATCGCGAACATTGATGACGTAGGTGATGCCAGGAAACAGAGTGTTCAAGAACAGGAGATAGGACAGGAGCAGGTCGTAGTTTTCAAAGTGGCCGGGCTCATACCTGACTTCTTTGAATCCAAGGACAGTCGTGTTCTTCTCAGGGCGCAGGAGATTCTCGATCACGTGTCTGCGCAGATCGGCGATCACTGCATTCGGATCAAGCTTCTTGGATCCATACCAAGGATGGGTGGGCAAGCCATTGCGATGACGGTCAGCGGTTTCGGCGATCGATTGGGCATATTGCTGAAGCCCACGCAGAGCCGAATAGTTCTCGCCACGCACAAGCACGCCTGGAAGTGAGTTCAGTGCCGCTTGCAGAGCCGTGCTTCCGGTACGGCCGTAGGTGACCACAGTCAGGAACGTGAATTCCCGTGGCTTTCTGCTGAACATCCGGCAACTCTATTGACTCGTGCTTGTTGCTACTTGTGACTCCTTAGCGCAGAAGCGCAGGCACTTCGGCGCTCACGCACACGGCGCGCCAGATATCTCTGGTGTCCTCGCCTCGGGAGATCGCTTGCATCACCGTGCATCCCAGAGTTGGCAGCACAAAATCATGAGCCCAGGAATGGGCATAGGCCAAGCCGAAATGGGCTTCCATCCGTTCCCAGAAGTCTGTGAGTCGCATTGACCCTAGACAGGAACAGGCGCGTTAGTCGTGCGTGCGTAGGTTACTGAGGCACCGTCGAAATCGAGCCGGGTCGGGCTTTCGGCTTCAACAATGTGGGTGGTGACCGAAGTCAGGACCTGAACCAAAGAGACGTCGAGCGCCCCGCAGATCGCAGAGAGGAGTTCACTGGACGCCTCTTTCTGCCCACGTTCTACCTCAGAGAGATAGCCCAGGGATACGGCTGCGGCGGCGGAGACATCGCGAAGGGTCCGACCTTGATCTTGCCGGACGCGGCGGAGTTCGTCGCCGATGACTTCGCGTAGCACGATCATGTTGCTCCCTCCGCGCACAAATGAGCGCTCAATGGTGTTTAGCACTCAACCTTGCTGATTGCTAATTCTAACGCACCCCCTGATCGGCCTATTCCCCGCCCGACCCAGGGATTTGTGCCAAATATTCCAACGCCAGTGCGATCACGGCCAACGCCGAGTTTTGGCGGATATCAGCACGGCTTCCCTCCAGGGCAAGCAGGCGGGTGATCCCCTCATTGCGGCGCGCATCGTGGACTGCGATCCAGACGGTGCCAGCTGGCTGGTCGTCGAGGGATTCGGGCCCAGCCACTCCAGTGGTGGCAAGACCGAGATCGGCGTTCAGCAGCCAGCAGACCGATTGGGCCATCTGCTGGGCAACGGGCTCGCTGACCACATGCTCAAGGATGGCTGAGTCCAAGCCCAGCACTGAATGCTTGGCATCGGTCGCATAGGTGACCACTCCGCCTCGAAGTACGGCAGATGCCCCGGGCACTTCAGCCAGGGCCGAACTCACCAAGCCCGCAGTCAAGGATTCGGCGGTGGCAATCGTCAGGCCAAGGGCCTTGCACCTTGCGATGAGATCGGACTGCATCAGCTCTCGTTCGAGTGAGCAGACGATGTGGTGGTTTCGGAAGTCGATGCCTTGCGTTGCTCCGCGGCCCTTCGCAGACGCAGGGCTTCCAGCACGTAGTCAATGCCAGTGGCCACGGTCAACGCCACAGCGATGCCCATGACCGCGGCTTCGGCCCCGTTCCACCAGGAGACGTCAGCAGGAGCCAGTAAGTACATGCTGATAGCGAGGACCTGCGCAAGAGTCTTGAGCTTGCCGCCTCGACTCGCGGGGATCACGCCATCACTGAGCACCCACATGCGCAAGATGGTCACGCCGATTTCGCGTACCAAGATGATGATGGTGAACCACCACGACAGCTCGCCAAGCAGGCTCAGACCAATGAGTGCGGTGCCAATCAAGGCCTTGTCGGCAATCGGATCTGCGAGTTTGCCGAAGCTGGTGACCTGATTTCGTCTGCGAGCAACAGCGCCATCGATGAGATCTGTGAGTGCTGCAACCAGGAACACAGCCGTTGCCCAGATGCGTGCCGAGTCGCCCTCACTTGCGAGCAGCCAGATCAACACGGGCACTGCCACGATGCGAAGCCCAGTCAAGAAGTTCGGCAGGTTCAGGATCGGTCCGCCAGACGAGGGCACCGCAACTGCATCGGAAGATACCGTGCTCATGCGCGCTCGGCTATCAGGTCAACTCCATCTACATCGATAACAATTGCGGTCACGACATCGCCGATGGCGACTTCGACCTCGTCCACCGCAATGAACGTCTCTGCATCATCTGGGCCTTGATGTCCAGCGTGACCAACAGCGAGCAAGCCGCCGTCTTCATCTTCGTCGATGCGCTCAACGATCACGACAACGGATTCACCGATGCGGTCTTCAGCGCGCTGTGCCATCACTTCGTCAGCCAATGCCGAGATGCGCTCAACGCGCTCGCGAATGACTTCTGCCGCGATCTTGTCAGTGAAGGTGATGGCCTCTGTGCCATCTTCGTCGCTGTAGCCAAAGACACCGATCGCATCAAGTCGCGCTGTTTCAAGGAAGCTCGCGAGTTCATCGACATCGTCCTGAGTCTCACCAGGAAAGCCGACGATGACATTGCTGCGGATGCCGGCCTGCGGGTCGAGCTCGCGAATGCGATTGACCAGCCCCATGAAGGCATCGGTGCCACCGAAGCGGCGCATCCGACGCAGCACTGATGCACTCGCGTGCTGGAAAGACAGATCGAAGTAGGGCGCAACCTCGGCGGTGGCGACCATGGTCTCGATCAAGCCCGGGCGAATTTCGGCTGGTTGCAGATAGGCAACGCGCAGCCGAGTGATGCCACTTTGCTTTGCGAGGTCAGGAAGAGTGCTTTCGAGCAGACGTAGATCGCCAAGATCCTTGCCATACGAGGTGGAGTTCTCACTGACCAGCACCACCTCACGCACACCGGTACGGACCAGTTCGCTGAGTTCGGCCAGCACATCGGCTGGGTAGCGAGAGATGAAGGAGCCACGGAAGGTTGGGATGGCACAGAAGGTGCAGCGGCGATCACAGCCAGAAGCCAACTTGACCGAAGCGACCGGGCCGGTATCCAGGCGAACACGAGGGGCTGGGCCTTCGCCGTGTCCGGGCACATGCGCGTGGCTGGCCTCGCGGTCAACAGGCGCCAGAGGCAGCAAGAGACGACGATCAGTGGGCTCATGCGCCACTGGTCGCTCGCCGGCAACGATGCGGCGAAGCTTCGCGGAGATATCTGGGTAGTCATCAAAGCCGAGGACGGCATCAGCCTCGGGCAATTCAGCGGCAAGCTCCTTGCCATAGCGCTCCGACAGGCAGCCCACGGCAACGACCGCACGCGGACCGCCATCAGACTTCAAGTCAGCGGCCGCCAAAATGGCATCGATCGAATCCTTCTTGGCCACGTCGACAAAACCACAGGTATTCACCAACACTGCGTCGGCGGATTCGGCGTCGTGGACGAGGTCCCAGCCCTCGGCCGCAAGGCGGCCAGCCAACTCTTCGGAGTCCACCTCATTGCGTGCGCATCCAAGGGTGATGATGGCAACTGAGGGGCGAGACACCCCGAGAGTCTAGTTCGGGATCGAGCTTGGCTCAGCCATGGCCGTGCAGGCCCTGGGCCACTTCGTCGGTGAAATCATCGACCAATACATCAGGATCCAGCTTCAAGATTGGCGCAAGGGCGCGCAATTGACCCCGTGCATAGACCAATCCACCGCAATGGCTGAAGTCGCCGCTCTCCATTGCAGAAAGGATCGAGGCGCGCAGCTTGCTGGCATTGGCGAGGTCTTCCAGGGACATTCCAGTCGCAATGCGGGCCTCAGACAGCGTGGTGCCGACAGACATCAGCACCCCTCTCTAAAGAATCGTGTCTCCGAGTGACCTTTGTTCCAGAGTAGTTCGTCGACCTTGCCAATGGAAGTTGCCAGCAGAGCCCTACTCTCCTCGAATCATCACCAAGGTGCCAGGCAGATCATCTGCCTTGATCAGCACATCGCGCGCTTTTGAGCCCTCGCTGGGTCCCACGATTCCACGCGATTCCATCAGGTCCATCAGCCTTCCAGCCTTGGCGAATCCGACGCGCAGCTTGCGCTGAAGCATTGAAGTCGAGCCGAACTGTGTAGAGATGACGAGCTCGACGGCCTGAAGAAGAATGTCGAGATCATCACCGATATCGCCATCCACCTCACGGACACCAGTGGATGGCTGGATGACCTCGGCAAGATACGAAGCCTCGCCTTGCGCCTTGCAGTGCGCGACCACCATGCGGATTTCAGCTTCCGAAACGAAGGCACCCTGGATGCGCATGGCCTTGTTGGCGCCCATCGGCAGGAAGAGCCCGTCGCCTTGCCCGACCAATTTCTCAGCCCCCGGCTGATCAAGGATCACGCGACTGTCGGTGAGGCTTGAAGTGGCAAAGGCAAGACGGCTGGGCACATTGGCCTTGATCAAGCCGGTCACCACATCAACGCTTGGACGCTGGGTTGCCAGCACGAGGTGAATTCCGGCCGCGCGGGCGAGCTGAGTGATGCGGACGATGGCATCTTCAACATCGCGTGGAGCCACCATCATCAGGTCGGCAAGTTCGTCAACAACAACGAGCAAGTAAGGGTACGGCGAAAGCTCACGCTCGCTGCCAGGAGGCAGTGTCAACTTGCCAGTGCGCACTGCCTTGTTGAAGTCATCGATGTGTCGGAAGCCGAAGTGTGAGAGATCGTCGTAACGGCGATCCATTTCCTTGACCACCCATTGCAGAGCGTCAGCTGCCTTCTTCGGATTCGTGATGATCGGCGTGATGAGGTGTGGAACTCCTTCGTACGCAGTCAGTTCTACCCGCTTGGGGTCGACCAGAATCAGTCGTACTTCGTCAGGAGTTGCCCGCATGAGGATCGAGGTGATCAGGGAGTTGATGCAGCTCGACTTGCCTGCGCCAGTTGCACCGGCAACGAGCAGGTGTGGCATTTTCGCGAGGTTGGCGACGACATAACCGCCTTCAACATCCTTGCCAAGAGCCGCAACCATCGGGTGCGTGTCGTTGCTTGAGTTCTTGCTGCGCAGCACATCGCCGAGGGCGACGAGTTCGCGGTCAGTGTTGGGAATCTCGATGCCGATGGCCTTCTTGCCAGGGATCGGGCTCAGGATGCGCACGTCAGCACTGGCTACTGCATAGGCGATGTTCTTGCTCAGAGCAGTCACCCGTTCAACCTTCACGCTGGGCCCAAGCTCAATCTCGTAGCGCGTCACCGTAGGTCCGCGCATGAAGCCCGACACCTTGGCATCAATGCCGAACTGCTCAAGCACTTCAGTGAGCGCGTGCACGACATGATCGTTGGCCCTGGTTGCTGCCTTCGGGGCAGGCCCGGTCTTCAGCATGCCGATGGACGGCAGCACAAACTTCGAGCGCTGCGGGCGGGCGGCCTTGCTCGGCGCTGCAATAGGCGCACTGGCTTGCTGCTGCAGGCTGATGGTTTCGTGACGAGCCGGGTGCGCGTCGACTGCCAGGGCTTGAGTCTGGAGCTGATCGGTGTGCATGCCCGGCTGATAACCAGCAAGACCTTCCATCAGCACGGCGGCTGGTCGGTGATCGGTGTCCATCACTGGCGAGATGAATGGCTGATCGCCAGCGAGGCCTTCGGGGAAGACGTCTTCATCCTCGTCGAGGTAATCCATGTCGAACTCTTCTTCGAGCTCGGCATCCTCGTTGGCTGTCGCATCACTCGTGCCCGAACCAGGCGTGAAGAAACTGCGGATAGATGAAAGCGAGGTTGCAGTAACAACCAGCAACCCAAAGGCCATCAACAATATGAGAACAAGACCCGTGACGATTGGACCGATCGCGCCAACAACAGGTGCGGTGAAGATCCAGCCGAGCACGCCTGCGCCAGCATTCATTGCATCGGCGCCATCACTTGGTGTTGGAGTGCCATGGAACAGGTGCCAAAGGCCGAGAATCCCAACAGCAATCGCCGAGCTTCCGATCAGGATGCGGCCGGCGATCAATGGTTCGTCCGGGTGACGCATGGCGCGCCAGGCACCGACGACCAAGGCAATAGGTACGAGCAGCGCAAGTACGCCAAGGAGTGAACGGCAGACCATCGCCAGGGTCGAGACGAACCAAGCGTCCACGCCAAACCAAAGGCCGGCGATCAAGACAATGGTCAGAGCAATCAGACCCAGAGCCAAGCCGTCACGGCGCTCGTGCGGCTCAAGATCGCGCGCGCCCGAGCCGAAACGACGAGCCATCGAGCCAGTTGCGGTGGCAATGCCCAGCCACATTGACTTCAGTAGACGTCCGAACCAGAGCACGATTCGAACCAGTGGCCCAGCTTGCACCGGCCCCCTGGACCGCTTGGGAGCAGACTTCTTGGAACGTGCGGGTTTGCGAGCAGCGCTTTTCTTTACGCTGCCTCGTGGGGAAGATCCGCGACCTGAGCGCGAACGCGAGGGTGCGGACGTACGAGACGCCATGGGCGCACCCTAGCGAGCAAACCCCATCAGTCCCGGTAGTCACACGCGCAACACGCATGACTATCACGGCCTAAAGTTCGCGGGGATCCAGGTGAACGTGCACCACTCCGGCGTCAGCCTTTGCCGAACGGGCCGCCGTGATGGAGCGCAGCTGGGTTGAGAGTTCCATGCTGTCCTTGCGCTCAACCAGGGCAACGCCATGTCCGTCGGTAGGACCGAGCGCTCGCACCGTCACGCGTTGATCAAGAGCCGCGAGCACATCCTCAATGTCACTGTTCTCGCCGGTCAGCGCAGCGGCTCGAGAATCCGGCGGCAAGCCGGTGGCCCTTCGATCCGCAAGTTCGCGAGCGGCGAACCAGCCGGAATCCCAACGCACGAGTGCTTGCACAGCAGTCAGTGCGTGATCGGCAGTGACAATCACATGCGCCTTGGGTCGAGCAAGCAAGGAGGCCGCAAACCACCGACGTACCGCCTCCTCACCTGCCCGAAGGTTGGTGCGTTGCAACTGCGAGCGAGCGTCAAGCAACACGACTGCTGAGTAGCCGCCATTGGCCACCGGCTCTGCACCCGGTGTGGCGATCACGAGGGCAGGGGCATCAGGCACCGAGCGATGCAGCTGCTCACTTGATGACCAGATGATCGAGGCGCCGGGAAAGGCTCGTCCGAATTCTTCGGCAGTGCGCTCCACACCCGTCGATAAGGCCCGCAGTTTGGTTCCATGGCAGTTCGGGCAGCTCCACGAGCCGGCGAGCTTGCCGCACCACTGGCATTGCGGAGTGCTGTTCTGCGAGCGCAGCGCGAGCGGACCCCCACAGCTGCACAGCGCTGACTCTCGGCATTGCTGGCAGGCAAGAGCAGGAAGGTAGCCACGACGCGGAACTTGAATGAGCACTGGGCCAGTGCGCAATCCCTCCTTGGCCACTGACCAAGCCGTATGCGGGATGCGTGCCGAAGCGGCGGCTGGATCCCGTGCCTCATCGGTGCTGTCGATCGCACGCACAACGGGAGCATGGGCGCGCAGCCAAGCCCGCTCCGGTTCAAGCGCTCTGGCCCAACCAGATTCACACCAGACTTGAGTCTCAGTGCTTCGCGCTGGTGCACCAACGAGCAAGGCACAGTCGGACAGTTGCGAACGAAGTGCTGCCACATCCCGCACATTCCAGTACGGCGCCTGCGGATCCCAGCAGGCCTCATCCGCGTCGTCCCAAACAATGATCAACTGCAGATCGTGCACGGGCGCAAATACAGCAGTGCGCGTGCCAACGACAAATCGGCTCTCTCCGCGAAGCACCGAGCAGAATTCGCGGTAACGCCGCTCAGGCCCAAGATCGGCCGAGAGCACGGCACGAGTTGACGCCAGTTCTTCAGTGGCATTGCACAGTTGCTTCACATCCCAGGCATCAGGAACGACCACGAGAACGCCGCCCGAATCGTGAGACAAGACAGCGCGGACGAGTGCGGCTACATCGGCGGTCCATGGTTTTGCAGGCGCTGCACTCCAGACTCCCCGAACATCGGCGAGTCGACCTTCACGCGCACGCACCAGCAGAGCGCGGCCGTGGGTATAGCGATCCCATGTGGCCCAATCGTCATCGGTGAGCTCGGCAGGCATCGGAGCGCGAGTACCCGCCGCAGATTCAGCGCGCGCATGACGAGGTGGCACGGCGGAGCGAAAGACATCGCTAAAGGTGCCAGCGAAGCGCTCGGCAACGGCAGTCACGAGCGCCGTGGTGCCTGGAGTCAGAACCGGCTCCGGCGACAGCACCCGTTCAAGAGGCCGCACCTTGGCAGCTTCGCTGCTGGCTATCCGTCCGACAACCACGCCATTGATGAGTCGTCCCGAAAAACGAACTCGAACCCGAACTCCGTGCACGACCTCTTCACTCATCGATTCGGGGATCGCGTAGTCAAATATGCGATCCAGATGAGGCAGTGGCGAATCGATGCGCACCTGCGCGATCGGGTCGATTTGCGCCCAGTCCGCAAGCTTCCGCGCACGTGGAACTCGACGCGGAACTAGTTCGAGCTGGTCACTCACGAGAGCAGGCTAGAGCCCGGCAACCTCACGCAATTGCTCTGCACGATCGGTGCTCTCCCAGGTGAAGGTTGGACCCACCAGCGTGCGCTTGCTCACCTCTGAATAATCCAGAAGTTCGTTGGTGCCCTGGGGTCGACCGAAGTGACCGTACGCACTGGTGGTGCGATAGATCGGACGCAGCAGATCAAGATCGCGAATGATCGCGAGCGGACGCAGATCGAAGACGCGCAGCACGGCCTCCTGAATCGCCTCATCGGCCATCACACCCGTGTCGAAGGTTTCCACGAACACGCCGACCGGGTGCGCCTTGCCAATGGCGTAGGCAACCTGCACTTCGCAACGGGTTGCCAGGCCAGATGCCACCACGTTCTTGGCAACCCAACGCATGGCATAGGCAGCAGAGCGGTCAACTTTTGACGGATCCTTGCCAGAGAAGGCGCCACCACCGTGGCGAGCCATGCCGCCGTAGGTGTCAACGATGATCTTGCGTCCTGTCAGACCCGCATCGCCCATGGGGCCACCGATTTCGAACTTGCCAGTCGGGTTGACCAAGAGCCGGAAATCGCGATTATCCAGATCGATCGAATCCAGGATCGGATCGACCACATGCTTGCGGATGTCCGGGTTCAGCATGGTGTCCAGGCTGATGTTGGAGGCATGCTGAGTGGACACCACGATGGTGTCGATGCGCACCGGACGATCATCCTCGTCGTACTCGATGGTGACCTGGGTCTTGCCGTCGGGCCGGAGGTAGGGGACGGTGCCGTCCTTGCGCACTGCTGTCAGTTGCTCTGCGAGGCGGTGAGCCAAGGAGATCGGCAGCGGCATGAGTTCAAGGGTGTCGGTGCAGGCATAGCCGAACATCAAGCCTTGGTCGCCTGCACCCTGACGGTCCAGCGGATCAACGCTGTTGCCCTCGCGTTCTTCAATTGCGTCGTCGACACCTTGTGCAATGTCAGGTGACTGCTTGCCGATCGAGACTGAGATGCCGCAGGACTCACCGTCAAAACCCTTGGTCGACGAGTCGTAGCCGATGCCGAGCACAGTTTCGCGAACCAAGCTGATGACATCGGCGAAGCCGGAGGTGGTGACCTCGCCAGCGACGTGCACCTGACCAGTGGTCAGCAGTGTTTCGACCGCGACGCGACTGGTGGGATCCTGCCGAAGGAGATCATCAAGGATGGCGTCACTGATCTGATCAGCCATCTTGTCCGGATGGCCCTCGGTCACGGACTCTGAGGTAAACAGTCGCTTGGACACTCGGCGTACTCCTCTAGTTTGCAGACGGATATTTCGTCAATTGCGGCCGCCAGTGTACCGGGGTCGCGGATCAAAGCTGTGTTGCGACCAGGTCCCACACGGCATCAGCCACAACTGCCTTCGAGGTGCGCTCCAGCGAGCGACAGGAGCCATCGGCTCCCAAGATCGTCACTTTGTTCTCACTTGACCCAAAGACCACTTGCGAACCAACCTCATTCACGACGAGCAGGTCGCAGCCCTTGCGCTTCAACTTGCTGCGACCCAACTCGAGCAAGTGCTCGGGGCTGTCCGCGGTCTCCGCGGCGAAGCCCACAATGAGGGGTGTTCGGCCGGAGCGCTGCTCAACCAATGAGGCCAACACATCAACAGTGCTCGTCAGAGTGAGGTTGAGATCGCCGGTGAGGGACTCCTTCTTGATCTTGCGAGCAGCTTCAACATCAGGGCGGAAATCGGCTACAGCAGCTGCCATGACAATGACATCAGCACTCTGGCCATGCATGGCCTGGTAGAGATCGTCGGCAGACTCCACTTGGATCACGGTGACGCCAGCTGGCGGCTCAACTTCCATGTGGGCTGCGACCAAGGTCACATGTGCTCCGCGCGAAACTGCGGTTCGTGCGAGCTCGACGCCTTGGCGTCCGCTACTGCGATTGCCGATGTAGCGAACTGGATCCCAAGCCTCTTGGGTGCCACCTGCGCTGATGAGGATCTTCAAGCCCGCCAGGTCATTGGCAGGGGTGCGACGCAAGACGTCCTGGACAGCAGCAACGATGGCGGTCGGATCCGGGAGCCGACCAGGGCCGGTGTCGCTGCCGGTGAGGCGACCACTTGCAGGTTCCAGCACGATGACGCCTCGGGAGCGAAGTTCGGCAACATTGCGCTGGGTAGCCGGATGCACCCACATCTCAGTGTGCATCGCGGGAGCCATCACCACCGGACAGCGTGCGGTGAGCAGCACATTGGTCAACAGGTCATTGGCCACACCGTGGGTGGCCCGGGCCAGGAGATCTGCCGTGGCGGGAGCAATGACGACAACATCGGCCGTTTGTCCTAGACGCACATGCGGAACTTGATCGCTTGCGGTCCAGACGTCGGTGGCAATCGGCTTGCCGGAGAGCGCGGCCCAGGTGGGTTCGCCGACGAAGCGAAGTGCGGCCTGCGTTGGAACAACGGTGACATCGTGTCCGGATTCGGTGAGCCCACGCAGCACCTCGGCGGCCTTATAGGCCGCGATGCCACCAGCGACCCCCAGCACGACACGAGGCCGGCCACCCGAAATGGGTGTACCGGCCTCGGAGGTGTTCGGGGTCAGGCTGGCTCCTCGATGGGCTCTGAGCTGAGCAGGCCGGCATCGATCTCGCGCAGGGCGATGGAGATGGACTTCTCTTGAAGGTGGGTCTCGACCAGGGGTCCGACGTACTCAAGCAGGCCCTCTCCGAGCTGCGAGTAGTAGGCGTTGATCTGACGAGCGCGCTTTGATGCGTAGATCACCAGGGAGTACTTGGAGTCGGTCTTCTCCAAAAGGGAGTCGATCGAAGGATGAGTAATGCCCTCAGGCCTGGCGGATGTCATGGAGGAATGCTACCAACGATTGGGCGGCCAGCCGCACGTCTGTGTTGACCACGATGTCGTCAAACTCCCACTGAGCTGCCATTTCGATCTCGGCTGCGCCCAAGCGACTCGCTACGGCCTCATCTGACTCGGTGCCACGACCACGCAATCGGGCTTCGAGCACCTCCCAGGAGGGTGGGGCGAGAAAGACCAATCGGGCATCTTCGGCGGCCTTGCGCATCTGACGAGCGCCATCGAGCTCTATCTCCAAGATGACCGGGACGCCTTGTTCTCGGCGTTCCTGGACAGGCCCTCGGGGAGTGCCATAGCGGTTGCCGGCGAACTGCGCCCACTCCAGCAACTCACCTTCGCGTATCAAAGAGTCGAACTTGGCGTCACTGACGAAGAAGTAGTGCTCGCCCTCGACTTCACCCGGGCGTGGCTTGCGAGTCGTGGCTGACACTGAGAGCCAGACCTCCGGGGCGAGCTCGAGCACCTGTTGAACCACGGTGCTCTTGCCAACGCCAGAAGGCCCGGACACGACAACGAGGGGGGCGGTCATTTCTGCAGGGCCCCAACAAGCAGTTGCCGGTGCCGCTCGTTCAGCCCGCCGACTCGCCGAGTAACGGCGATGCCCAGCTCCTGCATCAATAGCTCGCAACGAATCGGACCAATGCCCGGGAGCGATTCAAGCAACCAACGCACCCGCAGACTTGAGTAGGAAGGATGATCGGCACCGGCTTCAAGGATGACGATGGGGTCCTGCACACCCGCCTTCAGTGCCACTCGCAAGTCGGCGCGAAACCTGCGCGTGCGCATGGCTGCTTCGAGCGCCGCAGTGCGTTGCTCCGCGGTTCGCACGGGAGCTGGCACTTAGATCTCAATTCCGAGCTGCTGCGCAATGTTCCAAGCGGCTTCGGAGAGATCGGCTGCTCCGGTGATCGGGCGTCCGATCACCAAGAGATCGGCGCCAGCGGCAATCGCCTCCTGCGGAGTAGCGACTCGCTTTTGATCATTGGCCGCTGAGCCAACTGGTCGAACACCTGGGGTGATCAACACGATCTCGTCAGGCACGGCTGCGCGAATTGCAGCGACCTCGAGTGGCGAACACACAATTGCGCGGGCACCCGCATTGACGGCGAGTAGAGCAAGGCGGACGGCGGCATCGATCGACGGACCGGCCATGCCGATGCTGTCCAGGGTCGCATCGTCCATCGACGTCAAGACAGTGACGGCGACGATGCGAGTGTCGGGCAAAGCAAGAGCGGCTGCCTCGATCATTGCGGCACCGCCGGATGCGTGCACGGTCAGAAATGCAGGCTCAAGTTCGGCTACAGCGCGCGCTGCTCCGGCCACGGTTGCTGGGATGTCGTGAAGTTTCAGATCGAGGAAGATCTGAACATCAGCCGAGCCAACCTCAGAAGCTCCAAGCCGGGCAGCGTGCACCGCAGCTGCGCCATCACGGCAGAAGACCTCGAGACCAACTTTCAAAGTGGACACAACCGGGGCGACTGCGCGAGACCAGGCTCGGACAACAGCGAGATCCGGCGCATCAAGGGCTACGGCGATTGGTGCCTTGGTCACTTGAGAAGCTTGTGTCATTCGAAAAGAGTTCGTCACTCGTCTTCCTCAATCACATCTTGCAGATCCGGGCCGCGATGTCCATAGCCAATGGCCTCGCGCAAAGTCGCGAAGCCGCGTTCGGCCAGGGCGATTTCCAACTCCTGCTGCACTCGTAAGGGAGCAGAGGGATCGTGGAAGGTGACGGTGCCAACCGAGACTGCGCTGGCGCCCGCGAGGACGAACTGCAAAGCATCCTCGCCATTTCGAATCCCACCCATGCCGAGGATCGGCAGATGAGGAAGCGCCTGGTGAATCTGCCAGACGCACCGAACCGCGATCGGTCGAATGGCCGGGCCGGAGAGCCCGCCGGTGATGCCACCAAGTGCGGGTCGAAGAGTGTCAAGGTCAATCACCATGCCCAAAGTGGTGTTGATGACCGCAAGTGCATCGGCGCCGGCACGTTCGACAGCGGTGGCGATGCTCACGATGTCGGTCACATCGGGAGAGAGCTTGGCAATGATCGGCATCTTGATATCTGAGTTGCGGCGAACTGCCTGGATCACATTCGAGGCGGCTGTGGCATCGCAAGCGAACACTTGGCCGCGATCTTCAACATTTGGACAGGAGATATTGACCTCAATGGCACTGATGCCTTCAACACTGCGCAGTTTGGACGCAAGTTTCGCGTACTCATCGACACTGCCACCAGCGATCGACACCACTGTTCGCGCGCCTCGCTGCCGCAGCCAGGCCAGGTCATATTCGATGAAGGCGTCGATGCCTGGACCTTGCAAGCCAATGGAGTTGAGCATTCCGCTGGGCGTCTCGGCCATGCGCGGAGTTGCGCGTCCCGAGCGAGCAGCCATCATCACGCTCTTGGTGACGATTCCACCCAGTGCAGTGATGTCGAAGAACTGATCGAGTTCTTTGCCGGCAGCAGCACAACCAGAGGCTGTGAACACCGGTGCTGGGGTTTCGAAACTTCCAATGGAAGTCGACATGTCCACTGCGGGTAACAGCGCCGATGGATCAAGTGGACCACTGGTAATAAGCGCGCGCGACATCAGTGACCACCTGACGGTGCACCAAGGGTGTCAGAAGGAATGGTGCCGACGTCAGCCCAACGCACTTGGTCGCCCCGGAAGACCGGACCATCGACGCAGGAGCGAACCATGCGGGTGATGCCATCTTCACCGATCACGGGCAGCACACAGGTCATGCACACGCCAATGCCACAAGCCATGGACTCTTCAACCGAGCACTGCACGTAAACCCCGCGAGCCGCAGCGATCGCCGCCACTGCGGAAAGCATGCCCATCGGTCCGCACGCGTAGACGACATCGGCAGCGGAGCGAGTGATGACGTCGTCGAGAACATCGGTGACACGACCTTGGGTACCCATGCTTCCGTCATCAGTGGTGACAGTGAGGGTTGACGCAGCTCTCTTGATCTCCAAGGTGCCGAAGAGCTTTTCTTCAGTGGCCGCACCGGCGATGACATCGACTCGGCAACCGCGCTCACGTAACTGATCGGCGAGCATGAACAGGGGCGCTGTTCCGTAGCCACCACCAACGAGGATGCAGTTGGCCGGGTCCTTCGGCAAGGTGAAGGGACGTCCGAGCGGACCAACGATGCTGAGGTTGTCGTGGCGACGTCGATCAACCAGCCACCTGGTTCCCTTGCCATTCGGGCCAATCACGATGTCGACTGATCCGCCGTAGACGCCTCGCGACTGCACTTGATAGATCGCAAAGGCACGTCGAAGCAGCAGCGCCGACTCTTCGCCGCCGATGCCAACGTTCAGAAAGTGGCCGGGACGGGTTCGCTCGGCAAGGCCCGGCGCGGTGAGCGAGAGCACGGTGTACATGCCAGCACGGCGCACATCAAGCACTTGTCCGGTGATCTGCAATGGGGGCACGGCTACGCATCCTTACTTGAGGCGGCGAGGCTATCGCGATCACGCTGGCGAAGGCGATTCAGATCGGCTCCATGCTCCTGGAGCGAGCGAACGCTCGGCACCTCATGCTGTAGGGAGTCAATACCCTGCACCACAGCGCCCAAGCCCTGCACGGTGGTGATTGAAGGGACCCCCTTGATCACGGCAGCCGTGCGGATCTCGTAGCCATCAAGTCGAGGCCCGACTCCGTATGGCGTATTGATGATCAGCTGAATGTCGCCGTTCATGATCGCGTCGACAGTGGTCGGCTCGCCGTTTGGCCCCCGACCCTCATGCTGCTTGCGAATCACTTCGCAGGGCACGCCGTTGCGACGCAGCACATCGGCGGTACCTGCTGTTGCCAGAATGGTGAAGCCCAGATCGCTCAATCGCTTCAGCGGGAAGATCGAAGCCCGCTTATCGCGATTGGCCAATGAGACGAACGCTGTGCCCGAGGTCGGCAGGCCACCGGATGCAGCGTCCTGAGATTTTGCGAACGCAATGCCAAAGGTGTCATCGATGCCCATGACCTCGCCAGTGGACCGCATCTCTGGACCAAGAATGGTGTCGACTCCATGGAAGCGGCCAAAGGGCAGCACGGCTTCCTTGACCGACACAGCGCAGCCTGAGGGCAGGGTGCCGCCATCGCCATCGATCGGCAGGATGCCGATCTCGCGCAGGGACGCAATGCTCTGCCCCATCATCACGCGCGCTGCCGCCTTGGCCACCTGCACCGCAGTTGCCTTGGAAACAAAGGGAACTGTGCGCGATGCACGAGGGTTGGCTTCGAGCACGTAGAGGATGTCGGCAACCAGCGCGTACTGCACATTCAGCAGCCCGCGCACGCCCACACCCTTGGCAATCGCTTCGGTTGATGCGCGAATCCGTGCGATGTCACCTGACCCAAGAGTGATGGGCGGCAACGCGCACGCCGAGTCACCAGAGTGAATGCCTGCCTCTTCGATGTGTTCCATGACGCCAGCCAGGAAGAGCTCAGTGCCGTCGTACAAGGCATCAACATCAATTTCGATTGCATCGTCAAGGAAGCGATCAACGAGCACCGGATGCTCGGCATTGATTTCGGTTGAACGCTCGAGATAGTCAGCGAGCATTGAGTCGTCGTAGACGATCTCCATGCCACGTCCGCCAAGCACGTAACTTGGACGAACGAGCACCGGGTATCCCACCTCATCAGCAATCGCCTTTGCCTGCGGGTAGGAGGAGGCGATGCCGTGCTTGGGCGCGGGTAGACCCGCTTTCGCCAGGACCTCCCCGAAGGCCCCACGATCCTCGGCGAGGTGAATCGACTCGGGTGAAGTGCCCACGATCGGCACTCCCTCATCCTTCAAAGCTTGAGCAAGTCCCAGTGGCGTTTGACCGCCGAGTTGAACAATCACTCCCGCAAGAGTGCCGGCCTGCTGCTCCGCGTGGACGATCTCGAGAACATCCTCCAAGGTGAGCGGCTCGAAGTAGAGCCGATCTGAAGTGTCATAGTCGGTCGAAACGGTCTCGGGATTGCAGTTCACCATGATGGTCTCGTAGCCCGCCTCGCGCAGAGTCAACGCTGCGTGGACGCAGGAGTAGTCGAACTCAATGCCCTGCCCGATGCGGTTGGGACCCGAGCCCAGAATGATGACCTTCTCACGATCGCTTGGAATCGCTTCTGTTTCTTCGTCATAGGCCGAGTAGTGGTACGGAGTCTTGGCCGCGAATTCGGCAGCGCAAGTGTCAACTGTCTTGTAGACCGGACGCAGCCCGTAACTGTGCCGCAGATGGCGGACATCTGTCTCGCTGAGGCCGCGCAACTGCGCGAGTTGCCGATCAGAGAAACCGTGACGCTTGGCTCTGCGCAGAGTCGCGAGATCCAATTCGGCCGCGGCTCGCACCTCGTCAGCGATCTCGTTGATCAGCGAGATCTGATCAAGGAACCACGGATCGATCTTGGTGATGTCAAAGACCTGCGCGGGCGACACGCCTGCCCATAAGGCCTGCTGCACAAGCGAGAGCCGGCCGTCATGGGGTCGGCCCATGGTTGACACAAGAACCGGAACATCGACATCTTCACGCGTGGCTGGCCAGCTGAAGATCGCCTCGACTTTCTCCAATGAGCGCAAGGCCTTCTGGAGCGCTTCGGTGAAATTGCGGCCGATTGACATTGCCTCGCCGACGCTCTTCATCGTCGTGGTCAAGGTGCTGTCGGCCATCGGGAACTTCTCAAATGCGAAGCGCGGAATCTTCACGACGACATAGTCCAGGCTCGGCTCGAAGGAGGCCGGGGTCTCCTTGGTGATGTCATTGGGAATCTCGTCGAGTGTGTATCCCACTGCAAGCCGGGCCGCGATCTTTGCTATCGGAAAGCCCGTGGCCTTCGACGCAAGCGCAGAAGAGCGTGAAACGCGCGGATTCATCTCAATGACGATGAGCCGGCCATCTTCTGGATTCACCGCGAACTGAATGTTGCAACCGCCAGTGTCGACGCCTACCGCGCGGATGATCTGGATGCCGACGTCGCGCATGTGCTGGTACTCGCGGTCGGTCAAGGTCAGTGCTGGCGCGACCGTGATGGAGTCGCCAGTGTGGACGCCCATCGGATCGAGGTTCTCGATCGAGCAAACCACGACAACGTTGTCCTTGTTGTCGCGCATGAGTTCCAGTTCATATTCCTTCCAGCCCAAAATCGACTCTTCAAGCAGAATCTCGGTGGTGGGACTGGCCTGCAAACCGGCACCAGCGATGCGCCGAAGATCGGTCTCGTCATATGCCATGCCCGAACCGGCGCCACCCATGGTGAAGGAAGGGCGCACCACCATCGGATAGCCGAGCTCGTCAACGGCAGCCAGACATTCGTCGAGTGTGTGACAGATGACCGATTGTGCGCTTTCAGCGCCAATCTCGGCAACGATCTTCTTGAAGAGTTCGCGGTTCTCGCCGCGCTCGATCGCGTCAACATCGGCGCCGATGAGTTCAACTCCGTACTTGGCCAGTACTCCGTTCTTGTGCAAGGCAATTGCCGTGTTCAACGCTGTCTGTCCACCAAGGGTCGGCAGCAGCGCATCAGGGCGCTCCTTGGCGATGATGCGCTCGACGAACTCAGGAGTAATCGGCTCGATGTAGGTCGCGTCGGAGAATTCGGGATCGGTCATGATCGTTGCTGGGTTGGAGTTCACGAGCACCACGCGGATGCCTTCTTCACGCAGTACCCGGCAGGCCTGTGTTCCCGAGTAGTCGAACTCGCAAGCCTGCCCAATCACGATTGGGCCTGACCCAATGACCATGACGGATTTGATGTCACTGCGAAGTGGCATCAGGCACTCACCTTTCGATTGCTTTGCATTAATTCGATGAACTCGTCGAACAGGTACGCAGAATCATGCGGACCTGCCGCGGCTTCCGGGTGGTACTGCACGCTGAAGGCTGGGGTTTCCAGGCAGCGCAAGCCCTCTACCACATCGTCATTCAGGCAGACGTGACTCACGATGGCCTTGCCAAAAGGGGTGTCGAACTCGCCAGTGCGCGGGGCATCCACTGCGAAGCCGTGGTTGTGCGCAGTGACGGCAACCTTCCCGGTACGCAGATCCTGCACCGGCTGGTTGATGCCACGATGGCCGTAGCGAAGCTTGTAGGTACCAAGGCCCAGCGCGCGACCAAGGACCTGATTGCCGAAGCAGATGCCAAAGATCGGCGTGCGCTTGGCGAGCACGGCTTCCATGGTTGCAACTGCGTCATCAGCAGTGGCGGGATCGCCCGGGCCGTTGGAGAAGAAGACCCCATCGGGCTTGATCGCATAGATCTCATCGATCGAGGCCGAAGCGGGCAGCACGTGCACTTCAACTCCACGTTCGGCGAGTCGATGAGGGGTCATCGTCTTGATGCCCAGATCGATGGCAGCGACAGTGAACAAGTGCTCGCCGATGGCTGGCACGACATAGGCCGTACTTGTACTGACCTCATCGGTAAGGCTCGCGCCCGCCATGCCGGGGCTGGCGAGCACCTCGGCAATCAAGGCATCAGTCGGTTTGTTCGCGAATTCCCCCGTGAAGATGCCCACGCGCATGGCCCCGCGCTCGCGCAAGTGACGCGTGAGTGCTCGGGTATCGATACCGCTGATGCCGACAATGCCTTGCGCAGCAAGGGCATCAGCGAGATCGCCAGTGGAACGCCAGTTCGAGGAGACCCGCGAAGGATCGCGCACGACATAGCCGGCAACCCAGATCTGCTTCGATTCAGCATCCTCCCTATTCACGCCTGTGTTACCAATATGCGGCGCAGTCATGATGACGACCTGCCGGTGGTAGGAAGGATCAGTCAGAGTCTCTTGGTAGCCCGACATTCCAGTTGAGAACACGGCCTCGCCAAAGGTGACTCCCGAAGCGCCGTAACGCTCGCCATGCATGACTCGACCATCTTCGAGTACGAGTACTGCTTGTTCGTGAAGCGCCGGTTCCTGCTGGCTCATGCGAGTGTGCCACCTAACACTGTTGGTCGACCTTCGAAGAAGGTATGAACAATGACTCCAGGAAACTCACGCCCTGCATAGGGAGTGTTCGAACTCTTAGAAGCCAGCTCCTGCGGCACCACAATCCAGCGGGCACTCGGATCAATCACCACGATGTTGGCCAAGGCCCCGACCTCGAGCGCATGGCCTTGAGTGGCGATGCCGCCGATGCGGGCAGGCCGAACTGACATTCGGTCAGCAACCCCGCGCCAATCAAGCAGCCCAGGTTCGATCATGGTCTCCATGACGACGCTGAATGCAGTCTGCAAGCCGAGCATGCCCATCGCTGCTGATCCCCATTCGCAATCCTTGTGCTCATGAGGATGCGGCGCATGATCAGTTGCCACCGCATCGATGGTTCCGTCGGCCAGCGCTGCGCGCAGAGCAAAGACATCAGCGGCGCTGCGCAAGGGCGGATTGACTTTGTATATCGGGTCGTACGTTGCAACGAGATCCTCAGTGAGCAGCAGGTGATGTGGCGTGACTTCAGCAGTGACATTGACTCCGCGACTCTTGGCCCAGCGGATCACCTCAACTGAACCGGCAGTTGATACGTGGCAGGCGTGCAAGCGAGAACTGACATGCTCCGCGAGCAGGACGTCGCGAGCGATGATCGCCTCTTCAGCAACAGCTGGCCAACCGACCATGCCAAGCCGACCTGAGAGCTCGCCCTCGTTCATCTGCGCATTCTCGGTAAGCCGCGGCTCCTGCGCATGTTGCGCGACGACTCCCCCGAAAGCCTTTACGTATTCGAGTGCTCGGCGCATCAGTAGTGCATCGTGCACGCACTTGCCATCGTCGCTGAAGACCGTGACGCCGGCCGCTGAATTCGCCATGGCGCCGATTTCAGACAACTGCGTGCCTTCGAGGCCGACGGTCACCGCTCCGACTGGTCGCACATCCACGAGTCCGATCTCGCGACCAATGCGCCAGACCTGCTCAACGACTCCGGCGGTGTCGGCAACCGGATCAGTGTTGGCCATTGCGTGAACGCAGGTGAAGCCGCCTAGGGCAGCGGCTTGAGAGCCAGTTTCAATAGTCTCGGCATCTTCGCGTCCTGGCTCGCGCAAGTGCGTGTGCAGATCGACGAAGCCAGGCAGGGCCACGAGGCCATCGGCCTCAACAATGGTTCCGACACCAGTGCCGGCATCGAGGATCTCAGTGATCACTCCATCGTTGATGACGAGATCGACGGCATGCTCCCCGTAGGGACGCACCCCCCGAATGACGATCGCGGTCATTGGCTCAACTCCTTCGCCCCACCGAGCAACAAATACAGCACTGCCATGCGCACGCTCACGCCATTGGCGACCTGTTCGACCATCACTGCCTTTGCGCTGTCGGCGACTTCAGCAGAGATTTCCATTCCGCGATTCATCGGACCGGGGTGCATCACGATCGCGTGCTCAGGGAGCAGTCGCATCCTTTCGCCACCGAGCCCATACAGGCGGCTGTATTCGCGAGCTGTTGGGAAGTAGGCATCCTTCATCCGCTCTGCTTGCACGCGCAGCATCATGATGGCGTCAACCTTCGGCAGCACTTCATCAATGTGATAACTCACCTCACATGGCCACTCTTCAATGCCGATTGGCAGCAGGGTCGGCGGTGCTACGAGTGTCACTTCGGCGCCAAGGGTCTGCAGGAGCAGCACATTGGATCGCGCAACTCGGCTATGCAAGACGTCGCCAACGATGCCAACCCGTACACCTTCGAGAGCGCCCGTGCCATTGCGCAGATGCTTGCGCATTGTGTATGCGTCAAGCAGCGCCTGAGTTGGATGCTCATGGGTGCCATCGCCCGCGTTGATGACCGAACCACCGATCCATTTCGCGTGAGCGAGTCGATAGGGCGCTCCTGAATCCCAATGTCGGATCACCACAGCATCAGCACCCATCGCCTCGAGGGTCAAAGCGGTGTCCTTCAAGCTCTCCCCTTTGGACACCGATGAGCCCTTGGCCGCGAAGTTGATGACATCGGCCGAAAGTCGCTTGGCTGCGAGCTCGAATGAGATGCGGGTGCGGGTCGAATCCTCAAAGAAGAGGTTGACGACTGTGCGACCCCTCAGGGTCGGCAGCTTCTTGACTGACCGACCTGAGAGCGCCGACATCTCAGCGGCAGTATCAAGAATGCGCAATGCGGCATCGCGATCAAGTTCGCCTGCAGACAGAAGATGCCGCATCACACACCCCCGCCGTCTGCGATTTCAACGGAGTCGGTGCCGTCGAGCTCAGCAAGCCGAACAAAGACTTGTTCAGTGGAAGACGTGGGAATGTTCTTGCCGACGTAGTCAGGTCTGATCGGGAGTTCGCGATGTCCACGATCGACCAACACCGCAAGACGTACTGCTGCGGGGCGCCCCACATCGTTCAAGGCATCCAGCGCGGCGCGAATGGTGCGTCCGGAGTAGAGAACATCGTCGACGAGCACCACCGTCTTGTTGTCGATCCCTCCGGAGGGGATTGACGTGGGTTCCAGAGCACGCGGCGGTTGGAGCCGAAGGTCATCGCGATACAAAGTGATATCGAGGGATCCGACGGGAACTTGGATGCCTTCGATCTCAGAGATCACGCCTGCAATCCGCTGTGCGAGATAGACGCCACGAGTTGGGATTCCAAGGATGACGAGATCGGATGCGCCCTTGGCCTTTTCAACGATCTCGTGGGCAATGCGACGGCTAGCGCGGGCAATGTCATCGCCGGAAAGCACGGTCCGTAGATCGTGCGCACGTGCAGAGTCCATTCGGACCCCCTTCCCCGCCTCACAGGACGGGCTTAAAGGATGTTCGAGCAGGTCACACTCTAATGCCTCGATCCCGGCAGCCGACACCAGGATCAGTTAGCCTCAAGGCGCCCTCGAAGCGTCTGAGGCAACCGCGGAGAGGACCCACATGTGCACGAATTTCAAGACCAAACCTGCCAAGGACGGATCTGTCGTCGTGGGGCGGAGCCTGGAATTTCCCACGGCCATGCCGACAGCCCTCGCTGTACTGCCGAGCGATTTCCAGGGAAGCAGCCTCGCGGTTCCGGGTGCGGTTGCCGGCAAAAGCTGGAAAGCCAAGTTCGGCGTGGTCGGCATGTGCGGCTTCGGCAACCCCGCCTGGCTCTTGGATGGCCTGAACACTGAGGGCCTCTCAGCTCACCTGCTCTACATGCCGGGTGGCTACTGCACCTACCAATTGCCCAAAGGCGACGGTTCAGATGTCTCAGAGGTTGATCTGATCGCCCTACTCCTGGGCACCTGCTCATCGGTGGCTGAGGCCAAGCAGGCAATGCTCAGCGTCAATGTGGTCGGCGTTGATCCGGGGATGGGTTTCGTTCCGCCCATTCACTGCCTGGTCCACGACGCGACGGCATCCATCGCGATTGAGTTCCACTCCGATGGCATGCGCATTCTCGACAACCCGATGGGAGTTGCAACCAACTCCCCTTACCTGGACTGGCACCTGACTAACGTGCAGAACTACGTCGGCCTGTCGAACCAGAATCCGACTGGCATCAAGCTTGACGGCCAATCATTCGCAGCGATCGGACAAGGTCAAGGCCTAAAGGGGCTGCCCGGTGACTACACGCCACCAGCAAGATTCGTCCGAGCACTCGCGATGGTGGAGCTGGCAGAACAGGCAAAGGACAGCCGCGAGACCGAGCAGTTGGCATTGCACATTCTCAATTCCTTCGACATCCCCCCAGGCTTGATTCAAGAAGAGGGCGCTGGCGGCGTGCTGACTGACGAAGTGACCGTATGGGACACGATCGTGAACCTCACCGCGGGCAGATTCGCCTTTCGGACTGTTAGCGATCCAACGGTCTACGTCGTCGACTTGGCACGCACCGATTTCACAAAGCCCGCTCGCACGAGCGAGTTGTCCTGGACTGGTGATTTCATAACTGTCACTGTCTAGTTGCTTGCCTATCGCATTTCAGAACCGGCTCGTATTCGTTCAGCCAGTTGGGCAAGGTCGTCAAGTTCACCTGAGGCCACCGCAATCACGACGTCGTAGGCCTCATCGTTTGTCCAAGTCAACTGCCAGCCGTTGAGGCCAAGAAAGGCAATCGTGCCGGCCAATGCCAGTCGCTTGTTTCCATCGACCAAGGCGTGATTGGCGCAGATCGAGTGAAGGAGCGCCGCGGCTTTCGTATGAATGTCGGGATACGCATCATCGCCAAAAAGCACGGTTTGAGGTCGTGCCAACGCGGACTCCAACAGCCCTGCGTCGCGTATCAATACCTGCTGCCCAATTGCCCGCTCAGCGACTACGAGGAGCTCGTCAAGGGTCAGGTAGATCACTGACCCAGCCGCTCCAGAGCCTCTGCATATCTCGGCAACTGTTCGCTCAACACCTGTTCCAACAATGAGCGACGACTGGTGCGTTCGATGTACTCGCGAACTGCCGTAGTGACGATCTCCTGCTGAGATCGATGCTCGACCGCCGACTGCTCGGCCAGGGCGAGGGCGTCCTGTTCACTGAGGCGAAGGGTCATGGCCATGCCCGCATGCTACCACTTATGGTATCACTTTGACCGAGTCCAACTCTGAATGCCGACGCGGCCTTTGTGAAAGGATCACGACGTGACAGAGAAGTTCTACGGCCACTTTCCCGACCGTGTGGCCTGGGATCTGCCCTTGTCGGAAGCGACCACTGAAGCTCCTGGCGGATTCCAGACCTTCACGACAAGCGACCTCACCGGGAAGGCTGCTGCGCTCGCGCGGAGCCAGGAGCTTGGACTTTCAGTCAGCCGTTACCGTGCCGATGGTGGGGAGAACGGGCTGCACTCGCACCCGGGAGATTCGATCTGGTTTCTTATCGAAGGTGCAGCCACCTTCTAGGCAGCGGACTCGGTCCTGCTCGCTGAACTCAAGCCCAATGATGGCGTCATGGTTCCTGGTGGTGCGGCTTATCGGTTCCAATGCACCACAGATGCGGTGCTCCTCCGTTTCGCGCCGGGCCCACCGCCGATGCGATGAGCACTGACCGAGCCTTCGGTCGCACGTGAGCGCTCAGTCCTGACCGTATCTACCAACGAGCGTCGACTTCCAAAGCTTGCCGAGTTCCTTGCCATCTGGATCTAGCTTCCGGGCAACCATATATCCCGCGCCAACCCAACCCTTATGCAGCCAGGGTCCAAATGAAATGCGCATACCCGGTGATCCGCATGCTGCAGGCAGCATCTTCACTCGCTCTAATGCATCCCTGACTCCGCGTGGAGATAAGGGCTGTGCATCGGCGAGTGCATAAAGAAATGACATAGCCGCGTCGCGCCACAACAGCGGAGAGAAATATTCCGGACGCTCGCCGTAGGCGGCCTCGTATTGATCAAGAAAATCTTGCCCGACAAGGTTCTTCTCGTCATATTGCTCCAGTCCGATCCAGCCTTGAAAGGCATCCCAAAGTTCAGGCACCATCCCCGTCTCAAATGCCGTACCCATATAGCGTGGTGGATCCCAGTCGAGCTCCTTCAACGCTGCATTGATCTCGGCAATCCCAAGACCGAAACCGCAATGCACAATCGCGCTTGCGCCGGCCTGATGCAGCGCAGCAACTGCGCCGGTAATGTCTTGGCCCGTTTGGGCGATGCGTTCCTCCGCAACGATCTGGATGCCTTCGAATTGCGCAGCTCGTCTGAAATTTCTGAGGTATTCCTCGCCAATGTACGCGCGTTCCACAAGAACGCCAGCGGTCTGTTGACCAGCGCGCTTCATGAGATCAGCCCACAAAATGGGTTCATCCGTCATGGAGCCGTTGTTCAATAGAAAAGTCCATTCACCAAGCCAGTGCTCGGAGCCGCAGACACTGATCGAGGGCACCATGAAGCGCTTCTCGATGTGCTCGCGCAGCGCCACCGCGTTATCGCTGATATTAGGACCCAGGATTGCAAGACAGCCTTCGTCAACCAGTTCGCCATAGGCATCGATCACTGCCTTCACACTTCCGCGCGGCAGACCTTCAACGCCTCGGTATATCAATTCGACTGGTCGATCGATCATGCCTGTGCGCAAGCCTTCCTGGAAAACCAAGTCCATCGGCCGCCCCCATCGGGGGTTTGGTTCCTTGCCCGTTGGCTGGTAGTCATTCAAGAGACCGATCTTGATCGGCTGACCTGCTGGCTTTGCGGACATCTACGACTCCAATCGCTGTTACATCGACGACGTACACGGCAATCAACCGCTGAACTCACACTTCGGTCTGTATCTGCTCCCGCATCCCGATAAGCAGCAACTTCAGGCCAAGATCGAATTGATGATCGGCATCTCGCCATGACAAGGCCCCAAGATCAGGAATCTGCGACATCAATGGAAACTTCTGCGGATCAAGCAACTGCGTTTCAATATCTTCGGCCTCGTGGATCTGCCCCACATGAGCAAGCTCAAGCACGACAAAGCCACGCACGTAGTTCGAGCCGGTGTTGTAGAGCCGATAGGCATCATCGGGACTCACTCCTACTCGCACCAAAGCCGCCAACTCGGCTTCAAGACGCACGTTGATTGTCTGTCTGACTCGCGGACGGCTCAGCAAGTAGCCACCTCGGTCCAGCGAGAGATCGATGAACGATCGATTCTTCAAGAGTTGCTGACGCATCGCTTTGAAATAGGTCTGGAGTTCTACGTCCCAAGCCCGTTCCAATGCCACAGGGGGCAGCGCGTTGTAGAAGTCAAGAGTGACCTGTTCTGCAACGGCATTGAGCAAGTCGGCTTTCGTCCGGAAGTGCCAATGGACACTCGTGACTGGTGCCGCGAGCAGCCTTGCAACGGCGGCCACCGTGAATTTCGCAACGCCTTGTTCTTCCAGCACCTCAATGGCGGCTTCCACGATCGATAGTTGATCCAGAACTCCGCGGTCAGCGGCCGACGCAACAACTCCCTCGGCCCCGTCGACTCCACCGTATGTCATACCGTGGACCATACGGGCTGGGGCTGCAGCAGTACAAGATTTTCGTGTGAGCTTTTATTGAACTAAACGCCGGAGCCAATGCCCGAACCGCCGATGCGGTGCACGCGCATGCCGTTTGTCGTGCCAGGAACACCCGGTGGCACACCGGCAACGATCACCACTCGCTCTCCGGGCGTCACTCGGGCGATATCAAGCAATGCCTTGTCCACCTGCACGACCATGTCATCGGTGTGCTCAACCTGCGAGACCAAGAAGGTCTCCACTCCCCACGTCAACGCCAGCTGGCTGCGCACGCGCGGGTTCGGTGTAAACGCCAGCAACTTCGTGGCACTTCGCCAGCGGGCGATGAGTCGGGCTGAAAGTCCGGTCTCGGTGAATGCGATCAGATACGAGGCATCTACGTCGTCAGCAACCGTGACGGCCGCGTGTGTGAGCGCCCGGTTTGTGGAACCTGCGTGTGGCTCATCCAAGCCAGGAAGCTGACCCAGCGCCTCACTCTCAACGTGCACGATGATGCGGGCCATCGTCTCTATAACAGTTGTGGGATGTGCACCGACGCTGGTCTCACCCGAAAGCATCAATGCATCGGCGCCGTCCAGCACGGCATTGGCGACATCGCTGGCCTCTGCGCGAGTTGGTCGCTTGGCGCTGATCATGCTGTCGAGCATCTGCGTTGCCACGATCACAGGTTTGCCGGCTTCACGGCACATGTGAATCGCGCGCTTCTGCACCAGGGGCACCTGCTCCAGCGGCAGTTCAACACCGAGATCACCACGAGCAACCATCACGCCATCGAAGGCATTGATGATCTCCTGCAGATTGGCCACGGCCTGTGGCTTCTCAACCTTGGCCAGCACCGGAACGCGCACACCCTCCTCGGTCATGATCGCGTGGACATCTTCAATGTCGGTAGCGCTGCGCACGAAGGAGAGCGCGATCATGTCGCAGCCGATGCGCAGAGCCCAGCGGAGATCCCCGCGATCCTTCGCCGACATTGCTGGCACGCTCATTGCAGCTCCTGGCAGATTGAAGCCTTTGTGGTCTGAGACGCGTCCACCCTCGACTACCCGGGTCACAACACGCGGACCATCGACGCGAACGACCTCGAGCGCAATGCGGCCGTCATCGACCAGCACACTGTCACCAGGATGAACATCCTGCGGCAGACCCATGTATGACGTCGAGACGATGAACTTGTCGCCTGGCACTTCTTCTGTCGTGACGACGAATTCTTCGCCCTCAGTAAGCAGCACTGGTCCCGCAGCAAAGCGACCTAGACGAATCTTCGGCCCCTGAAGGTCCGCGAGGATGCCAATACCGCGCCCGGATTCGTCAGCTGCTTGCCGAATAAGGCGATACACCTCTTCGTGCTGCTCATAACTGCCGTGCGAGAGATTGAGTCGCGCGACGTCCATGCCAGCTTCAACGAGTCCACGAATGGCCTGGATATCGGCGGTGGCCGGGCCCATCGTGGCAACGATCTTCGCGCGACGCATATTCATGACCTTATCTGAAGCGGTGTAAGCGAGATCATCGCGAGAGTGACCACTAGGCCATGAGTTGACGCACTGTCGATGCAATCGGCGATGGCAAGGTGGTCGAGCCATTCAAATATGAATCAACAGCAGCAGCAGCAGCGCGGCCTTCGGCAATGGCCCACACGATGAGTGATTGACCTCGTCCGGCGTCACCAGCAACGAAGACTCCGTCGACTTCAGTGGCGTAGTCAGCATCGCGATTGATATTGCCGCGGCCATCCAGGCTGAGGTCGAACTGCTCAACCAAGGTCTGCGCGTCGGGGCCGGTGAAGCCCATCGCGAGCATCACGACGTCTGCTGGAATCACGCGCTCGGAACCCTCGACCGGGCGGAAGCCGCCTTCAAATGGCTCCACGTCAACAAGAGCAAGACCCTTGACCTGGCCAGTGCCATCATCGACAAAGTGAGTGGTGGACACAGCGAACATCCGCTCGCCGCCCTCTTCATGCGCACTGGAGGTGCGATAGATCATCGGGTAGGTCGGCCATGGCTGATCGCCCGGACGAGTCCGCGGCGGAGTCGGCAGGATCTCGAGTTGAGTCACCGAAGCTGCACCTTGACGATGTGAGGTGCCCAGGCAGTCAGCGCCGGTGTCGCCACCGCCGATGATGACCACGTGCTTGCCCTTGACATCCAGTGGTGACTCGTCGATGTCGCCCTCTTGCACGCGATTGGCCAGAGGAAGGATCTCCATAGCCTGATACACCCCGCGCAAATCACGGCCGGGAACTTCCAGATCGCGCCACTTGGTTGCACCAATGGCAATCACCACGGCGTCATAGCGACGGCGAATATCCTGCCCGGTGAAATCGATGCCGATGTCGACACCGGGCCGGAAACGCACTCCCTCGGCCTCCATCTGAGCGAGCCGACGATCTAGGACCTGCTTCTCCATCTTGAACTCGGGGATGCCGTAGCGCAGCAGACCGCCGATGCGGTCGGCACGCTCGTAGACCGCCACGGTGTGACCCACGCGGGCCAACTGCTGAGCAGCAGCAAGACCAGCAGGACCTGAGCCAATGACAGCAACCGTCAGACCTGAGACCTTGTCAGGAACTCGCGGTTGAACCCAGCCTTCATCCCAGGCGCGGTCGATGATCGAAACCTCAACCTGCTTGATCGTCACCGGATCCTGATTGATGCCCAGCACGCACGCGGTTTCACAAGGCGCCGGGCACAGCCGGCCGGTGAACTCGGGGAAATTGTTTGTCGCATGCAGCCATTCGATGGCTGACTCCCAGTCATCGCGATAGACGAGGTCATTCCACTCAGGAATCTGATTGCCCAGTGGGCATCCCATATGGCAGAAGGGAATACCGCAGTCCATGCATCGACTGGCCTGCTTCTGCACATGATCGGTGCCGAACTCCTCGTACACCTCGCTCCAGTCCTGCAAGCGAATTCCCACTGGCCTCCGCGTCGGCAGTTCACGCCCAACGCTGAGGAAACCTCTTGGATCAGCCACGTCCGCCTCCCATCACAAAGACGAGCGGATCAAGACCCTCGTCGACAGCTTGTTGCGTTAACTGCAATACGCGCTTGTAGTCCTTGGGCATCACCTTGGTGAATCGACCAAGCGCGGTGATCCAGTCTTCAAGCAGTTGATGCGCAACCGACGATTCCGTTTCCTCGTAGTGCTTCTGCAGGATTTCGTGCAGTTCGTCAGCATCCGTTGACGTCAACGGATCCAGATCGATCATCTCTGGGTTGACCTTGTCGGGATCCAAGTCCAGGACGTAGGCGATCCCCCCAGACATGCCAGCACCGAGGTTGCGTCCGGTTGCCCCCAGGATCGCGACACGACCACCTGTCATGTACTCGCAAGCGTGGTCGCCAACTCCCTCGACCACGGCGATGGCGCCAGAGTTGCGAACACAGAAGCGTTCTCCTGCTCGACCCCGCAGGAAGATCTCGCCGCGGGTAGCGCCGTATCCGATGACGTTGCCAGCAATGATCTGCTCGGCGGCAACAAACTGCGCTTGCCGATGCGGCCGCACCACGATGCGACCACCAGACAAGCCCTTGCCGACATAGTCGTTGGCATCGCCTTCCAGGCGAAGAGTGATGCCACTGGGCAGGAACGCACCGAAAGACTGACCAGCCGAACCGATGAAGGTCAGGTCGATCGTGCCGTCTGGCAGGCCAGCACCGCCGTGATGACGAGTGACCTCGGCTCCGAGCATCGTGCCGACGGTGCGATTGACGTTGCGCACGGTCAGTTGGGCGCGAACCAACTCGCCGTCATTGATTGCTGGCTGGCAGATCTCGACGAGCTCATTGTCGAGAGCGAAATCGAGACCATGGTTTTGCTTGACGGTTGCGTAACGAGGTGAGTCCTCGGCCACACGTGGCATTTCAAGGATCGGTGAAAGATCCAGCCCCGCTGCTTTCCAATGCGTTACGGCCTTCTTGGTATCGAGCATCTCGACTTGGCCTATGGCCTCATTGAGGGTGCGGAAGCCGAGTTGAGCGAGCAGTTCGCGAACCTCAAGTGCAATGAACTCAAAGAAGTTCTCTACAAATTCAGGCTTGCCGGTGAAGCGCTCACGCAGCACGGGGTTCTGGGTGGCAATGCCGACTGGGCAAGTGTCGAGATGGCAGACTCGCATCATGACGCAGCCCATGACCACCAGCGGTGCTGTGGCAAAGCCGTACTCCTCTGCGCCAAGCAGCGCAGCGACCATGACATCGCGGCCGGTCTTCAACTGACCGTCGGTCTGCACCACGATACGATCGCGCAGACCATTCATCATCAGCGTCTGCTGAGTCTCGGCGAGGCCGAGCTCCCACGGTGTTCCCGCGTGCTTGAGGCTGGTGAGAGGCGAAGCCCCAGTGCCACCGTCGAAACCGGATATCAGCACGACATCGGCGTGCGCCTTGGAAACACCAGCGGCGACCGTGCCAACGCCAATTTCAGATACGAGCTTGACGTGCACGCGCGCGTACTTATTGGCATTCTTCAAATCGTGAATCAATTGTGCAAGATCCTCGATGGAGTAGATGTCGTGGTGCGGTGGTGGTGAAATGAGACCAACGCCAGCAGTGGAATAGCGAGTCTTGGCTATCCATGGGTAGACCTTGTTTCCGGGCAACTGACCACCCTCGCCGGGCTTAGCGCCTTGGGCCATCTTGATCTGGATGTCGTCTGAGTTGACGAGGTACTCACTCGTCACGCCGAACCGACCCGAAGCCACCTGCTTCACCGCGGAACGCTTTGAATCCCCGTTGGGAAGTGGCACGAATCGCTCTGGATCCTCGCCACCCTCACCGGTGTTGGACTTCGCCCCCATCCGATTCATTGCAATTGCGAGAGTCTCATGCGCCTCGGACGAAATGGAGCCGTATGACATCGCACCCGTGGAGAAGCGCTTGAGGATCTCAGAGATCGGCTCGACTTCTTCAATATTGATTGGTTCGCGTACGCCATCGCGGAACTCAAAGAGCCCGCGCAGAGTCATGAGTCGTTCGGACTGCTCATTGACTTCGCTCGTGTACTCCTTGAAGACGTCGTACCGCTTATTGCGGGTGGCGTGCTGCAGGCGGAAGATCGTCTCTGGGTTGAACAGATGCAGTTCGCCTTCGCGACGCCACTTGTACTCGCCACCGACGTTCAGCGTGCGGTGCGCCGGTGAGATGCCACTGGGTGGGAAGGCGATGTCATGGCGAGCTCCCACTTCTTGTGCGAGTACGTCGATGCCGACGCCGCCGAGCTTTGAACTCGTGCCGGTGAAGTAGGCCTCGATGACCTCTGGCCCAAGACCAACAGCCTCGAATATCTGCGCGCCCCGGTAGGAGGCAACAGTCGAAACGCCCATCTTCGACATCACCTTCAAGATCCCCTTGCCAAGTGCCTTGATCAGGTTGCGAGTTGCCTTCTCTGGAGAAATGTCGTCAATGACGCCTCTGCGCACCATGTCCTCGACGGTCTCAAGGGCCAGGTAGGGGTTTACTGCTGCAGCTCCGTAGCCAACGAGCAGTGCCACGTGGTGCACCTCGCGTACGTCACCGGCCTCAACGATCAACGTGACCATTGTGCGTGCCTTGGTGCGAACGAGATGGTGATGCACTGCCGAAGTCAGCAGCAGGGTTGGGATGGGCGCACGATCGGCGTCGCTGTCGCGGTCAGACAAGACAATGAATCGCTTGCCTTCGCGGATGACGGAATCCACCTCGTGGAAGATCTCTGCAAGGCGATTTTGCAGAGCCTCGCCGCCACCGGCGACGTCGTAGAGGCCTTCGATCTCTGCAGCAGCAAAGCCGGGCATGTTGCCGTCATCGTTGATGTGCAGGATCTTGGCGAGTTCATCGTTGTCGATCACTGGGAACGGCAGCACCACCTGATGACAGTGGCCAGGCGAGGCCTCCAACAGGTTGCCCTCAGAGCCGATGGTGCCCTGCAAAGAGGTGACGATCTCTTCGCGAATGGCATCCAATGGCGGGTTGGTGACCTGCGCAAAGAGCTGATGGAAGTAATCGAAGAGCAGTCGCGGACGAGCCGAGAGCACCGCAATAGGCGTGTCGGTACCCATGGAGCCGATCGCTTCTGCGCCTGTGCGTGCCATCGGATCCAGCAGGATCTTCAGGTCTTCCTCGGTGTAGCCGAAGGTCTGCTGGCGGCGCGCAACTGAGCCGGAGGTGTGCACGATGTGCTCGCGGTCAGGAAGCTCCTCGAGGTGAACCATGCCCTCATCGAGCCAGGCCTCGTACGGCTCAGCGGCAGCAAGTTCGGCCTTAATCTCATCATCTTCGATGATCCGACCAGCGACGGTGTCGACTAGGAACATCAGACCTGGCTGCAGCCGGCCCTTGCGCACGATGGTGGCTGGATCCAGATCAAGCACACCTGCTTCGGAGCCGAGTACAACGAGTCCATCTTCAGTGACCCAGTAGCGACCTGGGCGAAGGCCATTGCGGTCAAGTACTGCGCCGATGATGCTGCCGTCGGTGAAGCAGACGTTTGCTGGCCCGTCCCAAGGCTCCATGAAGGTGGAGTGGAAGGCGTAGAAAGCGCGACGGGCAGGGTCGATAGAAGGATGGTTTTCCCAAGCTTCCGGAATCATCATTAGCACGGCGTGCGGCAGTGATCGGCCACCGAGGTGAATCAGCTCGAGCACCTCGTCGAAGGAAGCTGAGTCCGAACCGCCATTGGTGCAGATCGGGAAGAGCCTGGTGAGGTCGCCGGGGATGAGATCGCTCTTGAGCATTGCCTCACGAGCGCGCATCCAGTTGCGGTTGCCCTGAACGGTGTTGATCTCACCGTTGTGGGAGATGAAGCGGTACGGGTGGGCCAGCGGCCAAGAGGGGAAGGTGTTGGTCGAGAAACGGGAGTGCACCAATGCCAGCGGCGAGGCCACCCGCTCATCTGAGAGATCTGGATAGAAGGGCTCGAGTTGGCCGGTAGTGAGCATGCCCTTGTACACGATGGTGCGAGCCGACAGAGATGAGAAGTACACCGTGGCATCGCGCTCGGCGCGCTTACGCAATGCAAAGGCTTGACGGTCAAGCTCAATGCCACTGAGTGAATCGTCATCGGCAGCAACAAACACCTGCTCAAAGGCAGGCATCACGCTGCGAGCCGTGTGGCCAACCAACGATGGATCTGTCGGCACCAGACGCCAACCGATCACGCGAAGGCCTTCGGTCTGCGCGATCGCATTGATGGCTGATTTCACCTCGGCGAGCTCAGTTGGATCGCTGGGGAGAAAGGCCATCCCTACGGCATAGAAGCCGGCTGGCGGCAGATCGAAATCGACTACGGCCCGAAAGAATGCGTCGGGAATGCTGAAGAGGATTCCGGCTCCGTCGCCGCTGTCCGGCTCAGCACCTGAAGCGCCACGGTGCTCGAGGTTCACGAGCGCAGTGAGGGCCTTGGCAACAATGTCGTGTGAGGGAATGCCAGTGAGCGTCGCAACGAAGGCCACACCACAGGCGTCATGCTCAAACTTCGGGTCGTAGAGACCAGATGCTGCAGGAATGGAACTGGGAAACATCGTGCTCATCCAATCGTCGTAGCCGTGCTGTTACCCCATGGGTGTACAGACTTATCGGGACGACATTGGCCCAACGAAGGTAGATACTACCGGGTCGCAGCTAGTGCTTCTCGCCCTGGCTTGAGGCGGGCTGAGAGCAGGAACCAGACCAATCCCCCGATGCCCACGATGATCGCGGTCCACACATTCAGGCGCAGGCCCAGGATGTGGTTGGCAGTATCGATGCGCAGGAGCTCGATCCAGAACCGCCCGATGCAGTAGAGCACGATGTAGAGGGCGATAACCCGGCCATGACCCAGATTGAAGCGCCTGTCTGCCCAGATCAGGATCAGAGCGACCCCGACCATCCACAAGGACTCGTAGAGAAAGGTGGGATGGAAGGTGGTGAACTGCTCGTAGCCAGGCGGCCGGTGGGCCGGGTCGATCTCCAGTCCCCACGGCAGATTCGTCGGCGCGCCAAAGAGCTCTTGATTGAAGTAGTTGCCCAATCGGCCGATGGCCTGCGCCAGAGCGAGGCCAGGGGCAATCGCATCGGCCACCGGCAGCAGCGCGACCCCGTGGCGTCGAGCTCCGATCCAGGCACCGAGAGCGCCCAGTGCAACAGCCCCCCAGATGCCCAAACCGCCATCCCAGACGCGGATGGCCCCAGAGATTCCAGAACCCCCGGGACTGAAATAGAGCTGGTGATCAGTGATGACGTGATAGAGCCGACCACCAACAATGCCAAATGGCACAGCCCAGATGGCTAAATCGGTGATCGTGCCGGATTCGCCGCCTCGAGCCACATAGCGCTTATTGCCGAGCCAGACTGCAGCAACGATGCCCAGGATGATGAACATCGCATAGGCGCGAATCGGGATCGGCCCTAGATTCCAGACCCCCTGCTCAGGGCTGGGGATGAATGCGCGGATCAATTGCAGCGATCAACTCTTGGTGGCGCTGGCAACAAGAGCGTCGAGCTTGTCCTTATTGGCCAGTACGTCATTGGGCACGACAACCCCATTGAGCAGTGCATAAGGAGTGCCTTGCGCACCTGACTTGTAGAAGGCAGCGGTGCTATTGGCCGCCCAGCCCAGGTAGGTGCCCGCGTTCAAGCACTTGGTGAAGGTATCCAGCGCCGCACCTTCGATGCCCGAATCCGAGGCGAAGCTAATCAGCTGAATATTGGTGAAGCCATCACCCTCATTTGCCGGCGGGTTGGCGTAGACCGTGTTGTGGTACTCATCTGTCTTGCCTGCATCGATTGCACAGCCCCAAGCGGCCGTTGACCGCAATGACGAGTCATTTCTCAAATTGGTGTCCAAGAAGGTGGTCGGACGCCAGATGAGCTGCACCTTGCCACTTGAAGCAAGCGCGCGGATGCCTTCGCCGTTGGACGTTTCGACAGCCTCACATGCCGGGCACTGGAAGTCCTCCCACATCTGCAGCACGGGCACCTTTGCGCTGCCGGTGCCAAATGGCACGCCATAGGCAAACTCACTGCTGGTTGGGAATGCGGTCTTGGGAATCGCAGCGTTGGGATCAGCTGTCGCGGTCACCGCGGGGTCCGGGCTTGAGGAGGCAGAGTTCTTGGCAATCACGGAGATGGCGATGATCGCTATGACGACGACCAGCACAGTGGCCGCGCCCACGATGCGGATCATCCGCTCGCGGCGCTTGCCGCCGAGGTTTGCTGCCGACTTGGCAGCAGCAGCGCGGTCGCGCCGGTCATTTGAAGAATTGCTCATCGCCTAGAACTCCTTGAATTGTCCGTTGCACCAAGGCACCACCGTATGTCACGGTCCTTCATAGACGCCGCACTCCGGTCGCCAGTTCCCGTGCCAATTCACTTACTGCTGCTATGGCTGCAGATTCATTGTCGGCATCGAGCACTCTTCGAACGAACGCAGAGCCGACAATCACCCCATCGGCGTATGCCGCAACCTCCGCTGCCTGAGCAGCCGTGGAGACGCCCAGCCCCACCCCAATCGGCAGTTGTGTGAACTGACGAGTGCGGGCGACCAGGCCGCTGGCCGCGCCGCCGACACTGGTGCGCGCGCCGGTCACGCCCATGGTGGATGCCGCGTAGATGAATCCTGAAGAGTGCTTGACGATCTCGGCAATGCGCGCGTCAGTTGACGAAGGCGCGACCATGAAGATGCGATCAATGTCGTGTGCAGTTGCGGCCGCGGCCCAATCCGCACCTTCTTCAGGAGAGAGATCTGGAGCGATCAGGCCCGAACCGCCAGCTGACTGCAATCTTGATGCGAACTTCTGCACCCCATAGTGCTCGATTGGATTCCAGTAGCTCATCACAATCGCGGTGGCGCCAGCCTCCGTTATCTGTCGCACGACGTCGATCACATGATCAGTCGTGGTGCCGGCGGCGAGCGCTTCATTGACTGCCTGCTGAATGACGGGTCCATCCATGAGCGGATCGGAGTAGGGCAAGCCCACCTCGATGATGTCGACGCCGGCACCGACCATCGCGTTGATCAAGCGGACGGATATTTCAGGAGTCGGAAAGCCCGCAGGCAAATAGCCGATCAGCGCGGCGCGGTTCTCAGCAGCAGCCTTGGCAAAGGCACTGGAGACATGAGCGGTCATCGCCCTTCAACCATCTCTGGGCTCAACTCAGCTGCAACCGTGCCGCCAAGATCGATGTTGAACCAACGAGCAGCCGTCGCAACATCCTTGTCGCCGCGCCCAGACAGGTTGACGATGATGAGCGCATCAGGGCCAAGCTCCTTGCCGATGCGCATCGCGCCTGCCAATGCGTGTGCACTTTCGATTGCCGGAATGATGCCCTCAGTTCGCGATAACAGCGCGAAGGCCTCCATCGCCTCCGCATCTGTGACCGATTCATAGCTGGCGCGCCCGGTGTCGTGCATCCAGGCATGCTCAGGGCCAACACCTGGATAGTCCAAGCCAGCACTGATGGAGTGCGAGGGCAGAGTCTGGCCCCATTCGTCCTGCAAGACATATGTGCGAGCGCCATGCAGCACGCCGGGGGAACCGCCTGAGAACCGAGAAGCATGGCGGCCAGTCTCGACTCCTTCGCCACCTGCTTCATAGCCGCGCAAGATGACATCAGGGTCATCGATGAACCCACTGAACAAGCCCATCGCATTAGAGCCACCGCCGACACAAGCGACCACCGCATCGGGCAATCGACCCTCAGCCTTCAGGATCTGCTCTCTAGCCTCGCGACCAATGACTGAATGGAAGTAGCGCACCATCTCGGGGAAAGGGGCCGGACCGGTGACAGTGCCCAGCACGTAGTGAGTCGTGTCGACACTGGCCACCCAGTCGCGCATCGCCTCATTGATGGCGTCCTTCAAGGTCTGACTGCCAGCCGTGACAGAAACAACCTCGGCCCCAAGAAGCTTCATGCGTGCGACATTGAGCGCCTGCCTGCGCGTGTCCTCCAGACCCATGTAGACCGTGCACTCAAAACCGAACAGTGCTGCTGCCGTCGCGGTTGCAACACCGTGCTGGCCAGCACCGGTTTCGGCGATGACGCGGGACTTGCCCATGCGCTTGGTGAGTAGCGCCTGACCCAGCACGTTGTTGATCTTGTGCGAACCAGTGTGGTTGAGATCTTCACGCTTGAGATAGACACGAGCCCCACCACAATGCTGGCTGAATCTGCGAGCGAAAGTCAGTGGATTGGGACGGCCGGTGTAGTTGTGCTCAAGATCGCGCAACTCGGCTTGGAAGGCTTCATCTTCCTTGGCTACGCGAAAGGCTGCATCCAATTCATCGAGGGCCGCTGTGAGCGCCTCGGGAACAAAGCGGCCACCGTAGGGGCCGTAGTGACCTGCAGTCATGACGAAAGCCCCACTGTCTGGCCGGCCTCGATCATGGCGCGCGCGGCGGAGAGTGGATCAGCGCCAGTGACGAGCGCCTCGCCTACGAGCACTGCATCAGCACCCGCGAGTCCGTACTCGACGACATCATTTGGTGCGCGCACCCCGGATTCAGCAATGCGTACGCAGTCCTTTGGAATCAGCGGGACCACGCGGGCAAAGACAGAACGGTCTACTTCAAGGGTTTTCAGATTGCGCGCGTTGACTCCAAGGACATCGGCCCCGGCCGACAAGGCTCGTTCAATCTCCGTCTCATCGTGCACTTCGACAAGCGCCGTCATGCCGAGTTCACGAGCAAGGCTCAAGAAGGAAATCAAGGTCTCTTGCTCGAGCGCAGCGACGATGAGCAGCACGATGTCTGCTCCATAGGCCCGGGCCTCCCAAAACTGGTACTCCTCCACCATGAAGTCCTTGCGCAGCACCGGGATATCAACCGCGGCGCGTACGGCAGCGAGATCGGTCAAGCTTCCGCCGAATCTGCGCTGCTCGGTCAGGACTGAGATGGCCGCGGCTCCCGCACTTGCATAGGAGCGAGCAAGCGCAGCTGGATCGGCGATCGAGGCGAGAGCACCTTTGCTTGGACTGGCGCGCTTGACCTCAGCTATCAGTTGCACCCCGCCGCTGGTGAGCCGAGGAACGACTGGCATCGCTGGATTCGAACTTGCAATTTGTTCCTTCAAAGAGCTGAGCGGAGTTCGAGCAACCCGGGTGGCCAAATCTTCGCGCACTCCAACGATGATCTCGGCCAGCACGCTCACAGGATGGATTCTATGCGGCGACCGACCTAGACCAGTTCTCGCCTAAATTTGGTTGAGCGCAGGGACATCAATCGCTGAAATGAGCTTGCTTCTCCAATAGCGAAACCAATTTCTGTGTCTTGGCAAGGGTCCAGGCCTGCAGATTGGCCACCGCTACCCAAGCTTCGGTATTCGCCTTCCATGAGTACTCGTGCCCGTAGCCCTTGGGCACTCCTGCGGCGCCCGGTAGGTCTGCCGCCACCTGCCAGAAAGTCACCAGAGGGAACCAGGTCATTCGCTCAGCGACATCTGGCGGTCGTTGGCCTTCCTTCAACCAGTCCGGCTCACTCCACGCCAGACTTGGCGAGAAGAACACCACTGGATCCGACCCATGCTGGATGTACACCAATCGCGTTGGGCCCCACGGCCCTGGCGTGCTGGCGAAGCCCTCTTCGGCCATGAATCGAACTGTGCGGCCATCACCGTAGATCGGCAGCCACTCGGGCGTTCCTGCCTTGCGATCCTCGACCAACTGCGAGTGCAAGGGATTCACAAACGGCGGCCCAGACATCACGGCACCATCAATTGGCTCATTGATCACGTCTATCGAGTTCAACACGCTCTCGACTCCGAAGGAGCCAAGCGACAGCCCGTACAGATACAGCTTGGGTCGGGAACTTGCTGGCAGATCAGCCCAGTAGTCATGAATGGTGTCGAAGACGACCTGTGAAGTTTCCTTCACATCATCTTGATCTGCGAGCAACGAAATCCAGCTTGGCAGATATGAATACTGAACGCCAGCTACTGCGATGTCGCCATTGAATATGTACTCGACGGGATCCACACCTGCAGGGTCAAGGAAGCCAGTGCCGGTCGTGGTTGTCAGGACAAGAGCCTGACGATCGAAAGCGCCGGCACGCTTAAGCTCTTCAAGCAACAGATCAGCACGCGCTTGCAATGTAGCTGCCGACTTCAAGCCCACATAGGACCTGATCGGTTCAAGTGCACCGCCGCCGCTGAATTCATTGATATCGGCAGCAGTTGGGCCACTTGCTACGAAGTTGCGACCCTGCCGCCCCAATTCATCCCACTTCACCAGTGACGCGGGACTGCCCGAAAGTTCAGGCAGAGCGGGCTGCTCTATCCCGGGAGCTGTTGATCCGTCTCTGCTGGAGAACACTGTGTTCGCCAAGTTGAAGAAACCATTGACGAGCACGCCAGTGATGAGTGACCAGAAAAGGATCAGAAGAACGACCGCGGAAAGCACGATGGCAAGTCGACGCGGAATACGGCGGGCAAGCCACCGCCCTACGACGCTGAAGAGCAGGCGCAGGGCACGCGACACAATGAGGATCAGCGCGAAGACGAGCGCCATCACGATGATGATGGCGGGCCAGGTCGTGTACGAGACGGGCTTCATGCCAAAGAGCTCGCGAATCTCGTTCTGCCAGCCCACCTGGCGCCAAACCGAGAAGGCGACCGACCAAGCGATCAAAACGAAGATCACGCCTAGGACCAGAGTTCGCGCTCGGCCTTTGATCTTCGGGATCTGCAAGTACGTCCACAGTGACTGCCCACCTGCGCCAATGCCGTAGCCGATTGCCGCCGTGATACCGGAAGCGAGGCCTTGGACAGCTCCGGCTCGCGGAAGCAGCGAAGGCTGCAGGGAGCTGGCAAAGAAGAAGGCGGCCACTGCGATGCCTGGACCGCTGAGCGAAAGAGTGAACACTCTGCGCTTTGGCACAGCCGTCACCTCAGAGTGTTCAGGGTTCTCCTGCGACGGGGTCTGAGTCGCAACACTCATGGAAATCTCCTTGCCGAGGTCAGCCCGACAGACTGTATCGACGGTTCCACCGACATGCACGCTCTAGCCGAAGCTAGCGATTCAGACTCCTGAACCCAAATACGGGACGAAATTGCGCACCAGGCCAAATCCGATGAGTATGACCAGCCCAAAAATCAACAAGCGATTGCGAAATCGGAACTGCCGATAGCTCACCTGCGGATAACGACCGCGAATTGCGCGCGACAACCACAGGGCCCAGAGGCCAATCGCGATCGGCAGAATCGCGAACAGCAGAACATTGTGATCGAGAGCTCCCGACACGTCTCCGTGCAGCAGGCAATACATGCCCCTCATACCGCCACACCCAGGGCAGTCGATGCCAAGGAGTGCGCGCGATGGACACAGTGGGTAGTGACCGGCCTCATTCGGATTCACCGCAGACAGATAGGCGCACGCGCCGATGGCGCCGAGTCCAACCGCGACTGGGCCGGCGAGTCGCCGCCACAAAGGGCGAGCATCGATGCGCGCCGACATCACAATGCGGTCAGGCTGCACCACCTGCGCGGTCTCCATGAAGTCAGGGTATGTCGGATTCGATCTCAAGTGCCAGCGGCGGGATGAAAACGGTGAAACAAGCACCGCCCTCGGCAGCAGTTGTGACGCGAGCAGAACCGCCCAAACCTTGCGCGAGCTTGCCAACGAGCGCGAGGCCGAGTCCGGTTCCTACTGGACGAACACCGCGGTAGCGCTCGTAGAGCGCCCCGGGCTCGAAGGCGATCGACATGTCATCTTCGGTGAGTCCGGGACCCGAATCGCGAACCTCGACCTCGATGCCCTCGCGCACCGCGCGAATCGCCAAGACGACGACCGAACCGGTCGGCGAAACCCGGAGCGCGTTTTCGGCGAGGTTGTCGATGATCTGCCGCAAGCGCATTGGGTCGGTGACGATGAGTTCTGAGTGTTCAGGAATCTCGGATCTGAAATCCACCTCCTCACGCTCGCATCGAGATCCCCAGACTTCTGCCGCGTCGCGGCCGACTTCGGCAATATCGACAGTCGATGGATGCACGCGGAAATCGACGGCCCCAAGCCTCGCCAGATCGAGCAGATCGCTGACGAGTCGATCAAGCCGTTGCGCTTCGGCGGCAACAGTCGCTCCCGTGCGTGCCACATCGTCTGGCTCGATCACATCGTCGGCCAGAGCTTCGGCGTATCCCTTCACAGCAGTGAGCGGAGTGCGCAACTCATGCGAGACCGAAAGCAGGAACTCGCGCTGTCTGCGCTCGGAGATGTCCAAGGCCGAACTGAGTGAATTCAGTGCGATGGCAATCTCCGCCACCTCACTTGGCCCTTCGGGATTCAGCCGCACTTCACGAGAGCCGCCCTGCATTTCGTATGCAGCATCGCGAGCAGCACGCAAGGGGCGAACCATGCGCCTTGCTGCAAAGAATCCGATCGGGATGGCTATCAGCAAGCCGATCACCAATGCCAGCAGGAATCGGAGCAGCCCTTCCTGGGCGGATCCGCCAGCCACTGCCAGCGGCTGTTGAAGTACTACAGCTCCTCCGCTGGCTAAGACGCGTCCCTCGATCAGAACATCGCCTCGATAGGTATCACCTTCCATCGAGATCGTGCCGTGCATGAGAAGTTCGCGCAGATCCGTGCTTGTCATTCCTGGAATAGCTGCGTCAACTGAGAACACGACAAAGCCGTTGACCTGTTCAGACTGCAAGGAAGCAGCCAATGGCGGCGGAAGAATCTGCTCATCGGAAGGACTCGACGGACCACGGTTAATTGCAGTTGCCGTGAGATCGGCCAGCCGAGCCAAAGTGACCCGCGACTGCGTGACTTCGGCGGAACGAAGCATGGGGTAGGAGATCACCCCGGCAACGATCACCACGATGGCCGCAACCAAGCTGGTCAGCAGAACAGTGCGGGTGACAAGACTCGTGCTGTTGTGCTTGGGAATGCTCACGGACTTGCCTCGGCTGAGTAGCCGACTCCTCGCACCGTCCGAATGATGTCGTAACCCCCGAGCTTGGATCGCACCTGCGCGACATGTACATCGACGGTGCGCGTACCGACAACTGCTGCGTAGCCCCATACCTCGCTCAGCAACTGATCGCGGCTGTACACCCGACCAGGGTTGTCCATGAGATGTGCGAGCAGATCGAACTCTGTAGCCGTCAGCATCATGGGCTCGCCAGCAACCGACACCCGCCGGGTGACGGGATCAAGTTGAACTTCGCCCAAACTCAGTGGACCTGGCGCCTCGGCCGCATGCTGCGCACGGCGCACCACAGACTTCACCCGCGCAACAACCTCGCGCGGGCTGAATGGCTTGGTGATGTAGTCATCTGCCCCAAGCTCCAAGCCGATGATGCGATCGACTTCATCATCGCGAGCGGTGCAGAACAGGATTGGCACCCAGTTGCCCTCAGACCGCAACTGGCGACACACCTCGGTTCCATCGATTCCGGGAAGACCAACATCAAGCACTACAGCAACCGGATGCAGAGTGCGTGCGTACGAGAGTCCATCTGGTCCGGTTGCTGCCACATGGACGCCATAGCCCTCGCGCGAGAGATACATGCGCAAGAGATCAGAGATCGCCCGCTCGTCTTCAACGACAAGTACGAGACCCTTGACCCCTTGGCTCTCGCTCATGCGCTTAGCGTGTCAGAGAGATGAACACAATTGCGCTGGCAAGGGTCGACAGAGGTCAATTCTCGATCAGCGTTTGGTAAACGGGCAGAATGCGGCAGCAACTACACGTGCTGAACTTGTCCCAGGCCCATCATCTGCATGACCTTGCCGACGATCGCACCGACAACTACGAGTGCAACGCCAACCCAGAACACGATCCAGTTGTTCATCATGACGCCAAGGGCTCCCACAATGGAAGCGATCATGATGATCGTGACGGCGGTCCAGGCTGCTTTGGTGTTGCCGTGACCATGGGCGATGGGGTTCGGGGCATCAGTCATGTGCATATTTAAGCAGGTGTCTGGGTCGCATCTGGATCTGACATCGTCGGATCCTCTCCAGCATCCAGAGAATCCCAAGGCGAGGGTGGCCGATGACGTCGAACACCTTCGGACTCGTACCTTGATCCAAGCGCCGGCCAAGACCGGCTCCATCCCGCAGCCATCGCGCCAGCTGCCACGATCAGCAGGGCACAAACGGTCACAAATACCCACCAGGGTCGGATTTGGATATCGATCAGCGACTCTCCACCAGCATCCACGACCGGGTTCAATCCAAAGCTGATGGCTTGGATCGCGAGCATCACGCCAGTCGCGGCAACGATCACTCCAACAATCTGACGCACCCAACTCCGCAGAGCGATGTACGCAAGGCAGCCAGCGAGAGCAAGGACAGCCCAAGCGGTGGCCTGCGGCAGCATCTGCGAGCCGGTCGCGGTGAAACTGCGCGTGCCGACTCCGGCAAGAACAGAGATGCTTGCCGACACCCACTGAAGAGCACAACTGCCAAGGACACCGAGCGATCCGACGATCAACAAGGTCAATGCGAGTCTTCGCGACCTCACGAATCAACCGGGCGCAGGGTTGATGCGATAGCCACTGCTCTCAGCACGGCGGCGGCCTTTGCCCGGCACTCAGCCTCTTCTGCTGCTGGCACTGAATCCGCAACGATGCCGGCTCCGGCCTGCACGTATGCAATGTCGTCTTTCAATACAGCAGTGCGAATTGCAATTGCAGTATCGACATTGCCGGCGAAGTCGAAGTAGCCCACGACTCCGCCATATAAACCGCGTCGAAGTGGCTCAAGCTCGTCGATGATCTCCATCGCCCGCGGCTTCGGCGCGCCACTCAGTGTTCCAGCAGGAAAGGTTGCTGCCAGTGCGTCGTAGGCCGTCTTGCCATCGGCGAGATCACCAGTGACCGTCGAGACCATGTGCATGACATGCGAGTACAGCTCTACCTGCATGAACTCGACAACCTGCACTGAACCTGGAGCACTGACGCGGCCAAGATCGTTACGCGCAAGATCGACCAGCATCAGATGCTCTGCCCGCTCCTTTGCGTCACCAAGCATGTCTTCGGAGAGCGCTGCATCCTCTTCAACACTGGAACCTCGTGGGCGTGTGCCCGCGATCGGATGCACAACGCAGTGACCCTGTTGCACGGTGACCAGGGCCTCAGGTGATGAACCAACAATTTCAAATGCCGTTCGTTCGCTCAGGTCAGTATCTGCTTCAGGTATGCGAAGCAGATACATGTACGGGCTCGGGTTTGTCGTGCGCAGAATGCGATAGACATCAAGGGCCGGCGCGGGACATGGAGTGGAAAAGCGTTGCGATAACACGATCTGGAAGGCATCGCCGGCGCGGATGTACTCCTTGGCTCGCTCAACATCAACGAGGTACTTGCCATCGGGCGACCACGAGGTGACCTCTGGAATCGCATTGGGATCAAAGGTCGACGGCACATGCGCATGACCAGTGGAAAGAGCTGCCTGCATTGCATCGAGTCGCTCGACAGCATCTGCCCATGCCTCGTCGACTCGTTCGCCTGATGCGTCGTAGTTGATCGCATTGGCAATGAGCAGCACTGATCCCTCGGCGTGATCGAGCACCGCAAGATCAGTGGCGAGAAGGAACGCCATATCGGGCAAGCCAAGTTCGTCGGGGTTCTCGTCGGGGATTCGCTCCCAATGTCGCACCATGTCGTAACCGAGATAGCCGACCAGGCCGCCAGTCAATGGCGGCAGACCCGGCAAAGGTGGCGTCTGCAATAGCGCGACAGTGTCGCGCAAGACATCAACGGGCGAGCCGGTCGTTGGCACTCCCTGTGGAACGCGTCCAACCCAATGGGCGCCACCGTCGCCATCAGTCAGCATCGCCGCCGCACGGACTCCCACAAAGGAATAACGCGACCAGTGCTTGCCCTGCTCGGCTGATTCAAGCAGGAAGGTGCCAGCCCGGTCACCACACAATGCTTGGAAGAGACCAACAGCAGTTTGACCATCAGCCAGCAGCCGACGAACCACTGGGATGACTCGACGTTGACGAGCCAGTTCGCGGAAACTCTCAAGATCGGGGGCAACCACGCCGGTTCGCGAGCCCAGGATTGCGGTCATGGCGTCACTTCAATAATCGTGGTGTCAAAGCAAGTGCGCGTACCTGTGTGACATGCCGGGCCTGTTTGATCTACTTCAAGCAGCAGGGTGTCGCCATCACAATCGGTGGCGATCTTGAGCACCATCTGCGCGTTGCCCGATTCTTCGCCCTTGGTCCACAAGCGCGCACGGCTACGCGAGAAGTAGGTGGCCCTACCGGAGTCCAAGGTCATTTCCAGCGATTCCCGGTTCATCCAGGCCATCATCAAGACCTCTCCGCTGCCCTGTTGCTGGGCTATTGCCGGGACAAGGCCATCGGCATTGAACTGCACTGCGGCCAAGAGCTCCTCGCGGGATGACATGGCCATATTCTGCCGGTGAGTCATGATGCCCGTATGAGCACCTCAACCTTGGTCCACAACGAACGCAAGAATCTGGCCGACCTGATGCTCGCTGCAGGCCCTGACGCCCCAACCCTGTGCGCTGGCTGGACGACGCGAGATCTGGCTGCTCATCTCGTCATCCGCGAGGCAAGGCCCGATGCCGCAGCCGGGATCATCGTCCCCTTTCTGGCCAACTGGACGAGCAAGGTGCAGGCCGAGATGGCAGCGAATCCTTACGAGGAGGTGGTGGCCCAGTTCAGGCTGGGAGCACCTCGGTGGTCGCCTCTTTCCATTGCCAGCGTCGATGCAGCCGCGAACATCATTGAATTCGTGATTCATAGCGAGGACGTCCGAAGAGCAACACCGGATTGGATCGCTCGTCGCGAGGATCCTGAACTCAACGAGGTGCTGTGGAGCCGACTCGGTCGGATGAGCAAGCTACTGCTTCGATCGCTGCCAATGGGCATCACGGTGCAGCGCACCGATATCGATGCGGCTCCCGCAGCAATCAAGACTGGTTCGCCCGTTCTCATGCTGACTGGTCGGCCGCTGGACATCATGCTGCTGCTGCATGGACGATCGGTCACTGATGTTCGAATCGACGGGGACGAAAGTGCGGTTTCTGCGTTCAAAGCATCGATGCTCCACCTCTAGACCCACGGGCTGCTCACCAAGAATGATCTTGGCTGGACGCGGGACAAGCGAATTCATACCCTGCATGGCATGACCGTGCTGATCACTGTGGACGATCTCGCCAACGCAATTGCAAGCAAGCGACCGCCAGTGCTGCTTGATGTGAGGTGGGCACTCGCAGGGCCCCCCGGACATGACGAGTATCTGAAGGGCCATATTCCCGGCGCCGTCTTTGTCGACTTGGACACCGAGCTTTCCGCGATTGGACTGCCAGCCCAGGGACGCCACCCCCTTCCCAGCCCAGAGCAACTGCAGAGCGCGGCTCGGCGCTGGGGCATCAACCCCGGCGATTCTGTTGTGGCCTATGACGGTGAAGGCAACTTGATCTCCGCTCGGGCATGGTGGCTCTTGCGCTGGGCTGGCTTCACTGATGTGCGACTACTCGATGGCGCGTTGCCGGCCTGGGTTGCCGCCGGGCATCCACTTGCTACTGACGATGTAGCGCCGATCCTGGGCGTCGTGGAGCTCAGTTCGGGCGCAGTACGGACCCTTGATCAGGCTGAAATCGAAGATTTCACCCAACGCGGCCTCCTTCTTGACGCGCGCGAGCCCGAGCGCTTTCGCGGCGAGCTTGAGCCAGTTGATCCAAAAGCCGGTCATATCCCGGGCGCGCGCAATGCGCCCACGAGAGCCAACCTCGACTCTGAAGGTCGATTCCTCCCGGTAGATGAACTGCAAGCACGCTTCGCAGCTCTCGGCGTGAATGGTGCCAGGCCAGTCGGCGTTTATTGCGGCTCAGGCGTCACCGCTGCCCATGAAATCGCGGCACTTGAAATTGTCGGCGGCTTCAAGACCGCGCTCTACGCCGGGTCATGGTCGCAGTGGAGCAACCATGATCTGCCAATTGCAACGGGAATTTGACAGGCAAGAACCCGCAAGAATCAGCGCACGGGGAAGTCGGCCGCGGCCAAGGCTTGCTTGACTTCGTCAATGCGCATCTGACCGAAGTGGAAGACACTCGCAGCCAGCACCGCGTCCGCGCCTGCAACGACCGCGGGGACAAAGTCATCAAGTTTGCCCGCGCCACCACTGGCGATGATCGGCACCGAGACTTCGCGTCGCACCATCTCGATGAGTGCGATGTCGTAGCCCTGCTTGGTGCCATCAGCGTCCATAGAATTGAGCAGCAATTCGCCAGCGCCGCGTCGCGTGCCTTCAATGCACCAAGCCACTGCATCAAGCCCAGTGCTGCGACGACCTCCGTGGGTGGTGACTTCAAATCCACTGTCGGTGCTGACACCTTCAGGGCAGCGCCGGGCATCAATGCTCAGCACAACACATTGTGAACCGAATCGCTCAGCAGCATCACTCAGCAGATCCGGATCAGAGATCGCAGAAGTATTCAGACTGACCTTGTCAGCCCCCGCACGCAGGAGTCGATCAAAATCACTAACCGCGCGCACTCCCCCACCAACGGTCAGTGGAATGAATACCGACTCAGCTGTACGGCTCACAACGTCATACATGGTCGAGCGATCTGAGCTTGATGCCGTGATGTCCAGAAAGACGAGTTCGTCAGCTCCCTCAGCGTTGTAGCGCGCTGCCAGTTCAACTGGATCGCCTGCATCGCGCAGATCAAGAAAATTGACTCCCTTGACCACCCGTCCGGCGTCGACATCAAGACAGGGAATGACTCGAATGGAAAGGCTCACGGCTGCGCGGGACCCCATTGGTATGGGTCGTAGCGTGCCTGCGACGCGGCAAGGGCTTCAGGCAGAGTGAAGGCCTGGTCGTAGAGCGCGCGACCGATGATCGCCCCCTCAATGCCATGCGGAACCATCTCGGCGAGCTTGTGAAGATCTTCGAGGCGGTGGATGCCGCCGGAGGCGATGATCGGCTTGGTGGTGGCCGCGCACACCTCCTGAAGGAGGTGGAAGTTCGGGCCGTGCATCATGCCGTCCTTGGCAACATCAGTGAGGACGTAGCGGTGGCACCCGGCGGCATCGAGGCGCTCAAGAGTCTCCCAGAGATCGCCGCCGTCTTGAGTCCAGCCCCGAGCGGACAAGGTGGTACCGCGGACATCAAGGCCCACTGCGATCTGCTCGCCGTGCTCGCGAATGACTTTCTCAGTCCAGTCCGGGTCCTCCAGAGCGGCAGTGCCGAGGTTCACTCGTGTGCAACCCGTGGCCAAGGCAGCTTGGAGCGAGGCATCGTCACGGATACCTCCGGAGAGTTCGACCTTGACTTGGTGGCGCACGTCGTGCACCACATGCGCGATGAGTGCTGCATTTGATCCACGACCGAAGGCCGCATCCAGATCGACCAGGTGGATCCACTCGGCTCCCTGATTGACCCAGGCGCGAGCTGCGTCGATGGGCGAGCCGTATTCCTTTTCGGTACCGGCTTTGCCTTGAGTCAGGCGCACAGCCTTGCCATCAGCAACGTCGACGGCGGGCAACAGGATCAGGGGAGATTGGGCAGACACGGAAGGAACCCTATTCGACGGTGAGAAATGGGTGGAAAAGCGGCAGGCAATGGCTAACTGAGCGAGCGAACCCAGTTGTTGAGCAAGTGCAAGCCAGCATCTCCTGACTTCTCCGGATGGAACTGAGTCGCGCTCAGCGGTCCGTCTTCAACTGCAGCAACGAAATCCTCGCCGTGATGACTCCAGGTCACCTTGGCGGCCGCTTGCCGCTCATTTTGGACGTCCAACTCCCACGAACGCACGGCGTAGGAGTGCACGAAATAGAAGCGCTCTCCCGCGACTCCTTCAAAGAGTTTCGAGTCTGGCGCGATCTGGACGGTGTTCCAACCCATGTGCGGCAGCACCGGTGCCTTCAGGGCTTCAACGACCCCCGGCCATTCGCCCAGGCCATCGGTCTGAATGCCGTGCTCAACCCCGCGATCGAAAAGCACCTGCATGCCTACGCAGATGCCAAGCACAGGTCGTCCGCCCGCGAGTCGTCGACCAACCAGCACATCGCCTCGAGCGGCTCGAATGCCTGCCATGCAAGCGGCATAGGCCCCGACGCCGGGCACGACAAGTCCGTCGGCAGCCATAGCCGCGTCAAAGTCGGCGCTGACGGTGACATCGGCTCCGACCCGTTCCAGCGCGCGGTGAGCCGATCGAAGGTTGCCGGAGCCGTAATCAAGAATGTGAACTGAAGGCGAAGTCACGATGCGGTGAGAGTCCCCTTCGTGGAAGGCACACCGACGACTCGCGGGTCAGCTGTGACAGCTTCGCGAAGCGCGCGCGCCACGGCCTTGAACTGTGCCTCAACAATGTGGTGCGCATTGCGTCCCGAGAGCACGCGAACATGCAAAGTGATCTGCGCCGTGGCAACCAGAGATTCCCAGATGTGGCGTGTCAGCGAAGTGTCGTACGAACCGATGAGTTCGACAATTTCGGGTTCTTCGTGCACGAGAAAAGGCCGACCGGACAGATCAACAACAGCCTGCACCAGACACTCGTCAAGGGGCACAGCAGCGTCACCGAAGCGGCGCAGGCCTGTGCGATCGCCGAGCGCCTCGTTGATTGCTTGACCGAGAGCCAATGCTGTGTCTTCAACAGTGTGATGTGCATCGATGTGCAGATCGCCCTTGGTAGTCACAGTAAGATCAAGCAGACCGTGCTTGGACAACTGCGAAAGCATGTGGTCGTAAAAGGGAACGCCCGTGTCAATCGAATGCACGCCAGTGCCATCAAGATTGAGTTCGACGAGCACTGAACTCTCCTTGGTCTTGCGTTCCACACGTGCGGTCCTATTCATCGGGCCGCCTCCTGTTCGGTTCCTGGTGCCTGCACTAGCGCCTGCCTGAATCTATCGTTCTCTTCTGGAGTGCCGATACTCACGCGCAGCCAGGCCGCCGGCCCGGTTTGTCTGATCAAGACTCCTTGATCCAGCAGCGATTCCCACACCACATCACGATCGACGAACCTGCCGAACAGGATGAAGTTCGCATCGCTCTGCGCAACTTGGTAGCCCTCCGCGATGAGCCAGTTTGAAAGTGCGTCGCGTTCACTGCGCAAAGTGGCGACCTGACCTTGCAATTCATCGGCGAACTGCAGCGCGGTGATGGCAACGCTCTGAGTAACAGCGGAAAGGTGATACGGCAGTCGAACGATGCGCAGTACATCGACTATTGCTCGGCTAGCAGCGGCATAGCCAACTCGTGCACCCGCCAGACCAAAGGCCTTACTCATGGTTCTGGTGACAACAAGATTCGGGTAGCTCGCAAGCAGTTCAAGTGCACTCGGTGTGCCAGCGCTGCGAAATTCGGCGTAGGCCTCGTCGACGATCACGATGGAGCCGATGAGCAAGCAGGCATCGAGCAGCTGAACGAGATCGGCTGTTGGCAGCATGGTGCCGGTCGGGTTATTTGGTGAAGTCAGCAGCACCAGGGTCGGGCGCTGATCCTTGAGCTGACGAATTGCAGCGGCGATAATGATCGAGAAGTCGGCATCGCGAGCAAAGGTCAGGTAGCGAGTGAAGGTGTCGCGCGCGTATTCGGGATACATCGAATACGTCGGATCGAAACTCACCGCAGTGCGGCCGGGTCCTCCAAAAGCCAGGAACAGCTGGTGCATGACCTCGTTTGAACCATTCGCGGCCCATACCTGCTCAGCAGCAAGCTCCACACCTGATTCATTGCCCAAGTAGCGCGCCAGTTGAGCGCGCAACTCCATGGCTTCGCGGTCGGGATAGCGGTGAAGATCCGGTGCGATCGCAACTACGGCAGCGCCCATCGCCTCTGCGATTTCGGCTGGTAGGGCGAAGGGATTCTCGTTGACATTGAGGCGCACCGGGACATCGAGTTGCGGCGCACCGTAGGGAACCGAGCCCACGAGATCCTCGCGAACCGGCAGAAGGAATTGACTCACGAGGACTCGAGATCAATAGGGGTTTCAAGATCACTGAAGCGGGCATGGATGGCCGCACCGTGACTGGGGAGATCCTCGGCATCGGCCAGCGCCAACACATGGGGAGCAACCTGGCGAAGGGCAGCCTCGTCGTATTCGATGATGTGAATTCCGCGCAGAAAAGACTGCACCGACAAGCCCGAGGAGTGCCGTGCAGCGCCGGCGGTAGGCAACACATGATTGGAACCTGCCGCATAGTCGCCCAAGGTCACCGGCGCCCAGGGTCCAACGAAGATCGCGCCTGCATTCTTCACGCGCATCGCCCATTCGCGAGCATCGACAGTCTGAATTTCCAAGTGTTCGGCTGCATACTCATTGACCAAGGCCAGGCCAGCTTCAAGATCATCGACAAGCACGATCGCGCTCTGTGGACCAGCGAGTGCTTCAGAAATGCGCTCTTGATGCTTTGCATCCGGAACTTGGCGGGTGACCTCAGCCTGCACGGCATCGGCAAGACTCAAAGAGGGGGTGACAAGCACTGCGGCAGCCAGCACATCGTGCTCGGCCTGACTGATGAGATCTGCGGCCAGATGCACCGGATCAGCAGAATCGTCAGCAAGGATTGCAATTTCAGTTGGACCAGCCTCGCTGTCGATGCCGATCACCCCCTGCAGTGCTCGTTTTGCTGCCGTGACATAGATGTTTCCGGGCCCGGTGACGAGGTCGACCGGTGCGCACCGTTGTCCATCAGGCAGTTCAACCCCGTAAGCCAGCATCGCAATAGCTTGGGCACCGCCAACGGCATAGACCTCTTCAATACCAAGCAAGGAGCACGCGGCGAGCACTGTTGGGTGCGGCCAGCCACCATGGTCAAGCTGCGGGGGCGAGACCACTGCCAGCGATTGCACCCCTGCAACCTGGGCGGGTACCACATTCATCACCACACTGCTGGGATAGACGGCTCGACCACCTGGCACATAGAGCCCGACCCGAGCCACCGGCAACCAGCGCTCGGTGACCGTGCCACCTCGAGTCACGACGGTACTGATGTCGGTTCTGCGCTGATCGGTGTGAACGATGCGGGCGCGCCGAATTGCTTCCAGCAGTGCCGCACGCACTTGCGGCTCCAACCCTGCCTCGGCCTCGGCAAGTTTCTGGATCGGGACTCGAAGCGACGGCGGTGTGACACCGTCGAGCTTCAGGCTCCAGTCTGCAACCGCCGATGCGCCCTGCTCGCGCACATCATTCAGAATCGGTCTGATGCGGTTGGTTGCGTCGGCAACGTCCATCGCGGCGCGGGGCAGGGTGGTTCGAGGATCAACGATCTTGCCTCGAAGATCAATGCGCCGGATCACGAGTGGAGTTTACGGCAATGGCTAGGCCTTCTTGAGGCCACTCAGCCAGTCACCAAAGGCGAGCACGGTGACAATCCCGGCTGCCGCAATCGGCCACATCATGGCCACCGCGGGCATATGCAGCACTAGTGGTCCATCGATCACCTGATTCTGGGTGCCGGCAAGACCTTCGATCTGTACCCCGCCCAGGATGTGCCCCACCCACCACAGGGCAATGGAGCCAACGATTCCACTCAACACCGCGGCCACAAGAACAGAAATCAGATGCTCACGGCGCATGGTGGCCAAGCCGATCGTCACGAGCACGCCGGCAAGAAGTGCCAGAAAGGCGAATGTCACATCGGAAGCAAGAAATCCGGTGGGCTGAAACTCGACGAGCTGCCCCGACTCGACAACCACCTGCACTCGTGGCGCCAACCGCCACCAGATGACACCAAGGGCCAGGCCTACGACGACTCCAAAGATGAGTCCGGCCACGATGACAGCCGAGGCCTTGCGGGTGGTGGACATCAGCTCAGGCAGTTCGGGCCGAGCAGGGCCTTCAGATCGCCGTACAGCGCAGGAGTTGGAGTCACGCGCAGTTTGTCGTCAAGTCGAAGCACGGTGGTACGCGCTCCGCCGGTCAGATGCAGATGAACTTCTGTGGTGCCCGGATGCACGGCGAGCACTTCTTTCAGTCGATCAACGAGCGGTGGAATGCATCGATTGGCCTGCATGGTCAGTCGGACCGGACCGGCCTCGGCTTCGCTGAAGTCTGGAGCCGTGATCTCCATTGCCACCACGCGAACTCCATCATCGTCACTGCGATCCACTCGCGCCCGAACGATGATGACTGAGTCTTCAACCAACAAAGTGCTGGAGTGTTGATAGGTCTGCGGAAAGACCATGACCTCAACCGAGCCCTCAAGATCTTCCAGATTCACGATCGCCCAAGACGAACCCTGTTTGGTGTTCTTGCGTTGAACCGACGTGACCAAGCCGCCAAGTGTCACGGTGATGCCATCTGCTCGTTCGTCGATGAGCAATGCGGCGATCGAGCGATCAGTGAACTGCGCGAGCAGGCGTTCGGCGCCATGCAGCGGGTGATCGCTGACATACAAGCCGAGCATGTCGCGCTCATTTGCAAGCAGGACTCGCTTCTCCCATTCGCCGATGGAGATGTCTGGAGGAGTGACGAGGGTATTGTCGTGCGAAGCATCAAGCCCGCCGAAGAGATCAAACTGGCCAACTGCCTCGGCGCGCTTGATATCGACGGCCGAATCCACGACCTGTTCGTGAACCGAGATCAAGCCCTTGCGCGTGTGACCAAGTGAATCAAAGGCACCTGCCTTGATCAGTGATTCAACGACCCGCTTATTGCAGACTGTGGCTTCGACTTGCGCGATGAAGTCGTGAAAGTCAGCGAAGCGTCCGACTTTGCGGCGAGTGCCGATGATCGAATCCACGACGTTGGCGCCGACATTGCGAATTGCTGACAGCCCGAAGCGAATATCGGTGCCCCGCGGCGTGAAATCAAAGTCAGAGTCATTGACATCGGGCGGTAGCACCTTGATGCCCATGCGACGGCACTCGTTCAAATAAATTGCTGAGCGGTCCTTGTCATCCTTCACGCTCGTCAGCAGCGCTGCCATGTACTCCGATGGGAAGTTTGCCTTCAGATAGGCAGTCCAAAAGGAGACGAGTCCGTATCCCGCAGAGTGCGCTTTGTTGAATGCGTAATCCGAGAAGGGCACAAGGATGTCCCAGAGAGTGTCAATCGCGCGGTCGCCGAAGCCATTGGCTTGCATGCCTTCGCGGAACGGCACGAGCTCCTTGTCGAGGATCGACTTCTTCTTCTTGCCCATTGCGCGGCGCAGCAGATCGGCTTTGCCCAGCGAGTAGCCAGCGAGCTTTTGGGCAATTGCCATCACCTGCTCCTGATACACGATCAAGCCATAGGTATCGCCAAGAATCTCTTCGAGCGATTCGGCAAGTTCTGGATGAATTGGCGTGACCGGCTTGCGATTGTTCTTGCGATCGGCGTAGTCATTGTGCGCATTGGCGCCCATCGGACCAGGTCGATACAAAGCGATGACTGCTGAAATATCTTCGAAGTTGTCGGGCTGAAGCGAACGAAGCAGCGCGCGCATCGGGCCGCCATCAAGTTGGAATACGCCGAGGGTGTCACCCCGCGAGAGCAGTTCGTAGGTGGGGCCATCTGCCAAGGGCAAGGTTTCCAGCACCACCGTTTCGCCGCGGTTGGCAAGAATGTGGGCGAGACAATCATCGAGCACGGTGAGGTTGCGCAAGCCCAGGAAATCCATCTTCAACAGCCCAAGGCTCTCGCAAGCGCCCATGTCGAACTGGGTGATGACGGAGCCATCCTGCTCGCGACGCCAGATGGGCAGGACATCCAGCAGCGGTTCGCGGCACAGGATCACGCCGGCCGCGTGAACGCCTGGTTGACGCTTCAAACCTTCCAGCCCCTTGGCTGTTTCCACGACTGTGCTGGCGTCAACATCGGCTTCGACGAGCGCGCGGAACTCAGCGCCTTCTGAGTAGCGATCGTGCTTCGGATCGAACATGCCCGCGAGCGAAATATCGCGGCCCATCACTGCTGGCGGCAAAGCCTTGGTGATGCGGTCACCAAGGGCATACGGAAAGCCGAGCACTCGAGCGCTGTCCTTGATCGCTGCCTTGGCCTTGATGGAGCCGTAGGTGATGATCTGCGCAACGTGCTCCTCGCCATAGCGATTTGTTGCGTAACGGATCATGTCGGAGCGACGGCGATCATCGAAGTCGATGTCAATATCAGGCATGCTGATGCGCTCGGGATTCAAGAAGCGCTCGAACAGCAGGCCGTGCTTGATCGGATCAAGCTCGGTGATGCCAAGCGCGTAGGAGATCATCGAACCAGCGGCTGAACCTCGCCCTGGGCCAACGCGAATACCGTTGTCCTTCGCATACTGCACAAGGTCAGCAACAACGAGGAAGTAACCGGGGAAGCCCATCTGCATGATGACGCCGACTTCATACTCAGCCTGCGTTCGCACGTTATCCAGGATGCCCTCGGGGTAGCGCTTGTGCAGACCGCGCTCAACCTCTTTGACCAGCCACGACTCTTCGGACTCACCAGCGGGCACTGGGAATTGCGGCATGAGGTTCGCGCCCTCAGTGAACGTGACTTCGCATCGCTCTGCGATGAGCAAGGTGTTTTCAAGGGCTTCGGGAAGCTCACTCCAGACTGAGCGCATCTCAGCAGCTGACTTCAAATAGAAATCGCGCGCATCGAAACGGAAGCGCTTGGGGTCATCCATCGTTGTTCGCGTGCCGATGCACAGCAGGACATCGTGAGTATCTGCATCGCTCGCCCGCACATAGTGCAGGTCATTGGTGGCGACCAAAGGAAGATCCAAGGAGTGGGCGATGCGCATCAAATCCGTGCGGAACTTGGTTTCGATCTGAAGGCCATGATCCATGACTTCACAGAAGTAATTGCCGGCGCCAAGAATGTCGCGATAGTCAGCTGCTGCTGCCAAGGCCTTGTCGTACTGGCCCGCTTGCAGCCACCTATTTACCTCGCCACTTGGGCAGCCTGTGGTGCCGATCAGGCCCTTGCCGTAGCGCTGCAACAGATCTCGATCAAAGCGCGGCTTGTGGTAATAGCCCTCAAGACTGGCGAGTGAGGAAAGGCGAAAGAGGTTGTGCATGCCCGCAGTGGTCTCTGACCACAGGGTCATATGCGTGTAGCTCTGCTTGCCACGACCAGCGGTTGGATCCTCGGGCGTTCCTTCGTCGAAACCGCCGCCGAAATCGAACTGGCGACGCTCGAATCGACCTTGCGGGGCGTAGTAGCCCTCGAGTCCGATGATCGCCTTGATGCCGTGCTGCTTGGCCTTGCTGTAGAAGTCATAGGCGCCATACAGATTGCCGTGATCAGTCATCGCGATGGCAGGCATGCCCATTTTGGCGGCCTCACCAAGGAGATCATCAAGGCGCGCAGCGCCGTCGAGCATGGAGTATTCAGTGTGCACGTGGAGGTGGACGAACTGATCCTCCGAAGTCATTGACCCACTCTAACTTCGGTCGCGAGCCTGCTCAGGCCGACTCGCGGAGCCGCGCCAGGGCGGTGGCCAGATCGAGCGGATACTGGCTCGTGACCACTATCCGGTCACCTGATGAGGGGTGCTCAAAGCCCAGGGAGACGGCGTGCAGCCATTGCCGTTCCAGCCCCAGACGCTTGGACAGAGTCGGATCTGCGCCGTAGGTGAGGTCGCCCACGCAGGGGTGGCGCATGGCCGACATATGGACGCGAATCTGGTGGGTGCGGCCCGTCTCAAGATGCACCTCAACCAGTGACGCATGCGCGAAGGCCTCGAGGGTCTCGTAGTGCGTGATGCTGGGCTTGCCGCCGGCAACCACGGCGAATCGATAGTCGTGGTGCGGGTGACGATCGATGGGTGCATCGATGGTCCCGCGGAAGGGATCCAGCTGGCCCTGCACGACCGCGTGGTAGATCTTTTCGACAGTGCGGTCTTTGAACTGACGCTTCAGACTCGTGTAGGCGCGCTCGCTCTTGGCCACGACCATCACTCCTGAAGTGCCGACGTCCAGGCGATGCACGATTCCGGTGCGCTCGGCCGCTCCAGAGGTTGAGATCCGGTACCCCGCGGCCGCCAGCCCACCAACAACGGTTGGCCCGGTCCAGCCCGGACTCGGATGGGCCGCAACTCCTACCGGCTTGTCGACGACCACGCAGTCGTCATCGTCGTAGAGCACACGCATGCCCGGCACGAGCTGCGGCGCCTCATCAATAGACGATTTGGGCTCGAGTGCATCCAGATCGACTTGCAGCATCGATCCGACCAGCAAGCGATCGCTCTTGATCAAGGGCTTGCCGTCTTGCAGGACCAGCCCGGCATCAATGAGTGCTGCGGCCTTGGTGCGCGACAGGCCGAGCATGCGGGTCAGCGCAACGTCGACTCGCTCGCCCTCCAGCCCATCGGGGATGGGCAGCATCCGCTCGGTCATGCGTTCACGGCGACGGACCCTCGGTAGTCCACGCCCTTCAACGCCAGTACGACCATGAGTACCGCCGAGCACGTGATGCTCATGTCGGCCACATTGAAGACTGGGAAATTCGGCAATTGAATGAAATCCACGACATAGCCCTGACCCACGCCCGGCTCACGAATGAGTCGATCGGTGAGATTGCCCAGCAGTCCGCCCAGCAGTCCGCCCAAGGCGATTGCCCACGCCACACTGCCAAGTTCGCGCGCCGATCGGACGATGACCACGGCAACCACAATGGCCACGATGCTGAAGATCCAGGTGTATCCGGCGCCCAGGCTGAAGGCGGCTCCGGTGTTCTGGGTGTACGTCAGGCGCAAGACCGAGCCGATGACTTCAATCGGCCCTTCCCCACCTATATACATGCGGGGACGCAATTCAGCGATAGCCCAAACTTTAGCAAGCTGATCGACAATGACCACGCCAAGTGCAACGAGAACCAGCGAGACGATTGGCCGAGTACTGCGCCGGGAGCTCACTTGAGCACTCTAGTGACTAGAGCGAAAGCCTCTCGTCGGCCTGCTTGCACACCAGACACAAGGTGGCACGTGGGAATGCCTGTAGGCGGTACTTGCCAATTGGCTTGCCACAGGACTCGCATGCGCCATAAGTGCCGGTGTCCAAGCGTGCGATCGCATGCGTGACCTGCACGAGCATGTCGCGCGCATTGTTCGCCAACGACATCTCGTGCTCGCGCTCGAAGGTCTTGCTGCCGGCATCGGCTTGGTCGTCGCCAGCGCCCTCGCCCGAATCACGAATGAGATCGGCAAGACCTGCATCAGCATTGTCGAGTTCGTCTTCAAGTCGCTGGACGTCCAATAGCAGCGCAGCACGCACTTGCTTGAGTTCAGCGGTTGTCCACGGCGATTCGTCCTCGCGCACCATCGGCTTGCCTGAGGGAGCCAGCTGGCGCTTGGCGACCTTCTTGGCTGGCACGGCCTTCTTGGCCGGGGCAGCTGGAGCGACAACAGGTACACGTGCGGGGGCGATGGCCTTCTTCGCTGGCACGGCCTTCTTCGCGATCGGCTTGACTGGCGGCTTGGGAGCTGGCACCGCCTTCTTGGCAATCGGCTTCGCAGGGGCTTTCTTCGCCGGTACCGCCTTCTTGGCCACGGCAGCCTTCTTCGCCGGAGCAGCCTTCTTCGCCACGGCAGCCTTGGCCGGTGAATTCTTCGCCGGTACCGCCTTCTTCGCGATCGGCCTTGCCGGGGCTTTCTTCGCCGGTACCGCCTTCTTGGCCACGGCAGCCTTCTTCACTGGAGCCGACTTGCTGGCCGGGGCTGCCTTCTTGGCCACGGCAGCCTTCTTCGCCGGCGGCTTCACCGGTGATTTCTTCGCAACCATGGTGCTCCCTATTCTTGTGATTTCGGCGGAGCCTAGAACATGCATACAAGCGCTCCCGGCTGCCGCGCCGGAAGACAGGTATCCTGCCCTCTGCCTTCCATCGCTAGGAGTTCCATGTATCGCGCTGTGCCCGCGCAGATCGACTTGCCCGCGATGGAGCACGAGATCTTGAATCTATGGGAGTCGCAATCCACCTTTGCCCGATCCCTCGAGCAGAGTGCTGGCCGACCGACTTGGGTCTTCTACGAGGGCCCGCCAACGGCAAATGGCACTCCTGGCACCCACCACGTGGAGGCCCGAGCCTTCAAGGACATCTTCCCACGCTATCGGACGATGAAGGGCTACCACGTTCCGCGACAAGCGGGCTGGGACTGCCACGGCCTGCCAGTTGAACTCGCGGTCGAAAAGGAACTTGGGTTCACCGGCAAACAGGACATCGAGGCCTTCGGCGTAGCCGAATTCAACGACCGCTGCCGCGAGTCAGTCCTGCAGCACGTTGGTGAGTTCACTGAGATGACTCGACGAATGGGCTACTGGGTCGACATGGACAGCGCCTACTGGACCATGGATGCCAGTTACGTCCAGAGCGTGTGGTGGTCGCTGAAGCAGATCTTCGACAAGGGACTCCTTGTTCAGGATCACCGAGTTGCGCCTTACTGCCCACGCTGCGGGACTGGGCTGTCAGATCACGAACTCGCACAGGGCTACGAAACAGTTGTTGATCCCTCCGTCTACGTGCGATTTCCCATCACTGATGCAGAGTTCTTGGATACGTATCCCGGAGCGGCACTGCTTGTCTGGACGACCACCCCGTGGACCTTGGTCTCCAATACGGCAGTCGCCGTCAAGCCCAACGCGCAATATGTCGTCGCACGCTTGGCCGACGGCGAGCTTCTCGTAGTGGCGCAGGAACTGGCCTCATCACTGTTTGGCGAAGACTTCGAAGTGCTGGCTCAGATGCCAGGTTCCGCACTTGAGCGGTTGAGCTACGAACGTCCTTTTGATCTGATCGATATTCCCGATGCGCACTACGTGATTCTCGCTGAGTACGTCACCACAGATGACGGCACCGGATTGGTGCACCAGGCTCCGGCCTTTGGCGCTGACGACCTTGCGAGTTGCCGGGCCTACGGACTGCCGGTGGTGAACCCAGTGCGTGCCGACGGGCACTTCAATGACGATGTACCGCTTGTGGGCGGAGTGTTCTTCAAGAAAGCTGACGAAGCGCTCGTCACCATGCTCGAGGCAAGCGGGAAGATGTTCAGGCACGTGCAATACGAGCATTCCTACCCGCACTGCTGGAGATGCCACACCCCCCTGATCTATTACGCACAGCCTTCTTGGTACATCCGCACCACGGCGATCAAGGATGCATTGATCGCCCAGAATGAATCGACCAATTGGTTCCCCAGCACCATCAAGCATGGCCGCTTCGGTGACTGGCTGGAGAACAATGTCGACTGGGCGCTGTCGCGCAATCGTTATTGGGGCACTCCACTTCCGATCTGGCGATGTGAGAACGACCATCTGCTTGCCGTGGGCTCACTCGCCGAACTGAGCGAACTCGCTGGTCGAGATGTCTCGGACACTGACCCGCATAGGCCATTCGTCGATGACATCACCCTGCCCTGCCCGACTTGCTCGGCAACAGCAACGCGAGTACCCGAGGTCATCGACTGCTGGTACGACTCCGGCGCGATGCCCTTCGCCGCTGTTGGCTACCCGCAGAGCGATATCGATTTCCAGGCGCAATACCCGGCCGATTTCATCTGCGAGGCCATCGATCAGACGCGGGGCTGGTTCTACACATTGATGGCCATCGGCACTCTGGTCTTTGAAGAGTCCTCATATAAGAACGTGGTCTGCCTTGGTCACATCCTCGATGAGGATGGCCGCAAGATGAGCAAGCACCTTGGCAATGTCCTTGAGCCCATCGGACTGATGAACGACCACGGCGCAGATGCCGTGCGCTGGTTCATGCTCGCCAGCGGCTCCCCGTGGCAAGCACGTCGAGTCGGGCATGCGGCCATCGGCGATGTCGTGCGCAAGACCCTGCTCACTTATTGGAACACCGTCGCCTTCCAATCGCTCTACGGACGGTTGGCCGATTGGGATCCCGCTACGCCAGCGCCTGCTCCGGCACAGCGGCCAGTGATTGACCGCTGGTTGCTCTCCGAGGCCAATCGACTGACTATCGAGGTGGATGCTGCACTCGACCAGTTCGATACTCAGCGCGCCGGGCGACTCCTGGCTTCCTTCGTCGATGACCTTTCAAACTGGTACGTGCGTCGATCGCGTCGTCGCTTCTGGGATGGCGATCCCGCGGCTCTTGCCACTCTTCATGAGGCACTTCGCATCACCACTCTCTGCATGGCCCCGTTCACGCCGTTCATCACTGAACGGGTGTGGCAGGACCTGATGACTGACGGGGCTGGCGCTGACTCGGTGCACCTCCAGTCCTGGCCAAGTGCGGACCCGGCTCTGGTTGACGACAAGCTCGCCAAGGACATGGCACTTGTGCGGCGCATCGTTGAACTGGGTCGTGCCGCGCGGGCATCAAGTGCAGTTCGCACTCGTCAGCCATTGCGTCGCGCGCTCATCTCAGCAACCGGCTGGGCTGAACTATCTGAAGAACTGATCGATCAGGTCTGTGAAGAGTTGAATATTGGCAGCACCGATGCCCTCGACTCAGACGAAGCTGGCTTCGTGGATATCTCAATGAAGGCGAACTTCCGCGCCCTTGGTCAGCGCTTTGGCAAGCAGACCCCTCTGGTGGCAAATGCCATTGCTGAAGCCGATGCGGCTGCAATCCACGCCTCACTTCGCTCGAATGGAGCAGCCACTATTGAGGTGAGTGAACTTGGTTCGCTTGCCATCACGGCCGATGAAGTGATCGTGACCGAAACTCCACGCGAGGGTTGGGCTGTGGCCTCTGAGGGTGGCGAGAGCATCGCTCTTGATCTGGTGATCACTGATGAGTTGCGCCGAGCAGGCCTGGCAAGAGAAGTAGTTCGCGCAATTCAGGAGGCGCGCAAGAACGCCGGATTCGAGATCTCAGATCGCATCAGTATCTGGTGGACAAGTGCCGATGCCGATGCACTGCTGATGTGGGAAAAGCACTCGGACGAAATTGCTGCTGAAGTGCTGGCCACTGAAGTGAGTCAGGCCAGTGGTGGGCAAGTTGAAGTGCTCGTGCCGGACCTTGATTTGCATCTGGCCATCACGCGAAACTAGCGCGAGAGCAAACTGATCAATACCTGCAACACGATCAGCAGCAGCAAGAACGAGAAATCCAGCGCCACGCCACCGAGGCGAACAGGTGGAATGAACCTGCGCAGAAATCGAAGCGGTGGATCAGTGAGCGAATAGATGCCTTCAGCGATCACCAGGATTGCTCCGCGCGGACGCCAAGAGCGAGCAAATATCTGGAGGAGATCAAGAATGATCCGCGCGAAGAAAACGAGTTGGTAAAGAAACAGAATTGTGGCAAGGATCTGCCCAACTTCGCCCATCAGCTCTGGTTAAAGAAGCCGTCTTGTGCTATTTGCGCACGTGCGGCCTCACCGACATCGACATTCGCCGGCGAGAGTAAGAAGACCTTGTTGGTGATGCGCTCGATCGTGCCTTGCATGCCAAATACCAGGCCTGCAGCGAAATCGATAATGCGCTTGGCGTCCGCATCATCGAGCTCGGTGAGGTTCATGATCACGGGAACGCCTGCGCGGTAGTCCTCGCCGATCTGACGCGCATCGTTGTAACTGCGCGGATGCACAGTCTCGATGCGACTGAACTCAAGCGGCGCGATTGGGCGACGATCTGCCAGCGGAGCAGTCGTAGGTCGGCGATCAGGGATGGCGTCGCTGCGGAAAGTGCGAACTGCGCGAGTGTCTGGCAGCGGCTTCACACTTCGGCTTTGGTAGCGATCATCCTCACGCTCTTCGTAGGCAGGTCGGCGATCGCGGGTGCGCACATCGCGCCGTACATCCTCGTACTCGTCGTCGAACTGATCATCATGATCATCGTCCTCGACGAGGCCGAGATACACGGCCATCTTGCGCATTGCGCCAGCCATGAGACAGGGACCTCCTAGATCGCCTTCGAAACGTGTTCCTGTTGAAGCAGTTTCGCCTTACTGATCCCACAGGCTACTTCAGAGGCGGACGGTTCCCGAGTATCGCGCCCCCGATGCGCACCTGTGTCGCACCACAGGCAATAGCCGCCTCAAGATCGCCACTCATCCCGGCCGAGATAACCGTGGCCTCTGGAGCAAGCTTCAGGACCGCTTCATGGGCCTTGGGCAAGGCGCCGAAGGCAAGCAAGGGGTCTGCTCCCAAGGGGGCAACAGCCATCACGCCGGAAAGTCGAAGGCCGGGAAGGCGAAGGACATGCGAAGTCAATTGCGCTACGTCAGCAATGCTCACTCCACCACGTCCGGCCTGTTCGGCTGGAGCCAAGGAAACTTGAATCAGGACCTCCAGAATCTTGGCTGCGTTGACTGCCGCTGAGGAGAGCGCATCGGCAAGTTCGGGCCGATCGACCGACTCGACTACGTCGGCCCACTCAAGAATCTGTCGCGTCTTCCTGCGCTGCACCTGCCCGATCATGTGCCAGCGCATTGGCTTGGTGCACTCAGCCCGCTTCGAACGAGCCTCCTGATCACGGCTCTCACCCACATCAGTGCAGCCAAGTTCGGCGAGCAATTCCAGATCAACAGCGGGGAAGGTCTTGGTCACGGGCAGCAAGATCACGCTTTCGACTGATCGCCCGGCCTCAGCGCAAGCAGCGGCGATCCTTTGCCGCACGAATGCAAGGTTCTGCTCAAGCTCGACACGCCTAATCGTCATAACGCCACGATCATGCCCTGTCGGCCAGTGCGTCCGTCTGCGCGATAGGAAAATAATTGCGCGTCGGTAGCCGTGCAACGTGTGATTGAACTGAATGCGACTCCATGGAGTCGCAACTGCGCGTGGACACCTGCGCGCATATCTAGATGCCACTGATTTGCGCGTTCATGCGCTGTGGCCGCGAACACTTCAGCGGGCAATTGCTCCCTGAGTTCGTCCACACATTCGCGACCAACCGGATAGCAATCAACACATATGGCCGGACCCGTCACAGCGCGGATTCCTTGAGCGCCGTGTGCACGCATTTCACCGATGGCAGCCGCCACCACTCCGAGTCCAAGACTGCGCCAACCGCAATGCACAGCAGCAATAACTCCAGCATGAGGATCGGACAGCACTATCGGCACACAGTCGGCCGCCAGTGCAAGCAGTCCCAACCCAGGCAAAGTCGTCACTACTGCGTCCGCGCTGCGCGCGATACCGGCGGCAGTGGCGAACTCCACTCGTGCGCCGTGCTGCGCATCAAGAACGTTGACATCGGTCACGCCCACGAGTTGTCCGGCGCTCAGTCGATTCTGCTCGACCGAATCGACGTCATCGCCAACAGTGAGCGAGAGATTGAAATCGAGGAAATTGCCAGAACTGATCCCTCCAAAACGACCAGTGGCCGCCCAGTTGACTGGACGGCCACCAGGTGTCGCCGGGCAAAAACGCCCGACGGCAACGGGATTCATAAGGATCTGGGGAAGTTCCTTATTTGAGGAAGTCGGGGATGTCGAGATCATCGTCGGCGTCGTCGAACACAATGGTTCGAGCTGGCTGCACTGGCCGTGCAGCAGGCGAGGTCACGATTGGAACCTCACCAGTGGTGGTTGGCGTCGCTTCCGCTGACCGGCGCGTGGCAGCAGTGCGTGGGGGTGGCTCTCCGCCATCGAAGCCCGCAGCGATCACGGTGACCCGAACCTCGTCGCCAAGGGTGTCGTCAATAACCGCGCCGAAGATAATGTTGGCATCTGGGTGAGCAGCATCGGCGACCAGTCGAGCAGCCTCGTTGATCTCAAAGAGACCAAGATCGCTGCCGCCGGAGATCGACAACAGCACTCCATGCGCTCCATCGATGCCGGCTTCAAGCAGTGGACTCGAGATTGCCTTCTCAGCTGCTTCTACTGCGCGATCTTCACCGCGGGCCGAACCGATTCCCATGAGCGCTGAACCAGCGGAGTGCATGATGCTCTTGACGTCTGCGAAGTCGAGGTTGATCAAGCCCGGGGTCGTGATGAGATCGGTAATGCCCGAGACACCTTGCAGCAATACGTGATCGGCTTGACGGAATGCATCGATGACACTGATGTTGCGATCCGACAGCGACAGCAGTCGGTCGTTCGGAATGACGATGAGGGTGTCGACCTCGGCGCGCAGATTGTCAATGCCGACATCGGCCTGCGACTGGCGACGACGTCCTTCGAAACCAAATGGACGCGTAACAACGCCAATGGTGAGTGCGCCGAGCGAACGTGCGATAGCGGCAACAACTGGTGCGCCACCAGTACCCGTGCCGCCTCCTTCGCCCGCCGTGACGAAGACCATGTCGGCACCTTTGAGCACCTCTTCGATCTCCTCTTTGTGATCGTCGGCTGCCTTCTTGCCGACCTCAGGGTTGGCGCCAGCGCCGAGCCCGCGAGTCAGTTCGCGACCGATATCGAGCTTGACGTCTGCGTCGCTCATCAGGAGTGCCTGCGCATCGGTGTTGATGGCGATGAACTCCACGCCCTTCAGACCGACCTCAATCATTCGATTGACCGCATTGACACCGCCGCCGCCGATTCCGACAACCTTGATGACCGCGAGATAATTCTGTGGAGCCGCCACTGCGCTTCCCTTCATTTGTTGGCGGACCGACTTGTCCAGCCGACCCATGCCCGCCACCAACTCTCAACCTCAAGTTGAGGATCAACCCTGAGGTTGGCGTCGAGCGGCGGGAAGGTAGCCGGTGTTACCCCTGTTGCGCAAGTGAGTGTGCCGGATTGAGCAGATTTACTTGTGGAGCTTCTCTTTGAAGGTGGTCGGAAGCTCTGGTGCGGAGACGTCGTAGATCTTGGCCTTGCGCTTGAGCAATGCCCGGGTGACCTGGGCCTTCAATTCGGCCTGCTCCACGCTTCCCCAACGCACGATGGCCGAGGACTTCAAGGTGAGTGCGACGTCATCGCGAGTGCTTGCCGTGAGCAGGACAACCTTCGATCGAAGATCGTCAGGCAAGCTGACGAGGACGCCCATGGCCGCGACCAGACCGAGATCATCTGCGTGCACCGTCGGCAGTCCCGAAGGCACTTGAGCAACAGGTGTGAACGGGACTCCCGATGCATCCACGACCGTGCTGTCACCACGCGTTGCGATGGCCGTGCGCGGTGTCACTGCAATGACAACGTCATGCGGCCAGCCGCGGCGGACATCGATGTGCTCGATCCAGCCAATCGTCGAGAGATGCTGCGCAATGGCATCGGTATCGAGTTGGGCGAGTGGCACACCTAGCGGAACGCTTGCAGTGTTGCGCACCTCTTGCGCTGCTGAGCCATCAACGCCAATCACAGTTACACCATCGGCAGTCAAGAGCGAGGAGAACCAAATCATCCAGGCCGCGGCGGCGAGTGCGACAAGCGCGAATATCACGAGAATGACGCGCAATCGCTTGCGCGGTCCGCGCGCGCGATGCTTGTCAAGTTCAACAACGGGTGGAGTCATGCCCGCTCCGCCAACAGTTCCAGCACTTCTGCACCCAGAAGGCCAATGTCGCCGGCTCCCAAAGTCATGATCAGATCGCCAGAATGCGAACGCGCAACAAGTTCGCCGGCAACTGCAGACCACGAGGGTTCGAAATGCACCTGGCCTTCAGGCAGCGGCACATTTGAGGCCATGGTTTGGCCACTGGCTCCCGGTATCGGCGTCTCCCCCGGCGCATAGACCTCCAACACCACCACCTCATCGGCCAGGCCAAGTGCGGCACCGAACTCCATCATGAAATGCGCTGTTCGGTAGTAGTGGTGAGCTTGAAAAGCCACGATGAGGCGACCATCGCCGACAACATCGCGGGCTGCGCGCAAAGTCGCGTCAATCTCAGTGGGATGGTGCGCATAGTCATCGAATACGCGCACCCCGTGTGACTCGCCCTTGAAATCGAATCGACGCCGAGTTCCGCTGAATTCGGCCAGACCCAGAATCAACTGCTCCGGCGCGAAGCCCAATCCGATGCCAGTCACAAGAGCAGCCAGTGAGTTCAGGGCATTGTGCATGCCGGGAACCTGCAGGCTCACAGTGCCAATGCGTTCTCCCAAATGCTCAACTGAATACTCCCAACCGCGACCAACGAGTCGAGGCTCAATGAGTCGGTACAAGGCGTCGACGCTAGCGCCGTAGGTGCGCACATCGACTCCGTGCTCTGCAGCATCAACTGCCAGCCGACGGCCACCTTCGTCATCGATGCACACCGTCACGAAGCCATGGTTTGCTCGCACATTGAGCGCGAAATCCAAAAAGCCCTGCTCGATGGCCGCCAGGTTTCCCCAATGGTTGAGGTGATCGGCTTCCACATTGGTGACGATCGCGGCAACAGCAGCCAACTGCAGAAATGCCCCGTCACTTTCATCGGCTTCGACCACGAAGATTTCGCCGCTTCCCAGATGCGCATTGGCCCCGGTCTCATTGAGTTCACTGCCAATCGCGAAAGAGGGGTCAGCTCCGCAATGTTGAAGCGCAACAGTCAGCATCGAGGTGGTCGTGGTCTTGCCATGCGTTCCGGATACGGCAACGCCGCGGCTTCCGGACATCACCGCAACCAGGGCATCTGCTCGAGTCAGCTCGGGGATGCCACGTTCCTGGGCCGTATGGCGTTCGGCATTGCTTTCGGGGATGGCGGTGGAGAAGACCAGAGTGTCGACTCCATCAAGCCATTCGCCGGAGTGGCCAATGTGCACATTGACGCCGATCGCGCGCAGCGAGTCGATGCGCCGCGAGTCCTTGGCATCGCTGCCCGAGACACTGGCACCCTGCGCAACGAGAATGCGAGCAATTCCCGACATGCCAGCACCGCCGATGCCCACGATGAAGACATGCCCCAAATCACTCACAAGGCATCCTCTCCTGCGCTGGCTCGATGTTGGCGAGCAACCCTCAGCACTGCCACCGCAAGTCGCTGTGCTGCATCGCGCACTCCCACCCGTTGCGCAGCCGTGCTCATCCGGTCCAGTTCGTCTGCATCATGAATGAGCGCCATGACCGATTCGACCAATCGCTCAGGAGTCAGATCGGCGTTATCGACCAGCAAGCCGCCGCCAGACTGAACGACCGGAAGCGCATTCACCCGTTGCTCGCCATTGCCGATCGGCAATGGGACGAAGATGGTCGGCAGGCCAACGGCTGCTACTTCAGCCACAGTCATTGCCCCCGCGCGAGTAATGGCCAGGTCTGCTGCCGCATATGCCTGGTCCATCCGGTCGATGTAGGGCAGCGGCACATAGCCCGCTTGCCGTTCCGGAGACTGGTTGTGCGGGCCGAAGCCATGCAAGACCTGGATCCCTGCTTCGAGCAGCCGCGGCAGGGCCAGTGCAAGTGATTCGTTGATGTGCTGAGCTCCTTGGGATCCGCCAAAGACCAACAGGACAGGAGCAGTGCTGGACAGCCCGAATCGTTCGCGGGCTTGTTCGCGAGATTCAGCTCGATCCAAGTGCACGATGGACTGGCGCAGTGGAAGGCTCATCGGGTTTCCAGCCAAGCTGCCGTGCACAGTGACGTACACCTCGGTCGCGTAGCGCGCGCCAACTCGATTGGCCAGGCCGGCCTTGGCATTTGCCTCATGAATGATCAACGCGCAGCCGAGTTTCTTCGCAGCGCGATACGTCGGCAGCGCGGCATAGCCGCCAAAGCCAACGATCACATCCGGCTTGAGCTCTTGTAGGTGGGCGACAGCCTGTTTCGTTGCGGCGCTTACCTTCGGGCCGACAGTAAGCAACTGCGATGAGATCCGTCGCGGCATCACTACAGCGGGCACAGTCTTGAGTGCGTACCCGCGCGAGGGAACGAGGGAGGACTCCAGCCCGTGGTCGCCACCGATGATGGTGACCACGACATCTGGCTCTTCATGGACTAGTGCATCAGCGAGATTGAGTGCCGGCTCTATGTGGCCGGCCGTTCCACCTGCTGCGAGCACAACATGTATCGCCCGACTCATCGCCTGGCCAGCGAGCGAGCGGTTGCTCGGCGTCGCAGGGACTGTCTGGCGCCGGGCTCATTACGGGCAAAGGCCAGCAGCATGCCGATCGCCGCCAACGTGGGAATCAGCGAGGATCCGCCATAGGAGACGAAGGGCAGCGGCACTCCGGTGATCGGCATCAAGCCGAGCACTGCGCCAATGTTGACGATGGCCTGCACCACGATCCATGAGCCCACGCCTGCAGAAGCAAGACGGACAAAGGGATCCGATGTCGTGCGTGTGAGCCGGAATACAGCGAAGGCAAGCACGGCAAACAGGATCAGCACGCTGAAGGTGCCGATCAGTCCAAGTTCTTCACCGATGACCGAAAAGATGAAGTCAGTATGCGCTTCTGGTAGGGCGCCCCATTTTTCGCGACTTGCCCCCAGCCCCACTCCGAGCAAGCCACCAGTGCCCAGGGCGTAATGCCCTTGTGTGAGCTGCCAGCCAACGCCGAGTGGATCGCTGTTGGGGTTGAGCCAAGTAGTAAAGCGCTCCATTCGATAGGGAGCCGCCAGAGTCAGAATCCAGACCAGGAGAATTCCAATCCCGGCGAAGGAGGCGAAGAAGCGCCAAGGCGCCCCAGCCGCGAACAGCATTCCGCAGGCAATGGCCGCAAGCATGAGCGTGTTGCCGAAGTCGCCTTCGAGCAGCACCAACACCATGAACAAGCCTGCCACTGGCAGCAGCGGCACGAGCAAGTGGCGCAGATCTGCGTGGTAATGATCCTTGCGAGCAAGTTGATCTGCTCCCCACACCACCAACGCAAACTTTGCGAACTCCGAAGGCTGAATCCGGAAAGGACCGAACAGGTCAATCCAGTTGCGCTGTCCGGCTACCGAGACCCCAATGACGAGAACCGCAACAAGCAGAACGATCGCCAACAAGAAAATCCAGCGAGCAGTGCCGCGCCAGAATTGGACGGACATTCGCGCGGTGAAATATAAGCCGATCAAGCCGATCACGCCGAACAGTGCCTGCCGCTCAGCCAGTGTGTAAGAAGAGCCGAAGATTCGATAGCTCTCGATGCTTGATGCCGACAGCACCATCACAAGGCCGAGGAGCAACAACAAGACAGAGGAGCCACCGATCAAGTAGTACGTGCTCAAGGGGTGGCTCAGCAGATACTTCACGCGACTTTGCTTGGCCGCGCGCCTGGTGGTGGTGTCAGTCATGACGCAACTCCGCCAATCACGAGCACCGCATCAGCGAAGATGTCTCCACGCTGCGCATAGTCACGAAACATGTCCCATGAAGCGCACCCTGGAGCGAGCAGCACTGTGTCACCCGGTTGCGCGAATGAGCGCGCGGCGGCAACAGCTTCGACCATTGCATCAGTCTCGGTGCGGTCGAGGACTTTCATGGGTACTTGCGGCGCGTGTCGCCTCAATGCTTCTGCAATGAGTTCGCGATCCACACCAAGCAGCACGACTCCACGCAAGCGAGAAGCAGCCTCGATCACCAATTCGTCGAAGTCCTGCCCCTTTGCCATGCCACCGGCAATCCACACAATTGATTGATATGCGCGAAGCGAAGTGCTCGCCGCATGTGTGTTCGTGGCCTTGGAATCATCGATGTAGGTGACTTCATCGACTGTGGCAACCGTGGCAATCCGGTGGCCAGCCGGAGTGAAATTGAGCAGTCCTTCACGCACCGCTGATGCCGGCACCCCAAAAGCTCGGGCCAGCGCCGCGGCAGCGAGTGCGTTCGCAATGTTGTGCGGAGCATTTGGATGCACATCAGTTGTGACAGCAAGTTCTTGCGCGGCATCCATGCGATTGTCGATGAATGCGCGATCGACCATCAAGAGGTCGACCACTCCAAGCATCGATACATCGGGGATGCCCAAGGTGAAGCCAATCGCGCGGCAACCTTCAACGACTTCGGCTTCTTGGACCATGCGCAAGGTGATTGCATCATCGGCGTTGAACACTGCCGCCACCTGCGTGCGTTCGTAAATTCGGGACTTCGCTGCAATGTATGCATCAAGACTGCCGAAATGATCGATGTGATCATCGGCAACGTTAAGACACACTGCTGCATACGGGCTGATCGAGACGATGAAGGGCAGCTGCGGAGCACCCACCTCCACCGCGATGACGTCAACCTCGTCATGCATCACCACGTCGATCAATGAGTTGCCGATATTCCCCGCTGAAACGGCTCGCAAGCCAGCCGCCGAGAGCATCGATTCGAGCATCAGAGTTGTGGTGGTCTTGCCATTCGTACCGGTGACAACGAGCCAGGGCGCGGCGCCCTCGGGTGCACGCAATCGCCAAGCCAGTTCCAACTCCCCCCAAACAGGAATGTCCTGAGTCACGGCCTGCTGAATGACCTCAGCACTTGGCCGCAATCCGGGTGAGACCACAAGCAGGTCCGTCGGGGGCAATCCGCCCTCGTGTCCTAACAGGACTTCTACGCCGATGACATCGAGCACCTCGGCTCGCTCCCGCTGCTTGTCGCCATCGGCAGCGTCAATGACGACCACCTTCGCGCCTAACTGCGCAAGGGCATCTGCCGCTGCGAAGCCAGCGATGCCAATACCTGCAACGGTCACCCGGACAGCGGACCAATCAGAGGTGCGGGTCAGCGCTTGAATCACGAGCTGACCCATTCGGCGTAGAACAGCCCAATCCCCGCTCCAATGCACAGCCCGTGGATGATCCAGAATCGCACGACGATCTGGATCTCGGGCCAGCCGAGCATCTCGAAGTGGTGCTGGAGCGGAGCCATGCGCAGAACGCGGCGACCAGTGAGCTTGAAGGATCCGACTTGTGCGATCACCGAGAGAGATGTGATGAGGAACAGCCCCGCCAAGAGTGGCAGCAGCAATTCCGTGCGGCTCAGGATTGCCAGTGCGGCGATACCGCCACCGAGGGCAAGTGATCCCGTGTCGCCCATGAAGATGCGGGCAGGCGAGGTGTTCCACCACAGGAAGCCAAAGCTCGCGCCGGCAAAGGCGGCCGCCATCACTGCAAGATCCAGCGGACTCACAGTTGAATAACACGTGGCGGTAACCGAATCAGCGAAGGCGCAGTTCTGGCCGTACTGCCAGACAGTGATGATCACGTAAGCGATGAAGGTCATGATCGATGCGCCAATGGCGAGTCCATCGAGTCCGTCGGTGAGATTGACTCCATTGGTGGTTGCCGTGACGAGAAACCAGACCCACAGCAGAAACAGACCAAGGGGCAAGACGATCGCTGTATCGCGGACAAAGGAGATGGCCATCGAGGCTGGAGCGCCGCCATCTTGAGTGAACTGAAGCGACAGCCAAGCAAAGCTCACCGCAACAACAGCTTGACCAATCAATTTGGTGCGAGCGCGCAGGCCAGTGCTGCGCTGCTTGAAGATCTTCAAATAGTCATCGGCCACACCCACAAGACCCAAACCGACCATCAAATACATGACCAGCATCGCTGAAGGCGTGACGGGTCGCCAGGTGAGCAGATGCGTCAAGAAGTAGCCAGCGACGACGCCAAAGATGATGGCAACCCCACCCATGGATGGAGTGCCGTGCTTGCTCTCGTGATCGGGGTAGAGCTCGCCCTCTGACGAGACACGAATTGCCTGTGCATAGCCGTGCTTGGCCATGAATCTGATAACCAAGGGAGTGCCGATAAGCGTGACCACCGTTGCGATGGTCATGGAAATCACGACCAGTCTCATTGGGGTTCCCGCTCTCCAAGTGCAGTTGCAACCCGCTCGAGTCCGACTCCGCGCGAGGCTTTAATCAGCACGATATCGGTGGGCTTGATTTCGGACTTCAGCAGCGCAATGGCTGCATCGGCGTCTGGAACCCAATCTGACTGCCCCAGCCAGGATTCCTGCGATCTCGCCTCGTCCTGAGTCACCCTCGTGGCTGAACCTACGCAGACCAGACGCGAGACCTGAGACTGCGCGACGAGTGCGCCGAGGGCTTGGTGTTCGACTGGTGATTGGACGCCCAGTTCCAACATCTCCCCCACGACTGCCCAGGTGCGTCGATCGGCGCCCATCGCCGAAAGGGTTCGAAGGGCCGCGGCCATGGATTCGGGATTGGCGTTGTAGGCGTCATTGACGATGGTCACGTTGTCGGCATTGACCGAGACTGCCATGCGCCAACGACTGCCAATCCTTGCCGTCGAAAGCCGGTCAGCAATCTGTTGAATCGGCATACCGAGAACATTGGCCACCGCCGCGACCGCAAGTGCATTGGCAACAAAGTGCTCGCCATGTACCTGAAGCGCAACCTTGGCCTGATTGTTCGCAAGTGCAAGCGTGAACGAGGCGCGAGCTTGACTATCGAGTTCGACTCCTAGTGCACGCACCTCGCAATTGTCCCCCGTGCCGAAATACACCACACGAGACGAAGTCCGTTCAGCCTGTGTCCGAACGAGCTCATCATCGCCATTGAGAATCGCGACTCCATATGGTGGAAGCGCGGCTATGAGTTCACCCTTGGCCTGCGCCACTTCAACGCGGCTGCCCAAGAGCCCTAGGTGTGCGGAACCGACATTGAGGAGCACTCCAATCTCGGGAGCCGCGATTGTGCAGAGCAGTTCGATGTGACCCAATCCGCGCATGCCCATTTCAAGGATGAGGTATTGAGTGGATTCATCAGCCCGCAGAATCGTCAGCGGGACTCCGATCTCGGTATTGAATGAGCCGACTGGAGCAACCGTTGGGCCCAGTCCCGCCAAGACAAATGCGAGGAGATCCTTGGTCGAGGTCTTGCCACTCGAACCAGTGATGGCGACAACTGCACACTCACTGAGTTCTTGACGCACATGCGCGGCGAGAACACCCAGCGCTTCACCGCTGTTGGCTACCACGATGCACGGCATATCAAGTTCCCGTTCAGCAAGAACTACAACAGCCCCTGAAGCAATGGCTTCCCCAGCGAAGTCATGTCCGTCGACTCGTTCGCCGCGGAGGGCCACGTACATCGAATCGGCAGTCACTTCGCGCGAGTCGACAACGACACTGGAAACTCGTTGGCCGGAAACGACTCGATGCGCAGCGCCAGAGACAATCGACGCGATTTCACTGATGGTGAGGTCGATCATGATCGATCGTCCTTGACCTCGCGCAGAGACAATGCTCGTGCCAACTCCACCCGATCATCGAAGGGGAAAGTTTCTCCAGCGATCTCCTGACCCTGCTCGTGGCCCTTGCCCAACACGAGCACGACATCACCGGGTACGGCCATCTCAACTGCCCGTCCAATTGCGTCCCTGCGATTGCCCACTTCGAGAACCACGGCACCGTTGACTGTGGACAGGGCTCGTGCTCCTTGCAGAACTGCCGCACGAATTGCATTTGGATCCTCAGAACGAGGATTGTCGTCGGTCACGATGACGTGATCTGCAAGACGAGCAGCCATCGCACCCATCAAGGGTCGCTTGGCCGAATCGCGATCTCCGCCAGCGCCGACGACCACGACGATGTGCCCGGTCGTGAGTTCGCGGACTGCCGAGATCACTCGACCAATCGCGTCAGGTGTGTGCGCATAATCGACAAATCCAGCGATCACCGCATTCCCATGTGCGCCCGTCACGGCCTCCAATCGACCAGGCACCTGCACCCGGCTCACGGCAGGTGCCGATACCGCGGCCGGGATGCCTATGTGATCGAGCAAGGCAATCGCGAGCACAGCATTGGCCCGGTTGAAGGCCCCGGGCAGTTGCAGCGCAATAGGTGTCTGCTCGCCAGTCGACTTGCGAACAAGCCAGCCGCCGACTGCATCCGCGACCACGGACCAATCAGCCTGCCTGCCGCTGATCGACACTGTCACCAATGGAATGTGCGTGTTGGCTGCCAACTGCAGACCCCACGAATCATCGATGCAGATCGCCGCGAAATCCGCGTGCTCGGAGGTGAAGAGCAGGCTCTTGGCTTCGAAGTACTCCTGCATGGTGCCGTGATAGTCAAGATGGTCTTGACTCAGATTCGTGAAGCCGACCGCCGCAAAGCGCAGTCCGCCGATACGGTGCTCGACCATCGCGTGACTGGATACCTCCATCGCGACCCCGACTACGCCCTGCTCACGCATCGAGGCAAGCAGCGAATGAATGCTGGTCGATTCAGGAGTGGTCCGCACCGAATCAATCGACTCAGTCCCGATCCGCACTCCAGTGGTCCCGATGAATCCAGTAGTCATTCCTGCAGCGCGCATGCCTGCTTCAACCATGCTCGCAACCGTCGTCTTGCCATTCGTGCCTGTGACGCCAATCAATTGCACTTGCTCACCTGCGCTCGCATACAGCGCTCGCGCGATCGATCCAATCCACACACGAGGCTCAGCAAGGACCAGCACTGGCACCTCCTCGGAAAAGGAGACAGCGGACTTCCAGGAATTCCAACCCTCGTCGTCGGTGAGGATCGCTGCGGCGCCATTCTCCAATGCCTCGGCCGTGTGAATGATGCCGTGTTCGCGATGACCGGCGAGTGCAGCAAACAGATCGCCAGTGCGGATCAATCGCGAGTCCAGTTCAATGCCACCGATCAAAACCGATGCCGAACCGTGGAGAAAGCTTCCCCGTGGAATTACTTGCTTAAGCTCCCCAAGCGCAATGGGTGCCGGTTGGGGTCGAGGGCCTGGTTCCATTTGCTCATCCTGCAGTCAGCAGTAGTCGGGGTGCAGTAGTCCCCGTCGGTGGAATGTGGCGCACCTGGAGTGCGTAAGTCATGACGCGACGGAATACAGGTGCCGCGAGCTGACCACCGAATCTTCCGACGCGTGGATTGATCAGGCTGACAGACACGACAAGTTGAGGATTGTCGGCCGGGGCCATGCCGATGAATGAGGCCACCACGCCACCGTTATAGCAACCACACCTTGGATCCACATACTGCGCGGTGCCAGTCTTGCCACCAACCCGATATCCCGGAATCGCAGCCAGTGGCGCGGTGCCTCCCTTGCCGACCACGCCCTCCAGCATTGCGCGAATCTGCTTGGCAGTTGCCGCCTTCACCACCTGCGTCGTCTTGGGCGCAGGAGGTGGGGTCACGGTGCCGTCAGGTGACACCACTGCTTGCACCAACTGAGGGGCAACGCGAAGACCATCATTGGCAATGGTCGAGAAGACGCTAGCTGCTTGAACAGCGTTCACACTCAAACCCTGCCCGAACGCGATTGTTGGGAAGGAGGTTGGGGACCAATCGCGGTAGGCCGGCACTTTGCCATCGCTCTCACCTGGGAAGTTGATGCCGGTTGGTTCACCGATTCCAAAAGCCTTGAGGTACTTGTACAACTTGCGTCCACCGATGCGCTCGGCAGCGATGATGGTGCCGATGTTGCTCGACTTGGCCAAGATGCCGGCCAGAGTCAGGTGCCAGATGCCGTGTGCCACGTCATCATGGAAGAGCTTGTCCCCTCGCTTCAGTTGACCCGGGATGGTGAAGGCCGAGCCAGCATTTGCGGCTCCTTGATCCACGATGGCCGCCATCGTCATCACCTTGCTTGTCGAGCCAGGCTCATACACATCGGACAGCGCACGATTGCCACGCACAGCATCAGGCGCAGCCGCAGCCATGTTGGAATCGAAGGTAGGCGCGGTTGCCATGGCAAGAATGCGACCGCTACGAGGATCCATCACGATCACCGTGCCGCTGTCTGAACGCGATGCCTTGACCTGCTTGACGATCTGGTTCTGGGCAATCAGTTGAATGTCACGATCGATGGTGAGCTGAACATCGGAGCCCTGTGTTGCATCGCTTCCAGAGACATCACTCGTGGTGATCACGCGTCCGCCTGCACCGCGTTCGTATGTCATGGTGCCTGCTTTGCCGGCCAAGAGGTCCTGCATGCCGTACTCAAGTCCGCCCAGGCCCTTGCCATCGGCACCGACAAATCCGACAACATTCGCCGCCAGGCTGTTGCCTGGGTAGATGCGTCGCGAGGTTTGCTCACTGAAGATGCCCGGCAACCGGAGGGCTTCAATCTGCTTCCAGATCTTGGGAGAAAGATCTTTGGCGATGTACATGTGGCGACGGGTACCTGTGAGACGAATCGAGAGCACGCTTGGCTCCACCCCAAGGATGGGTCCGAGCGCAGCACCAACAGCAACTGGATCAGTCACCAGAGTTTGATCAGCCGTGACATTGCGAGCCTCTACTGTGACCGCAAGCGGTGCCCCATGCGTATCAAGAATGCTGCCGCGCGTTGCTGGAAGTTCGGTAGTGCGCAGTCGCTGATTCAGAGCTTCCGATGCCAGCTCAGGTCCCTTGATTACCTGAAGATCGACGAGGCGCAAAGCAAAGATCGAAAAGGCCATGGTCGCGATGATTAACAGAATCATGCCGCGCCTACCAGGATGGTTCTTGCCGGTGCGGGGGTCATTTGGTGGCATAGATGCGCGCGCGGCACGCGGTGGCGCCAGTTGAGTCATCTGGCTTACCGCACCGGTACAGCCACGAGATCCGCGTCGCTGGAACCGACACTGCCGACCTGCACAGGGACTTCCCGCCAGAGCGAATCCTCCCCCGCATTGCCGGGCTTGGCCTTCGCAGCGGCTGCCGCATCTGCTTGCGCAGGGTCATAGTTCGGGCCAGGGACGGCAGGTAGGCCTAAGTCAGTGCTGGTGATCGAATCATCAGTGCCGATGTTGGCTGCGGCCCTGACCGGAGTTCCCGGAGCAGGCTGCGGCTTGCCGAGCACCTTGCCATCAGGAACGCTCAAGAAGACTGGGGTGCGACTGGCCACCATGCCCAGCCCACGAGCCCTGCTTGCCAAGGCCTCTGGTGCTGCTGCTGCTGACACCTCTTCGTTGAGGACGGCCTCTTGCTCAGTCAGGTTGCCCAACTGTTGCTGCAAGGAGCTGACAGCAAATGAGCCCTGAGCCAGTTGGGTATTGATCAGCAGCATCGCCCCAAGCCCTCCGATGAGCAGCGCGCTGACGATCAATGCGAAGGTTCCGCGGCTGGCCTTTACCTGCCGCAGTGGCGATACCAGTTTCAGATTGGGGCGATTCTCATTCTCGCTGCGAGCATGAGCACCTCGGGTTGCGTACTCGGTCGCTTCGACTGCCAGAGCCGTCGCGCCAGCCACTGCCCCATGAATCATCTTGCCGGCCACTTCACGCGGTGAACGTGTACTCATGCCGCCACCCGCTCTGCGCCGCGCACTCGGGCAGAGGCTGCCCGAGGATTGCTCTCAAGCTCTTCAACTGATGCAGTTTCTGCGCCGCGAGTGATCAGTCGCAGCTTCGGCTGGTGCTCCTTTGGCACAACAGGCAGGCCATGCGGGACTTTGAGTTGAGTCTGATCGGCGAGTACCCGCTTGACGAAGCGATCTTCAAGTGACTGGTAGGACATCACAACGATGCGACCGCCAACCGCCAGTGCCTCGATGGCTGCCGGTATCGCGCCGTGCAGTGCGTCAAGTTCGCCGTTGACTTCGATGCGCAATGCTTGAAAAGTCCGCTTGGCAGGGTTGCCACCAGTGCGACGAGTGGCAGCAGGGATGGCCTCGCGAACCAGATCGACCAGGCGCGCAGAGTTGTCAAAGGGTTCGGTCGCTCGAGCTGCAACGATGCGATCGGCGATGCGCTTGGCGAATCGCTCTTCTCCATACTGGCTGATGATTCTCGCAAGATCCTGAGATGAATAGGTGTTCACAACCTCAGCAGCGGTCAGCTCTTGTGATTGATCCATTCGCATGTCCAGCGGCGCATCCTGCGAGTACGAGAAGCCGCGATCGCGCTCGTCCAGTTGCATCGACGAGACGCCCAGATCAAACAGGACTCCCTGAATTCTCGAGAGTCCTGCTTCTTGGAGTACCGACGGAAGTTCGTCGTAGACCGCATGAACAAAGCGCACGCGATCGCCGAACGGAGCCAGCCGTTGTCGCGAGTGATTCAAAGCGTCCAGATCTCGATCCAAACCGATGACCTGCAAGTCAGGAAATGTTGAAAGCGCAAACTCGGCATGACCGCCAAGCCCAAGCGTGGCATCAACGAGGGTCGCGCCCGGTTCGATGATCGCTGGCGCCAGCAGAGCAAAGACGAGCTCTCGCATCACCGGAACGTGGACACTCATGAACTGAACTCCGAGACCAGTGCCGAGATTGCGGTCAGCGTGACTGCGGTCAGGCTCCCTGCAACGATCAATAGGCCAAGAGCGCGCGCACCATGACGAACGGCTTGGTCGTTGACCGAGTCGTTGATGGTGCTCGTTGGCGTCGTCATGGCTTCCTTTCGTGCTAGGCACGTTCGCGGTTAAAGGAGTGGTCACGAGATCAGGTCCCCGCCCGCTTCTCGGCAATTGCCTGGCACCGGGGAAGTGCGCCAGGAAGCAGCGAGCAGCGGGAGGAGGCCTCACCGCGTGCATTAGAGAATTCCCGGCACAACCTCCTCGCTGATGTCCGAGTAGGCGTCTTCTTGGCTATTGAGGTAGTTCTCCCAGGCCTGTGCGTCCCAGATCTCAACCGTCGTGCCGTTTCCCACCACCACAACTTCGCGGTCAAGTCCGGCGTACTCGCGCAATGCGGCTGGCACGGTAACGCGGCCCTGCTTATCGGGCACATCATCAAAGGCGCCCGAGAACAGCACCCGGAGATAGGCGCGCACCTTGGCATCCGACCGTGAGGCCTCATTGAGTCGGTCAGCGTGGGCGGCGAATTCGGCTGCTGGCCACACCACGATCGAACGATCCTGGCCTTTGGCCATCACCAGACCATCGGCAAATCCCTCACGAAACTTGGCTGGCAGGACGAGACGGGCTTTGTCATCAAGGCGGGGCGCGTGGGTACCGAGAAACATGCCCCACCTCCCCTCGTCTCATGAATCACAACTGCCCCATGAGTCCCACTGGTATGCCCAGCACCTCCAAGTGGCGCCACTGTACTCCACTTTCCTCCACCGTCAACCATTTTGGGCAGGCGTTTTGGGCGTCTGCCCCACTCGGATTCGAGCAGCACAGACCTATACTCCGAGGGCTGTCGAGCCGGGGGTCAGATGAAGCAAGCGCTGCTCGTCTTCGGCGCAATCCTGCTGAGCGCGGCCCTACTCGGGATCGCCTACGTCGGTGTTCAAGTGCGCACAGCCGACGACCGGCAGGAGTCACTGGCGCCCTTCTACCAGCCACCAGCCCTGATCCCGCAAGCCCCGGGCACCTTGATCCGAAGCGAGCCTCTCGGCGTATCGGTTCCAGGGGCCAAGAGCTACCGGATCCTGTACTCAACCCAGCGTCCGGACGGAACGGCGGCGGTGTCCAGCGGCATGGTGTTTGTGTCCACCGCGCCAGCGCCTCCCGGAGGCAGGCCCATCGTCGCCTGGGCACATGGCACCCTGGGTCAGGGTGCGGCCTGCGCGCCCTCGCGATCGGCAACCCCGCTCGGGGACACCGCCAACTGGCTTGATCAGATGATGCAGTTCGGCTGGATCGTGGCCGCCACCGATTACGCGGGCCTTGGCACACCCGGACCGAATCTGTACCTGGTGGCGCACGCCGAAGTGCGAGATGTGGTCAATTCAGTTCGCGCAGTTCGCAAGCTGGTTGGCACCCAAGCGAGCAATCGATACGTCGTCTGGGGGCACTCCCAAGGTGGACACAGCTCCCTGTGGTCTGGGCATCTTGCCCCGGCGCTTGCACCCGAACTGACACTTCTCGGCGTCGCGGCAGCTGCGCCGGCTGCCGAACTCAGTCAGATCATGGGCGCACAGTGGTACACCACTGTTGGTTGGGGCATCGGCCCAGAGGTCGTCCAATCATGGACGGCTGTCAATGCTTCGCTGCCGCTCGAAGGTGTCATCACGCAGCAGGGCATCGATAGCGCCGCCGAGCTGGCACAGGAATGCATCCAGAGCAAGACGCTGATGGTTCAGCTCCTTGCCAGACACGCCCTAGGCCAGACCTTCTTTGCCGAGAACCCAAGCCAGAATGCGGACTGGAAGACCATGAGTCAGGAGCAGACGCCCGCACCTTTGCCAGCATCAATGCCAGTGCTCATTGGCCAGAGCACTGCTGATCAGGTCGTGCTGGCGTGGCCAAACGCGCTGCTGCAACAACAATGGTGTGAAGCCGGATCGACCATCAGCACAATCTGGGTCGGAGAGGTCTCGCATCAACTCACAGCAGAGACCATCGGCCCTGAGGCTGTGCGCTGGATCGCGGATCGGTTCGCGAATAGACCCGCGCCTCGCACCTGCCATATCCCTCCACCGGTGAGCGCACCGGCGGGAACGCAGTGAACTACTCGTCGCCCTGGCGCTTGCGCCAGCGACCCTCGACGCGATCCATGAATGAGGTCTTTGCCGGAGTGGACTTGGCGCTGGCTTGTGCGCCTTCGGCGCTCTCTTGAGTTCCGCGCGGACGCTGGAAGGCGGTGTAGACGAGCACAGCGCCCACCAACATCACCGCAAAACCGAGGATCCCAAGAGGGGTGGCCTGCAGGGCCATGCTGGTGACCAGCAAGCCAATGCCCGCGAAAACAATCAATACGCCGAGGGCGGCTCGGCCTCTGGAGGCCCGTGCCATCGAACTTGAACGCAGGCTGGTAGCGAACTTGGGGTCTTCTGCATAGAGCGCTCGCTCCATCTGCTCGAGTAGTCGCTGCTCATGCTCCGATAGCGGCATTGCAGGACCCCCTTCCTTCGCTTGTCACCTAAGAGTAGGTGCTACCCCCAGAAATCGGAACCCAGGCCACTCATTGGCTCGCGAGTGTGGCCCGACTTGCGTTGCCTGAGCCGTTCTGACGAGCATAAATGCGACTGCGCCACCGGACGACGAACTTGCGAAAATCGGTCATTCCGGCTCTGCCAGTCTGGTCGGAATCACCGAAGCTGACTCTTCCATCGCCCATTCGCGGTGTTCGCGAACAGCCCAGGTCAGTGGCACCGAGCCGGTGCGCATTCCGGCCCGCGCAGTGGCATCGTTGAAGGCCATATAGATGTGACCCAGCACCACCACGAAGACGGCCAGGGCCAACCAGTCGTGTACGAAGGTGGCTCCAGTGCGCAGGAGGTCACTGAAATGACTGCTGAAGAACATCATGAAACCCGTAGCGAACATGAGGATGATCGCGCCAAGGGAAAATGCTGCGTTGAGTTTCTGGCCGGCATTGAACTTGCCAACGGGAATCGCGCCAAGCCTTCGCGAGCGACTTCGCAGCCATTGCCAATCTGAGGGCTTGAAGCGATTCAGGCGTGAAGTGTCAGCGCGGAAAGCCCGCGAGAACAATGCCAGCAGAATCGGGATTGGCAGCGCGAATCCGGCGGCTTCGTGTATCACGCGGACGATCTGACGGTTGCCGAAGATGGCGGCAAAATCAGGGATGTACAGCAGCGCTGCAGTGATCAGCAAGATGATCGTGAGGATGGCGATTGATCGATGTGCCCATCGTTCTGCGGTGCTGAATCGCTTGATCATCAACTCACCCTCGGCGCGCTTGGCATCAAACATTGGGATCTTCTGTGCCGCCATTGGATGCGCCGATATAGGCGTCAACGTCGTACCCGCGCTGTTCCCAGTAGCCCGGGTCAACCTTGTCCGTCACCGCAATGCCATCGAGCCACTTGATCGACTTATAGCCATACATCGGCACGACATAGAGCCGAACTGGCGCTCCGTGCTGGGTTTCCAAAGGTTCGCCGTACATCGATGTTGCCACGAGCACTTGGTCGTTCATCGCTTGTTCGAGAGTGAGTGACTCGGAGTAGCTGCCGTCAAAGGAAGTGAAGCTGACTGCTGCTGCACCACTCTTCACACCGGCTGCATCGAGCACATCGCGCAGCAGCACTCCCGACCACGGCACGCTTTCCACTCGCCAGCCAGTGACACACTGGAAATCCTTGGTCAACCCGGTCTGCGGCATCGCGGCCAGATCATTGAGGCTCAGGCTCAGCGGCCGCTCGACGAGGCCGGTGATCGTCAGGCGATACTTCGCGCGCTCGTAACTGGGATAGCCATCGGTGACGGTATAGATCCGAAAGCCGCCAGCTGCTGGAATGACCGAAGCCAGAGCCGGCACCGTGGAACTCACGACGTTGCTGATGCCTCCCGAAATCCATCTGCCTGCGGCAATACCTACAGCGCCAAGTCCGACCATGCCGAGCACCACTCGGCGACCCACAGGTGTGCCGCGCTCACGTTTGGAAGCATCAGGCATGCTCCATAGGACCACATTGCGTGTGTATTTGCTATTGACCGGCACTAATCGGCAGCGGGATCAATCAAGCGGCCAGGTCGTACAGCCGTGGGGCCAAATCGCGCACGCAATTGATCTACGGCAACTTCGGCATCGCGTCGTCCACGTTCTGGCTCACCGAGCATCAGCTGCTGTGCTGAGCCTTGAGTTTCACTGAGGCCATCAACGCGCACTCCAACAAGTCGCACGCGCGCACGGCTGGCACCAAGAGCTGTGAATAACTGCCGGATGACTTCGTAGATCTCTTGGGTGACGTCAGTGGATTCGCGCAGAGTCTTGGATCGAGTGATCGTATTGAAATCTGAGAATCGCACCTTCAAATGCACGGTGCGTGCCACCCGACCAGAAGCGCGCAATCGACTGCCCACTTGATCGCTGAGGCCAAGGAGATGCGCATTGACTGCTGAGACATCTTCAAGATCTTCAACGAAGGTCACCTCTGCTCCAATGCTTCGATCAGGAACATGCGCAGTGACGGTGCGCGGATCGCGGCCCCAGGACAGCTCATGCAAATGCGAACCGGCCGCATTGCCGAGGGCTCGTTGCAAGGTGGCCAGCGGGGTGTGCGCAATATCGCCAACAGTGCGCAGCCCAAGTCGGGTGAGTTGTTCTTCAGTGCGCTCCCCCACTCCCCACAATGCATTGACTGGCAATGGATGCAAGAACGCGAGTACTTCATCGGCAGGAACGACCATCAGGCCATCGGGCTTGGCTCGCGTTGATGCGAGCTTGGCGACAAATTTGGTCGAGGCAATGCCGACCGAGCATGTGATCCCTTGCTCGTCACTGATGCGCGCACGAATTGATTCGGCGATCTGGCGAGGGCGGCCCATGCTTCGCAGGCTTCCGCTGATGTCGAGGAAGGCTTCGTCAAGACTCAATGGCTCAACGATCGGAGTGACCGAAGCGAACAAGGCCATGATCGATGCGCTGACCTCTGAGTAATGCGAGTGATGCGGAGGCAGGATCACGGCGCTCGGCGCAAGTCGGCGAGCCCTGCTCATTGGCATGGCTGAATGCACGCCCATGGCGCGCGCCTCATAGGTCGCCGACAAGACAACCCCGCGATTGCCACCACCGCCGACAATCACTGGCTTGCCGCGCAGTTCGGGTCGGGAGCGCAACTCAACGAGTGCAAAGAAGGCATCCATGTCGACGTGCAAGATCGTGCAGCCTGAGTCATCTTCACCCACACCGGAGAGCCCGGTTGAGCGTCGGACTTGATTGCGGCTCACGCGGACCATTGTTGCCGTATTGATGAGAGGGGAAGGCCAGGCCGGGTGGCCAATATGCAGAAAATCATGGGGCTCCTGGTGCATTGCAATGGAAGATCGAGCAACGGCTGCCGGTTTGGAGGCACGGGCAGCCGTTGCTTACCGACTGTTGGGATCAGTCGGCCGTATGCACCGTTTCATCGTCAGTGCCGCAGAAGCCCGTGGGAAGGGTGGGCTGGTGTGCTACCCCGAGGCAGGTCACCACGCGCTCGACAAAACTTTCGGCCTCGCGGACCAAATCATCGGCTTCACGTGCAGTGACACAGGGCACGCCAGCCTCAGCCAGGGTGCGCTTGCGAGCACCAGCAGCAAAGAAGCCGGCCCACTCCGTGAACTCAACTGCAACTTCGGGCAGCACCAGCCACACACTGCGCACTCTGCTGCGCGCCTTGCGTCTACCGCGGGCCGCAAGCACTGCAGCGGCGGCGCGCAGCGCTGCAAGATGGGCGGCCGCATAGCGATCAGCGGCACAGCCAGCCACCATGGCCTCGGTGAGGCTGCGCCGGGAGGCGGCGATCAATTCATAGGTGGCAGGAGGCAGCGCAATTGAACGGGGGGAATCAAGCAGTGCAGTCATCGAAATCTCCTTGGTCGGGGCGGACAAACGACCCTTCGACCCGGGGCAGCTGCCCCTGACTTCTCGCATCGCCGAACTCGGGGTCGAATCGAGCCCGACGATGCGAGTAAGTCCCCTCGGAGGCCAAGCCGCGAATCCTGAACCCCAAGAGCATTCGAACATATGTTCGAACAGGAGGCAGGTTAGCCCGGCCCCCTGACAGCCGTCAATCCCACTGCGGGCAGCACACAGTTACGGGGTGATTCCCGAGTCAAGCAAGGCCTGCGCGAGCTCGGGATCGCCCTCAATGTCAATTCCCTCAAGACCCTGGCGACCCCATAGCGCGAGCAGGAGATCATGGGCCGAGCCTCGAAGGGTCACCTGAGGCTCATCATCTGTCGGCCGATTCGGTGCCTTGAGTTGCCATGCGCCATCGGCTACATCCGTGGGAACAAGATTCAGCACCGGAGTCCAATCGGGCAGGCTGCCATGGCGCAGCTTCATGTACACGAACACCGTGCACACCTCATCGATCCCATCGGCTGCCAGTTCCGGATCAATCTCAAATACCCGGCCTTGGGCATTCATGGCATCCCATAAATGGACAGCAACTTCATGCGCCGCACGACGTGACCAGAACGAGGCTTGACGTGGGTCTGGTCCGAAATTCCAGGCTGGCTGCTCGGGAGGTGTCTGGCGCAAAGTCGCAACTAGTTGGCTTGCACCATCGCTGAACCACTGCTCAAGGCCAGCTCGATCCGAAGGTCCAACAGGGTGGTCTCCGCGCATGCCAGAGCGCACGATTGCAGTTGACCATCGTTGAGTGCCAGATAAATGCTGGGTCAGATCAGCCATCGTCCATCCCGGGCACGAGAGCACGGTCGACTGCAATTGCGATGCGTGCAGCAGTTCTCCAAATTGAAAGGAGTACTGCGAGATGGCGCTGTGAAACCTGTCCAGGGTCAACATCAGTACAGCCTGCCACCAAGGTCTGCACAGGGTGGGCAAAGCCGCGACTACTCGGTCGGAACTCCGAGATCGGCAAGATCGGCGAAGCCGCCTGGAGTGAGGACGATCAATTGCGGGAAGCCGGCAATCTGCATTTGTTCTGCCGCAACAGTTGCGCGCACTCCGGCCCGGCAATAGATCGCATACGCGACCGAGGGATCCAAACTGGCCACGTTCATGCCGAAATCTGGCTCTTGCACATCGATCAACCGCGCTCCGGCCACATGCCCGGCTGCATATTCAGCAGGAGTACGGACATCCAACAGCACCGCGCCTGTTTGAATGACGCGCTGCATGAAGTCACGAGCGGTCAGCATCTCAATGCCGCCTTCAACCTGCGTTGCAACCTGCTCGCGCACCTGATTCATATCGAGTGCGCGCACCGAGGCGATGAGCTCCTCGAACTGCGCAGCTGGCAGTGCTCCCGCCTCGCGATAGATCAAGATGCCGTCGCGAAACACCATCAGCGTTGGAATGCTGCTGATCTGGGCACTTGATGAAAGTTCCTGCTCCGCCTCGGTATCCACCTTGCCAAAGGTGATGTCGGAGTGCACTTCCGACGCAGCCTCGAATATCGGTGCGAAATTGCGGCATGGTCCGCACCACTCCGCCCAGAAGTCGACGATGGTGATTCCCGCAGTGATGGCCTTCTGCTCAAAGTTGTCTGCGGTGAGTGAAACGGTTGTCATGGTGGACTCCATGGTCGGTACGGTCCTTGGTCAGTACGGTCCGATAAATCTACAGAAGGACAACTCATGAGCAAGGTGTGGTTCATCACCGGCGTATCGCGTGGCTTTGGCCGGTCTTGGGCCATCGCAGCCTTGAAGCGCGGTGATCGAGTCGCCGGCACTGCTCGCGATGTGTCCAGCCTTGCTGACATTGCCGCGAAATATGGCGATGCCTTTCTCCCACTTCACCTTGATGTCACTGATCGCGAGGCAGACTTCGCCGCAGTGCAGCAGGCTCATGAATACTTCGAACGCCTCGACGTCGTAGTGAACAACGCAGGCTACGGACACTTCGGCCACGTCGAGGAGATCTCAGAAGACGAGGTCCGCGCTCAGTTGGAAACCAACTTCTTTGGCGCCCTCTGGATCACTCAGGCGGCGATCCCGATCATGCGCGAGCAAGGTGCCGGGCACATCGTGCAGATTTCAAGTGTCGGTGGTGTTGCCGCCTTCGCAGGGATCGGAATGTACAACGCTTCCAAGTGGGCTCTGGAAGCGATGAGCGAGTCGCTGTCGCAGGAAGTCGCTGGCTTCGGGATCAAGGTCACGATCATCGAGCCAGCCGGGTTTGCCACTGACTGGAGCGGCGACTCTGCTGCACACTCAGTTGCTCTGCCGCCTTATGACTCCTTCCGCGAGGCGCGCACTGCTGCCCGTCGAGTGACTCCACCGGCTGAGGCAACCAACGCCGCAATCTTCGCGGTTGTCGATGCCGACGAGCCGCCATTGCGGCTGCTGCTTTCAAGCCCAGCACTGGCACTTGCAACGAGCGCCTACGAACGGAGATTGGCTGAATGGCAGGCCTGGGCTGACACCACACGTGGAGCAGACGGGATTTAGTCGAGCACCAGGCCACGTGCGCCAGCCGTAGACTTCGCGCCATGAGCGTGCGCATCTACACCGGACGCCACGCGGATCGCGGAGGCAATCTGCCGCCTTGGGTTCCATACGTTCCTTGGGTATTTCTTGCGCTGGGAATCGTCGCGCAAATTCTGTGGGTACTCACCAGCGACGGCCTGCGAACTGCAGTCACGATCGTTTCCGTTCTTGCATTTTTCGGAGCCAGCGTGAGTCACGCACTTCAGTCACGGCGAATGGTGTGGACTGCACAGTTTCTTGGCATTGCCGTCGGACTGAGCTACCTCGTTGAACTCCTTGGAGTTCGCAGTCAGTTCCCATTTGGTTCGTACTCATATGGCACCGCACTTGGTCCCGCCCTCTTCGGAGTTCCGCTGCTCATTGCCTTGGCGTGGGCGGCCATGGCATACCCGTGCTTGCTTGCCGCCCAGCGCTTAGCCGCTGATCCGCTCACCACCGCCTTGATTGGTGGAGTGCTATTCGCCGCATGGGATCTGTTCCTGGATCCACAAATGGTCAGCGAGGGCTACTGGTCCTGGAGCAGCATCGGCTGGTACCTGCCAGGCATTGACGGCATTCCGCTTCAGAACTTTCTTGGTTGGCTGCTGACGGCATTCCTGCTGATCTGGTTGCTCGATCGGCTTCCACGTCGCGTCGCCAAGGACGGAGTTCCGGCGGCGATGCTGAGTTGGATCTACGTCTCCAATGTGATTGCCGCACTCGTGTTCTTTGACCGCGTTGGCGTGGCTCTCTGGGGCGGCATAGTGATGGGAGCAATCATCATTCCTTGGTGGTGGCGCAGTTGGAGCCAGCCGCAATGGTGATGCGGCGAGTCACCACCGTCGGAACGCTATTGGCTTGTGCAATAGCTGCGCACACTGCTTTCAACCTGTCCAAACTCCGTAAGCCCAATCCACAGGTTCCGCCACTCGACGAATTCGTCAGCGTGCTCATTCCGGCGAGAGATGAAGCAGTGGCGATCGGCAAATCAGTGGCAAGCGCACTCGCACAGGCTGGCGTTCCAAATATGGAAGTCCTTGTTCTCGATGACTTCTCTACTGATGACACCGCCAAAATCGTCAACGCAGTTCACGACCCTCGGCTTCGGCTTGTACCCAATCCGAAGGAGCCGCCCGCGGGGTGGCTCGGAAAGCCGTGGGCCTGCGCTCAGCTGGCCGAAATAGCGCAGGGGTCCGTGTTCGTTTACATCGACGCCGACGTCGAACTATCCGCTGATGCCGTTCGCGCAAGCGTGCGAGCGATGCGTGCGCAGAATTTTGCGATGGTGTCGCCCTACCCCAGGCAACTCACGAGCAACTGGCTTGGACATTTGACGCAGCCCCTCCTGAGTTGGTCTTGGTGCGCGTTGCTTCCACTTGGGTGGTCCGAGCAGTCCGGACGAACATCACTCGCCGCAGCCAACGGACAATTCCTGGTGATCGATGCCGACGCCTATCGCTCAGTCAATGGCCATAACTCGGTCTGCGCTGAAGTCATTGAGGATGTCGCGCTGATGCGGGCTTTCAAGAAAGCCGGCTGGACGACTTGCACCATGGACGGTTCGGCCATTGCGAGTTGCGAGATGTACGTCAGCGCAGAACAGACCGCCAATGGCTATGCCAAATCTTTATGGGCAGCTTTTGGCGGTCCAATCGGTTCGATTGGTGTCACCTCCTTGTTGTTTGTTGCCTTCATCGCCCCTCCGCTTGCAGCCATAGGCGCGCGCTCCAAACGCGTGCGGGCAGTCGGGGCCCTTGGCTATGCGGCCGGGGTGGTCAGTCGAGCCCTCGTGGCTCGACGCATGAGCACTCGCATCTGGCCAGACAGTGCAATGCAACCGGCCTCTGTCGGAGCCTTCATCGCCATCAATGCACTCTCCTGGAGACGTCATCAGCTCGGTGTGAACAGCTGGAAGGGACGCACAGTCTGATGAGTCGGATCATCGTCATCGGCGCTGGAGTCGGTGGGCTCGCGGTGGCTGCACGAGCCGCTGTCAAGGGCCACGAAGTTCTCATCTTGGAGCAAGGCGCGCGCATTGGTGGAAAACTGCACACCCTTCACCACGAAGGTTTTGCATTCGACACCGGACCTTCGCTCTTCACTCTTCCTGCGGTGTATCGCGACCTATTTCTCAAGACCGGCGCCGCACTTGAGGACTCTGTTGATCTGCAAGAAGTTGAACCGGGATTCTTCTATCGATTCGCTGATGGAACCCAGTTGATGATGCCCGGCGTTGGCGTTGGTCGAGCAGCAAGTGCAATAGGCGATGCTCTTGGCGAAGCAGCGGGATCCGAATGGCTTTCACTGATGCGCCGAGCTGGCGAGATGTGGCAGCTCACCCGTGCACCGGTGCTGCAATCGCCACTCGACGGGTGGCGAAGCGCGGCACGACTGACGCGCAGCTTCAGCGATGTTCGAACGATTGCTCCACTCAGCTCCCTGCACACACTCGGCAAGCGCAACTTCAGCGACTCGCGCCTGGTCACCCTGCTCGATCGCTATGCCACCTACAGCGGTAGCGACCCTCGGCAGGCTCCGGCAGCGCTCGCCACAATCCCCTTCATTGAACAGACCTTCGGGCTCTGGCACATTGGCGGAGGCGTTGGAAACTTGGCCACGGTGCTGGGCGAGCGTGCCCGTGAGCGGGGAGTTGAGATTCGCACCAGCGCTCGCGTGGCGTCCATTGAGTTGCGCAATGAATCAATCGGAGGCGTATTGCTTGACGATGGCGAGGAGTTGAACGCAGACATCGTCATCTCTGATACTGATGCCGCGCATCTGTATGCATCGCTCCTGCCCAAGAGCCCACTCACTTCGCGCGTGCGTCGCCTCTTGGCCAAGCAGAGACCTTCATTTTCCGGATTCGTGATGCTGCTCGCGCTGCGCGGTCGCAGCGCTGGTCTCGCACATCACAATGTGTGGTTCGGACCGGATCCCACTGCTGAATTTGATCAACTCTTCTCATCGCATCCACATCTCGTCAGTGCACCAACGATCTATGCGTGCGTTCCTGATGATCCGCTCATGCGTCCTGATGCAAATCACGAATCCTGGTTCATCCTTGTGAACGCACCACGGCACAGCACAAGCGCCGAAGCAGGGGCGATGGATTGGTCGATTCCTGGCCTTGCTGCCGACTACGGCAATCAGGTCTTGGCTGAGCTCGCTGCGCGCGGAACCGATGTGCGCAATCGAGTTCTCTGGCAGCAGATCCAAACCCCGGCCGATCTTGAGCACGACACGGCAGCGCCGGGCGGATCCATCTACGGCATGGCCAGCCGCGGAGCAATGTCGACTTTCAGAAGGCCAGCCAACTCTTCCCCGATACCTGGTCTTTATCTCGTCGGAGGTTCAGCGCATCCAGGCGGCGGACTTCCGCTCGTAGGTATGGGTGCAGAGATGGTGGCTGAGACTATTGGTCGCGTAAGACGCTAGCTTCAATTCGATTGAGCAGGATTCTCGGCCACGAGGGCTTGGTCACTGGGCGCTGCACTTCGATCGGGTCGTGCACCCACGTTGCAAGACGCCCGTCCTTGGACAAGATCCGCAGTCGCTCTTCAGTGGTGATCCGAACAGAGCCTGGACACACCACCAAGATGTGATCACGCGCTCGCAGTCGCGAGTTCGCGTCAATCGGAATGGGCTCGTTATCGCGAACGATGAGTGACACCACAGCGCCCCGAGGCAAGCCCAGTTCGCTGAGGAAGATTCCCACGAGTCCAGACTCAGCTTGAATATCCATCGCGAGAACTACCGCATTCATTGCATCCAGAGGTGCATTTTCGACTTCAAGCTCGGCAGTTTCGTCAGGCAGGCTCAACCCAAGTCTTCGAGCAATCGACGGTAAGAATGGAGTCTGCAAGATCAACAGAGCGAGCACCACGATCAAGGTCGCATCGAAGACAGTCTCGGATCCATTGACGGCCAGCCCCAACGGAATCGCCGCGAACACGATCGGCACTGCTCCACGAAGTCCAGCTACGCCAACGAATATTCGTTCCTTGATGCCCCACCCAAATGGCGTCAGCGAAACGAACGCGGCAAGTGGCCGAGCAAGAAGAACTGACACCACCCCTGCGACGGCTGCGATACCGATCGCTGCCGGAAGTCGATGAATATCAGCGAGCAATCCAAGCATGACGAACAGTCCGATCTCCGAGATCCAGCCAAGGCCGTCGGCAAAGCCAATGATCGAGCGGCGGTGCGGCAACCGCGTAGCTGACCCCATCAACACCGCTGCCACATAGACAGCCATGAAGCCTGAGGTGTGCAGGACGGCTGCAGCCGCATAGGTGCCAATGAGCAGAGCCATCGCCGCGATCGGGTACAGGCCAACAGATGGCAGAGCAAGTCGTGGCAAGAGCCAACGTGCGGCAAAGCCGCCAAGGATTCCAATCGCAGCGCCTCCTACGAGCTCCACCAAGATCAGCAGCGCGATCGACCACCATGGGTCGGTACCGAAGGAGCCACTGGCGATGACGCTGACCAAGACCACTACAGGGGCGTCATTGAAACCGGCCTCACCTTCAAGCAGAGTGCGCAAGCGCGGCGAGAGCTTGAGTTTTCTCAGCACAGAGAAGACGGCGGCCGCATCCGTGGCCGCAAGGACGGTAGCAAGCAGCAAGGCGTTTTGAGTGTCCATCTTCATGAGGAAGATCAGCGGAATCGCGACGACAACGATGCTGACCAAGACTCCCACCGAAGCCAGAGCAAGAGCAGGCCAGAGCACAGGGCGCAACTCACTCACCCGCGTGGTAAGGCCGCCTTGCGCAAGGATTAAGATCAGGGCGACATAGCCCAAGATCACGCCCAACTCAGCGTCGTTGAAACTCAGTTCCTGGAAAAAAGTGCCAAGGAACAAACCCAAGCCCAAGTAGAGGAGCAGACCAGGCACGCCGAGCCGGCCGGCAAATCGCACGCCAAGGATCGAAACGAGAACGATTGAAGCCCCAACGAGTAACGCTGGGGCGAGGGTCTCCAGCGTCATCAGCGACTACCGGGCACCCAGGCCCAGAGATTCGTAAACGCGAGCTGTTGAGGTGGATCTGTTCAGCGTGTAGAAGTGAAGTCCGGGAGCCCCTTGGCTGAGGAGTTCATCACACAGCGAAGTGGCGATCTCCACGCCGAGTTCGCGAACGGCATCCTCGTCATCCTTGACCACTTCGAAGCGGCCAAGCAGTTCGGTTGGAAAGGCGGCCCCCGACAATTCAGCGAATCTGGAGATCTGCGCGACGTTGGTCACCGGCATCAGGCCAGGAATGATGGGGATCGTGCAGCCATGCGTGCGCGCACGCTCAACCAGATCGAAGTAGTCGCGCGCACGGAAGAAGAATTGCGTGATCGCGAATTCAGCACCCGCATCCTGCTTGGCGGCAAGCACGCGCGCATCGACTTCGAGATCTACCGATGAAGGGTGACCATCTGGAAAGGCAGCAACTCCCACGGTGAAGTCGCCCAGACTCTTGATAAGGGAGACCAACTCGTCAGCATGTTCAATGCCATCGGGATGCGGAACCCAAGGAGCTGTAGGGCCGCCTGGCGGATCACCTCGAAGAGCCAAAATCGTGCGCACCCCAGCTGCTGCGTACTCAGCAATCACCTCGCGGATCTCGTCGCGGCTGGAGGACACACACGTGAGGTGGCCTACCGGCATCAAGGTGGTCTGCTCGGCGATTTCCTCGGTAATGCGCACAGTGCGATCGCGAGTTGAGCCGCCAGCGCCATACGTGACCGACACGAACGTGGGGCGCAGGCGCTCCAACTCCCGCACCGCCTGCCACAGGGCTCTCTCGCCCTCATCGGTTTTCGGGGGAAAGAGCTCGAAAGAGAAGGATCGTCCACCCGTAGTGAGGACTTCAGCCAAATTGGCGCTATTGGCTGCGTGGCTCATGGCGCTAAGCCTAAGGGGCGTCCTGGATGCAAACCTTTAGGCTCAGTCATCATGCAGCCGATCAGGGATCAATCTTGGGATCCTTCGCGATTTCGCGAAAGCATTCAATTGAACGTTGATCAGCTGCTGGCGCAGGAGCGGTCAATTCTCATCGAGATCAGTCCCGATCTGGATTCGATGATGAATGCACTCACCGCCCTCATGCGTGGAGGAAAGCGGCTACGACCTGCCTTTTGCTACTGGGGCTGGCGGGCAGTAGCAAAACCTGAAGATCTCGCCTCTCTCGATGAGCAAATGCTTCGCGCCGCAAGTTCTCTTGAATTTCTCCAGGCATGCGCGTTGATTCACGACGACGTGATGGACGGCTCCGATACTCGTCGCGGGCTGCCAGCAGCCCATCGCAGTTTTCAAAGTGAGCACAAGAACGAACAGCGCACGGGTAGCTCAGAAATGTTTGGCACCGGAGCAGCGATTCTGCTCGGCGATCTCTGCCTCGCGTGGGCCGATCAGTTGCTCTTCGACTCCGGATTGCCCGCAGCGACAATTCTGCGAGCCAAGCCGATCTTTGATGTCATGCGCACTGAACTGATGGCCGGCCAGTACTTGGATCTGATTGAGCAGGGCCGCGCCGAGGCGTCCTTGCAACGCGCTCGAACCGTTGTTCGCTTCAAGTCGGCGAAGTACACCATCGAGCGGCCATTGCATCTGGGTGCCGCTTTGGCCGATGCCACACCAGAAACCTTCGCGTCATACACAGAATTCGGACTCGCCTTGGGTGAGGCCTTCCAACTCCGAGATGACGTGCTCGGAGTCTTTGGAGACCCGGTCGAAACTGGCAAGCCTGCTGGTGATGATCTTCGCGAGGGCAAGCGCACGATGATGATTGCCTTGGCATTTGAGCGCGCCAATGCTCAGCAGTCGGCCATCCTGCACGAGCATTTGGGGAACCACCTTCTTGGTATTGCTGAAATCGAGCAGCTTCGACAGATTCTCGAGGTAACCGGCGCCCTGGATGCGACAGAAGCGTTGATTTCAGCCGGTACCAATGCCGCACTGGCAGCCATAGCGCAGTCGGCTATCTCGGATGAAGGCCGAAGGGCGCTGATCACTCTGGTGGATGCAGCTACCCGGCGGGCCAATTGAGTTGAAGATCAATCCGCTCGCACCAATGCGTCAGGTCCAGGGACCAACGGACGAAATCGTGATTGTGGGTGCCGGATTGGGCGGCCTCAGTGCCGCGATGCATCTCGTGGGTGGCGGGCGATCAGTGACGGTCCTTGAACGCGAGCTCCTTCCCGGAGGCCGAGCTGGGCGATTGACGGAGCAAACCGCGGACGGCGCGTACGAGTTTGATACTGGTCCAACGGTATTGACCATGCCCCATCTGATTGCCGATTGCTTCAACGCCATCGGTGAGGACATGTCGCAGTGGCTCACCCTTGAGCCTCTGGACACCCTCTATCGAGCCTTCTACCCCGATGGTTCAGCGCTGGATGTCTACGCCGACACCGAGCGGATGGCCCAGGAGATCTCAAGTGTCATCGGGCCTGATGAAGCAGCCGGCTACCGGAAATACGTCGACTTTGTCTCCGAGCTGTATCGCTGCGAGATGCATGACTTCATCGATCGCAATATCGACTCCCCGCTTGATCTGTTGACCCCTAATCTCGCTCGCCTGGCCGCGATCGGCGGTTTCCGCCGACTCGCTCCAAAGGTTGCGCAATACCTGAAAGACCCCAGAACCCAGCGCGTGTTCTCCTTCCAATCGATGTACGCGGGGCTTTCGCCCTACGACGCACTCGCGATCTATGCGGTCATCGCCTACATGGATTCAGTCGCCGGCGTATTTGTGCCCAAGGGCGGCATGCACGCAGTCCCCGAGGCCATGGCCTCTGCCGCAGAGGCGCACGGCGTAAAGTTCAGATACGGCGTTGAAGTAGCAAAGGTCGATCGCATAGGTGATCGCGCGACTGGAGTCATCACCACCGACGGCGAGCGCATCCCGGCTGATGTGTTGGTGCTCAATCCTGATGTCCCTGTGGCGTTTCGCAATCTCCTTGGTGTTGAGCCATGGTCCATCCGCCGCCTGAAGTACTCGCCCTCATGCTTCCTACTACTTGCTGGCTCTAGCGCGCACTACGAATCAATCGCGCACCACAACATCCACTTTGGGCGTGCCTGGCGTGGAATGTTCGACGACATCATCAAAGAACGCCGGTTGATGAGCGACCCGAGCCTTTTGGTTACAAATCCGACGTATTCAGATTCCTCGCTTGCTCCCGAAGGCAAAGAGATCTACTACGTCCTTGTGCCAACGCCCAATCTGGATGCGAACATTGATTGGCAGGTCCAGGCTCCGCAGTATCGCGATGAACTTTGCCGCCTGCTAGAGGCCAGGGGCTACCGGGATTTCACCGCAAATATCGAGGTCGAGGACATCACAACGCCACTGGACTGGCAGCATCGAGGTATGGAGCGCGGCGCCCCCTTCGCATCGGCGCACACCTTCCTGCAGACCGGCCCATTTCGTCCGAGCAATCTGTGGGGGCAGAACATTGTCTTCACCGGTTCAGGAACGCGACCAGGCGTCGGCGTGCCTATGGTCTTGGTCTCGGGGAAACTCGCAGCAGAACGCATTATGGGTAATTCAGCAAAGTGCGGGCAGCCATGACCGAACTCGCTTCGCCGATCTCCCTGCCAACCTCCCATCTGGTGCTCCGCCACGGATTACCCGGCCTGCTGGGCACCACTTGCGTCGCCGTTGGCGCTCTCGGCGTGGGCTGGCTGCCAGGCACGACTGAACTCCTGACTTCGCCAATTGTGGACTCCATGCGTAGTTCGACCTCGGGGTCGATGATCGCCCGCAGTCTGGTGCTCGTTGGTCTGGCGGTACTTCTCCAATCCTGGCTCTTGATCGGCGCCGATCTCCTTCATTTCGGCGCCTGGCCGGTGCGCCAACTGCGCTGGGTCCTATTGATGTGGGCGGCGCCTCTTTTCCTTGCTCCGCCCTTGTTCAGTCGCGATGTCTATTCCTATTACGCACAGGGGCGTCTATTTGAAGCGGGTTCAGATCCGACAACGGTCGGTGTGGGCAGCCTGCCTGGCTGGTTCGACATTGGGGCAGATCCAATGTGGACCGAATCTCCCACCCCATATGGCCCCGCGTTCTTATTTATTGAACGCACGGTCGCCAGCATCGCTCACCCCAACGCGTACCTCGCCGGAATCTTGCTGCGCTTCTCAAGCTTGATTGGACTCGCCCTACTCGCAGTGTTCCTGCCGAAACTGGCCAAGGCCTATGGAGTCGACGGAGCGATGGCGCTCTGGGTTGGAGTGCTCAACCCGCTGGTCATCATGCACTTCGTCTCCGGTGCGCATAACGACGCATTGATGGTCGGATTGACTGTCTTGGCCGTGTGGCTAGGCACACGGAATCAGTGTCTGTGGGCGGCCGCACTCGTTGGACTGGCTGCAACAGTGAAACCCATCGGGCTTATTGCCTTGCCATTCATTGGTTTGCAGTACGCCGGCGTGGGCGCGAATTGGGCACGGAAATTCAAATCATGGATCCTGACCGGACTGGCAGCACTGGCAGTGATAGTCGCCATGTATCTGTTTGTTGGCGCAGGGTATGGCGTCTTGTCCGCAGCTTTCGGCACGCCTGGTGGGGTGTTGACCTGGCTCTCGCCCACCACCGCGATTGGTCAAGTCATCGGTGGGATCACCACCGTCTTAGGCATTACCGGCGATGCCTATGGAGTGATTGCGGTCATCCGAACTCTGGGCACCGTGCTATCCCTTGGCGCCGTCATCTGGCTGTTAGTGACTTCTGATCGACGAACTCCGTTGCGTGGTCTCGCATTGGCCTTCGGAGCAGTCGTCTTGCTTGGCGCGGTCGTGCACCCTTGGTATGTGCTGTGGGCACTGCCATTGTTCGCAGCCTCCGGACTCAATCTGCGCGAACGCCGCATCATGATCATTGTGACCATCGTGTTGATCATTCACGGCATGATCGAAAGCAGCACAGCAGCAGACAACGTCTGGGATGTCACAGATGTCATCACCTTCCTGCTCGCACTCGCAACTGTTGCCATCATCAGCCTTGCCAGCCCTCGCGAACGAGCCCTGGTGCTCGGAGTCAACACTCCCGCGCACTCATGAGCTCCCGCGAACTGGACGCGGCGGGAATCATCGATCCTGCGCTGCGTGATTCATATGAGCAGTGCCGCGAGCTCAATGCCAAGCACGGAAAGACGTATTACCTCGCAACTCTGCTGCTGCCGCCTGCCAAGAGACCCTTCGTTCACGCGCTGTATGGACTTGCTCGCTACGCCGATGAGATCGTGGACGATCTGAGCGAACAACGATCCGACGTTCAACGGCAACGGTGGCTCGAACAGTGGGCCGCGCAATTCTTCAACGAACTTGATCGCGGTTCGTCAACCGAGCCAATCATCAGCGCGGTCATAGACACCGCACAAAGGTGGCAGATTCCGCGTGCGCACTTCGAGGCCTTCTTCACCTCGATGTCCATGGACCTCACGATCACCGAGTACGCAAACTATGCGGATCTGCGCACCTACGTGTACGGCTCAGCAGCAGTCATCGGTCTGCAGGTGGTTCCCATCCTCGAGCCCAGCAGCGACAAAGCCTACGAATATGCAATGGATCTTGGGATGGCTTTTCAATTGGCAAATTTCATCCGAGATGTGAATGAGGACCTTGACCGCGGACGCGTCTATTTGCCTCTCGACGAGCTCGCCAAATTCGGTGTTTCGCGCAAGGACCTTGAGCAGCGCAAAGCGACCGCCCCAGTCAAGCAGGCCTTGGCTTTTCAGATTGCGCGCGTTCGCGAGTTGGAGGAACGATCCAAAATCGGCATCGCCATGCTTCACCCTGCAGCACAGCCCTGCATCGCTGCAGCACGCGAGCTCTATTGCGGGATCGTGGATGAGATCGAGCGCATCGACTACGAGGTGTTCGACACGCGAGCGCGGGTGTCCAGGGTTCGCCGGATGCGGGTTGCAGCACCTGCCTGGATTGCTGCCAGACGCGCTCGCCGCAAGTTCGGCTCCGGAGCCACTGCGGCGCTCTAGTCGCTCTTGCGCCACATCGGTGGCCCAGCCGTCGGAAGGCGCTGGATTCCCTTACGCCCCAGCCAGATCCACATCGACAAAGTGAGCAGTACAAGGGCGAAGCCGAACATCAGATCCTCGATTGGTGCAAAGACCAGTCGCCCCTCGCCGATGAATGGCGGCGCTACGTCGCTGGCAATAGTTGAACCGACGATTGCCTCACCTGAGTACCGCACGATACGAAATCCAGTGAGTGCACCGTTGGTCAAGAGTTGAAACACCAGGATGATCGAGTATGAGACCCAGAAGATTTCGCGCGTTATCAGCCGCGTACGAAGAATCCAGAAATCAGAAACAAGAGTCAGCGCGATAGCCAGCAGCCCCAGTTGGGTGTAGGTCACGACCGCTCATCCCCAGCTGACCAACCACGCACTGCACGCACAGCCTCAAGGGTGAGGATTGATGCAAGGGGGACGATGACGAAGAAGAGCACTTCATCAATGGGAACTCCAGCAATCACCTGCCAGCCGATGATCCGGTCGACATTGAAGTCCCAATGGCCTTGTGCAATTGCATAGGAATCCCACAACACAAACAGAACCAAGGTTGGCAGCAATGCGATCGCCAAGCGCAGCCATCTCCGCAGCACCCTTGTACGCAGGACAATTTCCAACCAGACACTGCCAAGCAAGATGAAGGCAAGCACACCTACATACCCGAGATGTGACATGCGCATTACTCTCGCACAGTGCCAGGTCAGCTTCGTATCGCCTGTATCGGCGGCGAATCCACGGGGAAGACCACTCTGGCCACGGCGCTGGCGGCTTCGGTACATGGAGTGCTGGTTTCCGAAAGCCTACGAGAGTTTGTCGTTCAGCATGAACGAGCACCGGTGCGTGAAGAACAGAGCACACTTCTTCAACAGCAACGTCAGCGCGAACAGCAAAGTGCCAATTCGCACCTCAATAGCGTCATTGTGTGCGATCCCGCATGCTTGATGATCGCCATCTACTCAGAGTTGTACTTCGACGATCTGAGCCTGTACGAAACAGCATTGGAATATGCACGCGACTACGACGCAGTGCTGTGGTGCCGGCCAGATATTCCTTGGGTTCCAGAGCCAGGACAGCACGACGGACCAGAATTCCGTGATCGCGCAGATGTGCTCTTGCAACGCTGGGTGCACCACCATGCAGCAGAGATTCCTGTTCTTGAGATCACAGGAGACATCGGTCGCATTGAGAGGGCTCAAGCGCTGTTGAAGGCCAGCCTTGGCAGCGTGTGGCAGCCCAGCGACACTGCGCTGCCGACCTAGACTGGCGCAAATGGATCTGCAACCCGATGCACTCGTCGGCCAAATGGTCGACGGGCGCTATTTGGTGCAGGCTCGGCTGGCCCGAGGGGGCATGGCCACCGTCTACGAGGCCCTCGATGTGCGCCTGGATCGAGTCGTCGCGCTGAAAGTGATGCATCGCCATCTCGCCGAGGATCCAGATTTCGTAGCGCGCTTCCAGCGTGAAGCCAGGGCCGCGGCCCGCCTTGCTCACCCACATGTGGTGGGCGTTTTTGATCAAGGCGCAGCAGATGGGCTCGTCTATCTCGCGATGGAGTACGTGCCTGGTCGCACTCTTCGCGACATCCTGCGCGAGTTCGGCCCGCTCACCGCTGAGCAGGCGCTCGTGCTACTCGACCCGATTCTTGAAGGACTCGCTGCCGCACACGCGGCAGGCTTTGTCCATCGCGATATCAAGCCGGAAAACGTATTGGTTTCAGATGACGGTCGAGTCAAGGTTGCCGATTTCGGGCTGGCGCGCGCAGTATCGACTTCCAACACCAGCGCGACCCAAGGGGTGTTGATCGGCACTGTTGCCTATCTCTCCCCCGAGCAGGTCGAAAGTGGTGAAGCCGATGAGCGATCAGATATCTACGCCGCCGGAATTCTGCTCTTCGAGATGGTTACTGGCCAAGTTCCGCATGCGGGTACAAGTCCCTTGTCGGTCGCGTACCAACATGTCAATCAGGATGTGCCGAGCCCGTCCTCGATCAGACCCGAGCTGCCCGCAGATGTCGATGCTTTGGTCATCACCGCTACCCGACGCGTACCTTCGCAGCGATACCAGAACACTCAGGATTTTCTGTCCGATGTGCGCCGCGTTCGCAGCGTGCTGCCCAATCCCCGTCCATTCACCGACACCCGCACCACCTTGGTCGTGGATGCCAGCACGAATGCGCGCCTGAATGCCGGGGCTCCACCGACTATTCCCCCGGGCATCGCGAGCACTGCGTCAGAAGGCAGTCGCCGCAATCTGAGCCGCCGCACTTGGGTGCTCATCGGGCTGGCGATCGCCACGGCGATAGCCGTACTCGGAGGGGTGCTGCTCAGCTCGGCAATCGGGCACAAGATCCCGACGCCGAACATCGTGGGCCAAAGCCTTGACCAGGCGCGCGCCAGTCTGACCAAGAGCGGCCTGACACTTGATGCAGCCAATGAAGCATTCAGTGAGAGCGTTCCTGCGAACATCATCCTTTCGAGTGATCCCGAAGCTGGCTCCGACATCCGCGAAGGCGGCGCAGTTGCCGCAACGGTCTCGAAGGGCCCCGAGCGCTACACGATCCCGGCAACACATGGCATGAGCGTTGAGGTCGCCACTGCTGCGCTCAGCGCTCTGCCCATCGAAGTCGGCACTCAGGTTCCGGTCTTTGACAACACGGCACCTGCTGGCACAGTGGCAGGCACCCGCCCGGCCGCTGGCACAGCGGTCAAGCGAGAGACCACTGTTGAGTTGCTCGTCTCAAAAGGTGCCGAGCCGGTTCAGGTTCCGTCCATCATCGGCAAGAAACTGGTGGGTGCAACAGCGGCGCTGAAGTCTGTCGGCTTGGTCGCCTCCGTGACGCGTACCTATTCAGAAACTGTCGCCAAGGGCCGTGTGATGTCAGTGAAGCCGGCAGTCGGAGCAACTGTGAATTCCGGCACGACAGCGGAACTGACCGTCTCCGACGGGCCACCTCCAGTCGTTGTTCCGAAGCTGATCGACATGCGCCGCAAGGACGCCATCGCGGCCTTGACCAAGCTCGGCCTGAAGGTCGATGTGGTCTCAGGCCAGGCCACGCCACTCAATCGCGTTTACTCACAGACACCAGCACCGGGAACACAGATACCCAAGGGCAGCACGGTCACAATCCGCGTGATCTAGGGCTTGCAGTGCAGAGTTAGCGCTTCAGCAACATGTCGGCCACAAGAAATGCCAGTTCTAGGCTCTGCTCGCGATTGAGTCGAGGATCGCAGGCTGTCTCATAGCGATCACCGAGATCTGCCTCAAGCACTCCACCCGTGCCGCCGACGCACTCCGTAACGTCATCACCCGTGAGCTCAATGTGAATGCCACCGGGATGTGAACCAAGAGCACGGTGCACCTCGAAGAAGCCCTTGACCTCTTCGATGATGTCATTGAAGGAACGGGTCTTGTGTCCAGAGGCAGCTTCACGCGTGTTGCCATGCATCGGATCACAGATCCACACCACCGGAATACCAGAGTCCTCGACGGCCTTCACGATCGGCGGCAGTGCCTCGCGCACCTTGGCGGCACCCATGCGCGTGATCAGGGTCAATCGGCCCGGTTGGCGATCAGGATTGAGGCGCTGGACTATGGCCAAGACCTCCTCTGGTGTCGCTTTGGGACCGACCTTGACACCAACAGGGTTGCGGATGCTTTCGGCGAATTGCAAGTGCGCCCCGTCAAGTTGACGAGTGCGCTCGCCAATCCACAAGAAGTGGCCCGAGACGTCGTACGGAAGACCTGTGCGCGAGTCGATGCGCGTCAACGCACGCTCGTAGTCAATCGAAAGCGCCTCATGGGCTGCGTAGAACTCAACCCTTTGGAATTCATCAGGATTTGCGCCACAGGCCTTCATGAATGCCAGGGCGCGATCAATCCCCGCGGCCATGTCCTCGTATCGCTCACCGGCCTGAGAATCCCGCACGAAGTCCTGGTTCCAAGAGTGCACCTGGCGAAGATCGGCGTAGCCTCCCTGGGTGAAGGCGCGAACCAGGTTCAGTGCGGAGCTGGAGGCGTTGTAGGCCCGCACCAGCCGTTGCGGATCAGGAAGTCGGTGGTCGGCATCGAACTCGATGGCATTGACGGCATCACCGAAGTACGAGGTCAGCTCAACACCTTCGCGGATCTCGGTCGGATTGCTGCGCGGCTTGAAGTACTGCCCAGCCAAACGGCCCATTTTGACCACTGGCATCGAAGCCGCGTAGGTGAGCACGACGGCCATCTGCAGCACGGTCTGCAGGCGCGCTCGAATGGAATCTGCAGTGTTAGCTTCGAAGGTCTCGGCGCAGTCGCCGCCCATGAGGACAAATGCCTGCCCCTCAGCGGCAGCAGCAAGTCGGTTCAGCAGTTGATCGCACTCACCTGCAAATACCAGAGGCGGCAAGAGTCGAAGCTCATTGACCGCAACTTCAAGCGCAGCCGCATCGGGCCATGGCGGCTGCTGATACGCAGGCAGATCCGGCCATGGAAAAACCGGCGGATGTGCGCGTTGGAGTGAAGCCGTCATGCGAGCAAGGGTATGACAGTCAGGCAAATCGCCGACTCGGGGTGAGGCGTGCGAGGATTAGCCGAAGAAGGCAGAGGCCTCGATGTAGCGATCCATCGGAACGGTCTTGAGTACTCCAGTGGCTTCTTGCAGTGGAATTCGCACGATGTCAGTGCCGCGCAAGGCGACCATCGTGCCCCAGGCTTCGTCCTTGACTGCAGCGATTGCGTTGAGGCCAAATCGCGTTGCCAGCACTCGATCAAAGGCGGTGGGAGTGCCTCCGCGCTGAATGTGACCCAGGACCGTGGTGCGAGCCTCATGCCCGGTGCGCTGTTCAATCTGCTTGGCCAACCACTCACCAATGCCAGAGAGCTTCACATGGCCGAAGGCATCAAGCGTGGTGTCCTTGGTGACGAGATCTCCGCCTTTAGGCAAGGCGCCTTCGGAGACACACAGGATGGGCGCGTAGCTGGCGCGGAAACGCGATTCGACCCAGCCAACAACCTCTTCAAAGTCGAAGGGGATCTCGGGAATCAGAATTCCGTTGGCTCCCCCGCCCATGCCCGAATGCAAGGCGATCCAACCGGCATGGCGGCCCATGACCTCGCAGATCAAGATCCGATGGTGCGACTCAGCTGTGGTGTGGAGTCGATCGATCGCCTCAGTGGCAATCATGACCGCGGTGTCAAAGCCAAAGGTGAAGTCAGTACCGCTGAGATCGTTGTCGATCGTCTTGGGCACTCCGACAACGTGAAAGCCATGCTCGGTCAACACCGTTGCCACACCCAAGGTGTCTTCTCCGCCAATGGCAATGAGAGCATCGATGCCCAGATCCTGGATGTTGCGTTCGATTCTTTCTATTCCGCCCTCGACCTTGATCGGGTTGGTCCGCGAAGATCCCAAGATCGTGCCGCCGCGCGGCAGAATTCCGCGCACGGCCGGAATGTCCAAGGGCATGGTCACGTTCTCCAGCGGACCCCGCCAACCATCGCGAAAGCCGACGAACTCATAGCCATAGTCAGCAACGCCGCGGCGCACAATTGCGCGGATCACAGCATTCAATCCGGGGCAGTCCCCGCCACCAGTGAGCACACCTACGCGCATTGCTCCACCTTCCACCAGCCAGTTCGACCTACCACGCTGTGGTGAAGCGTGTAACCGCTGTCATCCCGAAAGATACACGATCAACCAGCGCGAACCGATCGGTCAATCCTCACGAGCGCTGTCATTGGAATCCACCGGCAGTCCGCGCGCGATCAGTTCCTTGGCCTTGGTTGCGTAGATGTCGACATATTCCTGATGCGACAAGGTCATCACTTGATGCATGATCTCGTCGGTCACTGAACGCAGGATGAAGCGATCCTCTTCCTGCCCGTCGTACTGCGAGAAATCTATCGGCTCACCAATACGAACGCCCACTCGACTCAGCCGCGGCCAGATCGTGCCCGAAGGCTGGATCTCATAGCTATTGATCATGGCCACGGGGATGACAGGGACCTTTGACTCCAAGGCCATCCGGGCAACTCCAGTGCGTCCTCGAAACAGCGTTCCATCAGGCGATCGTGTGCCTTCGGGATAGATCCCCAGGAGATCTCCGCGTTCTAAGACCCCGGCACCAGTCAGCAATGCAGCATGGCTGGCCCGGCCACCGGATCGGTCAATGGGAACTTGCCCAATGCCTCTGAAGAACTTCTTGGTGACCCATCCCTTGATGCCACGACCGGTGAAGTAGTCGCTCTTGGCTAGGAAGGTGATGTGGCGAGGAGTCACGAGAATGATGAACACCGAATCTGAAAACGAGAGGTGGTTGCTGGCCAAAATGGCCGGTGTGTCCTTGGGGATGTTCTTCAAACCTTCAACCCAGGGACGAAAGAGCACACGAAGCCATGGTCCGATGACCACGTACTTCAGCACCCAATACAACACGGAACTCTCTCCTTGCCAGCCGACTATCGGCGCGCCGGTGGCACACTACCTGCATGCTTCCAGCAAGAGGCGTGCAACGGTGAGCAGCAATCCCGGAGCACCACATGAGGATGATGTGTGGAACGCAATCGTGGCGGATCTGTCCTCAGATCCCAATCTTTCACGCCATGTCTTCCCCGCACCCAGCGCCTCTCCAGCGCCCTTGCCAGGTCCTGAAGAAGAGCCAGACCCAATTGATCAGACCAATCTCGAGGAGACCCCAGAGCATTTCGTGCCGCCAGACCCGGGTCCGATTCATTTGGCCAGCGACGCCGTCACCCGCTTTGCCTGGGCCGGGGCTCTTGGCGGACCCACGTTCGTGATGCTGGCAAACATCTTCAATTGGGGCAGCTTCCTGTCTGGGCTTGGTGTCCTTGCGGGGGTCGGCGGATTTGTGGTGCTCATTGCCAGACACCGTGATGATCGCGATGACGACTTCACCGACGGTGCAGTCGTTTAATCCCTCGGTGGATCCAATTCGATCCACGTGAAATCTTCATCCTCATTCTCCCCCGGATCAGTTGCGGCTGGATGCAGCAATAGCACGGCACGGCACATGAAGCACTGCGGATGGTCAGCCGGATTCACGTGTCCTTGGTGAGTGGTGATCAGCGATTCGCGAGCCCACTCGAGCACTTGCTGTGCGCCGGAGGCAAGGCCGCCCAAGTCGAAGCCCTTGCCGCCGAGATCAAAGCCCTTGCTCTCGGATTCACCATCAGAGAACCACCAGGGAGTCTTCGCGCTCATGACTCCTCCCGCCACACCCGAGGATTGGGCACGAAGCCAAGGATCAAATCTCCAGCACGCATGCCACCGCCCTCAAGCAAGCAACGCTTGAGCACTGGCGGCAGTTCGAGATGGCGGGCATAGCCATCACATACGAGTAACAGCGAATCACCGCGTCGCCCAACCTGCACTTGCGCGCCAGTTCGCAAAGGAAGAGTGAGTCGATATCCGTTGCCCCGCTTGGTGATAGTCCAAGCCGGAGACCCGATTGGCGCAAGCTGATCGAGCAAATCAATGGTGCCTTCGATTCTCGAGGCTATCCACGCGGACTTTGGCGCACCTTTTTCTCGTTCACGGATGCTCGCAACTGACAATCCAAGATAGACATCCGTCGACTTGCGAGATTTCTCAGACTCGGAAACTCGATTGAGAACAACTGCTGTTGGAGTAGATCCGAACAGGCGCAGCACCCCGACGCCAGCGAGCAGGGCCGAAGTATCGCTGCTCTTGCCAACTAACAGTGCGCGCGAACGACTGATTACTTCGCGCGCCTGCGCAAGATGCGTGACCAAGCGATACCAAGCCGAGACAGATGCCGCCGGATCTGGCGCCGAGAGTTGATCTGCAACCGAACCGGTCAGCAGGCGGTCGAGCAGCATCGGCACTGAGTCCAAAATCTGCAGTGTGCGCCCTGCTTCACGAATGCTCCCCAAGTCCCAAATCACCGCATCGACATTCGGATCGCTAAGGGTGGTGGCGACCAGGGCGCCGGTCACCAACTCGTTCATGCCCGACAATCCATTGAGTTCTTGGGGCGCCAGCCCGGCGGTGCCCAAGGTCTTCAGCCACACTCCGAAGGTTTCTGTTGCATCCGCCCACACCGACGAAGTTCCTAGTGGCGCCGCAACTGCAGAGTTGAACTCTGCAGTCGTAAGTCCCTTTTCGCGCAGGCCGTACGCCAAGCCTGCGGCAACGGTGGAGACTCCCGAGCCACCGACACCACTAACGAGTATGAGATCCATGAGTCTCCACCCGTGTCTTCAAGCCCTTGAGTGCAGTATCAATAACGACCTGCTCCGCCTTGCGCTTCAGCATCCCAAGCATCGGCATCCGCAGATCCACGGTCAGTTGATATCGCACCTGTGTTGAGCCATCGTCTGCGGCAGTCAGTTCATATGAACCATCCATCGCACTCAACACTTCGGCTTTCACCAGGGTCCACGAGACGGACGTACGTCCGTGCCACGTGTAGGCCAGCTCGTAAACGTCGCGCAGGATGCCGGCATCCAAGGTGAAGCGCGCATGGATCGGACGGCCGTCAAAAGTTTCGAGCACCTCAACGGCTTCGATTCCCTGACTCCACTCGGGATACGCAGGAAGGTCAGCAATGACCGCGAGGATGACTGCTGGCTCGGCAAGAATCTGAATGCTTGCCTCGGTTCCCTCAGCCATGATTGGCTCCCGGATCAACGGTGAGCACAAAGGGGGTCTTGCGCGCATTGAAATGGCCAACGTTGATGCACTCAGTCTTGCCGATTCTTGCTCGCTGATGCAGCGGCTGATGGACGTGGCCGAAAAGGTGGAACTTCGGTTGCACCCTGGTGATGTATTCGTTGATCGCTGAACTTCCCGTCTCAAACCTGCGCGCAACGATGTCGTAGTCCAACTCTGGCAGTTTCGGCGGGATGTGCGTGAAGAGAATGTCGACTGGCTCGAGTTGTCCCAGAGTTGCGGCATAGACCTCCGGATCAAGTTCGTACGGCGTGCGCATCGGGCTGACCAATCCGCCGCCGACAAAGCCAAGACGAAGTCCGGCAAACTCCACGACTTGGCCGTCGATGACCTGATGGCCCGGCCTGAGGAACTCTGCCCACATTGCCGGAAGATCGACATTGCCATAAGTGAGAAAAGCCGGCTCGGGCATGGCCGTGAATATCTGTCCATATTGCCGACGGATATGCGTCTCCATCGCCGCACGTCGATCTCGAGGATCCACCACGCCAATCCCCGCCCACGCCTTGGCGCTGAGTTCACGAGCCTGTTCGTATAGACCTGCCGTGCGCGCCTGGATGTAGTCGCGCGAATGCTGCTCGCCGAACAATTCCGCGTAGATGCCCTGCGAAGGGTCCTCGTAGTCCAGATACAAGATGAGATCACCGAGGCAAACGAAGAGATCGGCACCTGCATCTGCGCCGACAAGCGCGTCCGCTGCGCCATGAACGTCGGATACGACGTGGATCTGCACCACAGGATCAGGATGCCACGAGATCAACTCCCACCGGCCGCTCGTATCGCGTACCGTGACGGCCAGCAATCACGCATCGGGCGTGCTTGTCGACGCCAAGGAGAGCACGTGCTTCACGAATTCAGCTCTCCGGCACCTGCCGGGTCCCCGAGCGCACCCAATTTGGCCAGCCACGTCATCGAAAATGCCCATGATCATCCCGACCGAGTGGTGTTCCACATTCGGCGTCAGGAGCAACTGGTCGAGATCACAGCCACGCAGTTCCATCAGGAAGTACGCGAAGTGGCCAAGGGGCTCATCGCTCAAGGAATCCAAGCCGGACAACGCATTGGCCTGATGTCACGCACTCGATATGAATGGACGCTGTTCGATTACGCGATTGGCTATGCCGGTGCAGTCAGCGTGCCGATCTATGAGACTTCATCAGCCCAACAGGTGCAGTGGATCCTCGAAGATTCCCAAGCCGTCGCGGTGATTCTCGAATCGGATAAGAACAAGCAACTCTACGCCTCCGTCTCAGCGAATCTGCAGACAGTGACCCGAACTTGGGTACTGGACGACGACTGCGTCGCGCTGCTCCAAGCATCTGCGAACGCAATCTCCGACGCTGAACTCGATGCTCGGCAATCTGCCGTAGGCCTTGATGATCCCGCCACCATCATCTACACCTCCGGCACTACGGGTCGCCCCAAGGGATGCGTCATCACCCAAGGCAATTTCGTTCGGGAGGTCGATGGCGCGATTGAAGCCTTCGGTTTGATCCTGACCGATCCGCATGCCTCGACTTTGCTCTTCCTGCCGCTGGCTCATGTGTTCGGACGCATCATCGAATTGGCTGTGGTGCGAGCTCGCACCTTGATGGCCTTCTGCGCTGATCCGAGCGTTCTTGTTCCCGAACTGCAGGCCTTCCGCCCGACGTTCATTCTTGCCGTGCCGCGAGTGTTCGAGAAGGTCTACAACACTTCCCAGCAGACTGCAGCTGCCGACGGCCGAGGCCGAATCTTCGACATCGCAGTGTCAACCGCGATCGGCTACAGCCAAGCCCTTGAGCAGGGTTCCCCGAACCCAACCTTGCGTCTGAAGCACGCGATCTTCGACGCCCTCGTGTACAAGAAGATTCGTACCGCCATGGGTGGTCGCGTGCAGTACGCAATTTCTGGTGGCGCTCCTCTGGGTGCAAGGCTTGGGCACTTCTTCCGTGGCATCGGCATCGAAGTCTTCGAGGGCTACGGGCTCACTGAGACCACATCTGCCCTGACCGCCACCCATCCCGGCGCTGTGCGGATTGGCACTGTGGGGCAGCCGATGCCCGGCACCACAATTCTGATTGACGAAGACGGCGAGATTCTGGCCAAGGGCGTTCAGGTCTTCACCCAATACTTGGGAAATCAGCAGGCCACCGAGGACAGCTTCACTCCAGATGGCTGGTTCCGCACTGGCGATATCGGAGAGCTCGACGATGACGGCTACTTGCGCATCACCGGCCGCAAGAAGGAGATCATCGTCACCGCAGGTGGCAAGAACGTTGCGCCTGCGGTGCTGGAGGATCGCATCCGCGCCAATTGGCTGGTCTCCAATTGCCTTGTTGTCGGCGAGGGACAGCCCTTCATTGCGGCGTTGATCACCATCGACGCCGACGCCTTCCCCGCTTGGCTGAGTCAGATGAAGAAACCAGTCGGTGGCACGGTGGCTGAGTATGTGAACGATCCTGACCTACGTGATGCGGTGCAGAAGGCGATCGATGAGGGCAACGCCGCGGTCTCCGCTGCAGAATCGATCAAGAAGTTCACGATCCTTGGCCACGACTGGACAGAGGCCGACGGCCACCTGACGCCATCGCTGAAACTCAAGCGCTCGGTCGTGATGCGCTATTGCGCAGCCGACATCGATGCGCTCTTCGCCGGTTAGTGGCCTTCTACAAGTTGCTTGGACTGGATTGGCCGACGGATTCAACGGACGAGCATGTGGAGATCGACGATCCGGACGGGAACATGGTTGGCTTCCACAGTCAGCGAGAATTGCGCGGCTAACCAAGCATTCTTGCTAGAGCACTCGCCCGATACCTGTGAAGTAGGTGCGGTACCACGGTCCCAGTACGGAAATCACTTCCACTCCATCGCTGGGATTGGAGGCACTGACCATCTTGCCGTTGCCGATGTACATGGCCACGTGGTGCACACTTCCGCCGAAGTAGAACACGAGATCACCAGGCTTGGCTTGGCTGAGCGGGATCTTCTTCACCTTGCTGTACTGCGAATAGCTCAGGTGGGGCAAGGAGACACCGGCCTGACGCCACGCAGCCATCGTGAGGCCGGAACAGTCGAAGGAACTTGGACCAGCGGCTGCCGCGACATACCGATCGCCCACCTGTGCAAGGGCGTATCGCACGGCCGTAGCCGCTCGAGGGTTGACTCCGGGGATCGGACGATTCGAAATCTGCTGTTGGGCATGATGGGCAGCTGCCTGCGAAGCCTTGTGCGCTCTGGCCTCGATAGCAGCCAGGCGCTTGCGCTCCTGCGATTGGAGTCCGGCCAGCACATTGGAAGCCGCGGCCAGTTGCTTGGCGGCCTCGGACTTGGCAGCGCTCATGTCATTGCGCACGCCCTGCGCGATCTTTTCCTTCGCTGCCATCTCGGCCTCGGTCTGCGCCAGCCGCAGACGGGCGGTCTGGGTGCGGCGGATGGAAGCTGACTGTGATTGCGCCACCTTTTCGACCGCTGTGGCCTGCGAGAGGAACTGGCTTGGATCATCGGCCAGCAACACCTGCAAGGAGGCGTCCATGCCGCCACTCATGTAGGTAGCCCTCGCGAGAGAGTCGATTGAGCCCATCACGGCCGCGAGCTCGCGCTTTTGCCGAGCAGCTTTGGATCGCAGAACTCCGAGCGAGGATTCAACTTCGGAGAGTTTGCCCTGGGCTTCGTTGTAATGCTCGGTGGCAGTCTCGGCGTTGGCCTGCAGATCCCGCACTTGATTGCGCACCGCCGCAATGCGGTTGTTGTCAGCTTGGGCAACAGGCGCGGAAACTGTGGCAAGGCTCGCCAAGGCGATCGCGGCACCTAGGACCGAGGTGAGACCGCGGCGTCGATGTCGAGCCAAGACTTTTCCTTCCCGTCAGTGTGCATGGATCGAGCTGGCCGACTGGCGCTTCCGGTTAGGACGCGCCCCTCAAACAGATCGTTCCATCGGCATCCCCGCCCACAGGTTTCCCCACGAATAGGACGTCATGACGGTAACACGGAGGGCTAGCCAGCCCGCTTTTTGAAGCCCTTGGAAGGGGGTTCGGTGGCCAGTTTCACTAGTCGAAGAGGCGGGATCAGGCCTGAATCGGCGAGCGCTGAAACTGCGGCCAGGTGCTCGTCAGCGATCAGCGGAGCCGGGGGTTCGGCAAGCCCGGGCATGCCCAGCAGGACAGATACCACGCAGTCGCCACAGGCCACCGGAGCCGCCGTGCACTGCTCGCAATCAATGATCATGCCCCCGACGGTAGATCGGGGGTCTGACAGGAGTCAGACTCCGCCGTCGCCAGGTCCCTCGTTGGCGGGTCCGCCGAACTCAGGGCGGGCCACGATCTCCACCCGGTCAGTGGCAGAACACCAGCGGCAGGCGACCTGCTCGACCTCTTCGCTGAGGATCTTGCGCTCCTCAATCACCGGAGCACCGGCCATGTCCAGATGCCAGAACTCCTCCACACGGGAGGTGCGCACCACGGTGAAGCGAGTCAGGTTGCCGCAATGGGCACAGCGAAAGCGGGACTGATCATCAGGGAGAGTCATTGCCACGGCGGCAACTGTAACGGTGACCTGTGCTCGCCCACTCGTGCCTGCGGAGCTCTGTCACAGTCCGCACATAGCCTCGCAACCATGCACGTGCAGTTGGCCACCGATGATCTCGGCATTCCGCTAGCCGAGGTGACCTTTGTGGTCCTGGATCTCGAAACCACTGGTGGCAGTCCCAAGCAAGCCGGCATCACAGAGATCGGTGCGGTCAAGGTCAAAGGCGGCGAGGTACTCGGCGAGTTCGGCACCTTGGTCAACCCGGAGGCGGCGATCCCGCCTTTCATCGCAGCGCTTACCGGCATCACAGACGCACTCGTCGCCGGGGCACCCACGTTGAATGGAGTGCTGCCCAGCCTGATGGAGTTCATCGGCGATTCGGTGCTTGTTGCACACAACGCTCCTTTCGATGTGGGCTTCTTGATGGCCGCCTGCCAATCGCATGGGATTCAATGGCCCAAGCCACAGGTGGTCGACACCGTCCGGCTGGCTCGAGTCGCTCTGCATCGTGACGAAGTACCCAACTGCAAGCTGGGCACTTTGGCGGCCTTCGTGCACTCACCTGTCACGCCAAACCACCGCGCGCTCGACGATGCCCGGGCCACAGTCGCAGTGCTGCACGGCTTACTTGAGCGAGTTGCCAACCTCGGCGTGTACACCATTGACGACCTCCGTGCTTTCACCTCACGCGTGACTCCTGAGCAGCGAGCCAAAAGACAATTGGCGCATGGGCTTCCCACTGGTCCCGGCGTCTACATCTTTCGAGACGCACAGGGAGTCGCCTTGTATGTCGGCACCTCCAAGAACATTCAGGCTCGGGTGCGCACGTACTTCACTGCGTCTGAGACTCGGCGTCGCATGAGCGAGATGGTCACCATCGCCACCCAGGTCGACGCAATCTCCTGCGCCAGCGTGCTGGAGGCACGCATTCGCGAATTGCGTCTCATCGCCAGTGAACAGCCGCGATACAACGTGCGCTCAAAACGGCCGGCCGCGCAAACGTGGATCACCCTGACCAACGAGAAAGCCCCACGACTGTCCGTGGTTCGAGCGCCGAAATCAGTTGACCACGTGAGCTTTGGTCCCTTCAGCGGGCGGCAGGCAGCGCAAGAGGCAGCCGACACTTTGTCGTGGGTCTACAGACTGCGCACGTGCTCGGCACGGATCTCGGTCAAGGCTGGCACTGATCCCACGGTCCCCGCTGGCTGCGCACGGCTTGATCTTGGTCGCTGTGCCGGGCCTTGCCACGGCGACTTCGACAGCTATCAATCAGTCGTCACCCAAGCCACGGCGGCAATGCTCGGCGATCTGCGAGTCATCGTGTCAACCATCACTGCCCATCTGACACAACTCAGCGAACACGATCGCTACGAGGAAGCTGCGCTCTGGCGCGACCGCCTTGCCCAGGTCATCTCGGCGAGCGTTCGTTCGCATCGACTCAACGGGCTTCGTTCAGTTAATGAACTCGTTGCCGGCATCCCGACTGAGACTGGAGGTTGGGAGATCCACGTGATCCGCAATGGTCGACTTGCCACCGCAGCCAAGGCGGCTCCCGGAGCCGATCCGATGCCGGTGATCCAGGCCGCGCTCGCCATGGCCGAAATCGCACCTGCAGATGCGGTTCTCACCGAAGAGACCGCAGCGCTTGCCGATTGGCTTGATCAACCCGGGGTCCGACTCGTGCAGACCACCGCTCCCTTGGCCATGCCCATGAACTGTGGTGGTCACTTGATCGACCAACTCACCACAGCTCGCAAGGCTTCGCATACCGCGGTCATGCACGTTGATGCCAGCGGCCCCTCAGCACGGCCGATCGGTCCCTCGCACGGCATGGTCACTCGGATTCGCGCGCTTCAACCAATGCGCGAATAGCGGCGGTTCACCATGCCGCTCGCAAACTGCTGATCAGATTGCCGCGTCGATATAGACATGCCGCAAGCCCAGTTCTGTCCAATGGGTGACTGCCTCGGTTGGAGTCCATTGCACAAACTCAACACCTGATCGAGGCTGCGGCGCCTTGCCCATCGCCACAGCGTCGATATCAGCAATGAAGGAGAGATATAGCCGTCGAGACTTGAAGCGATGAACACTGAAAGTCGAGTTACGCTTCCTGCTTCAGTTCTGGCTCTCTGCGAATTGCTTCGTAAACTCGATCCAGCGGTCAAGCAGTTGCCCAGCAGCACCTGAAGAAAGGGCTGCTTGGGCTTGCGCCAATTCCGCTGCGATGCGCTCGTGCAGCGATTGCGCTGATGGGGCTTGCGATAGAGAGCGATATGCAGCCAATGCCGCAGCAGCGTTGACCGCCACCACATCGCTGATCGCGGAAACCCGCGATGCATCAGCATCGGCAATGGACTCAAGCCCAATGACCTGGCGCAGCAGATCGGCATTGCGCACTCGATCGCCACCGACGAGCAGTAACGGCTCAACATGCTCCACGCCAAGAGCGCGCGGATCCAGAGTGACCTTTTCGACTGAATCACCCGTGACATCCCAGACGGTGGAAGTTGTGGTCGTCGAAATTTCGTCTAAGCCGTCGTCGCCGCGCACCACCAGCGCGCGAACTCCGCGATTCCGCAGTACTTCTGCGATGACAGGAGCTCGCTGCGCGTCGGCAACGCCGACGAGCATTGCCGCCGCGCCGGCGGGGTTCGACAAGGGTCCAAGGATGTTGAAGACGGTCGGCACTCCGAGTTCTCGGCGGACCGGACCGACATGACGCATGGCCGGATGGTGACGCGGCGCAAAGGCAAAGCCGATGCCCACTTCATCGACACATCTACGCACCAAGTCAGGTGACAGTTCGATGACCACGCCAAGTTCCTCAAGTACATCTGCGGTTCCGGTTTGCGAGGAAGCAGCGCGATTGCCGTGTTTGGCCACTGGCACACCACAGGCAGCAACGACCAAGGCCGCCATCGTGGAGATGTTGACGGTGTTGGCTTGATCGCCTCCCGTGCCCACGATGTCGATCGCGGGACGGGCCGTGACGAAGGTATTGGCGTGCAGTGCCATCGTCGCCAGGAGGCTTTCCACCTCGGCTGCTGATTCGCCTTTGGCTCGCAGCGCCACCACGAAGCCAGATATCTGAGCGTCAGTGGCCTCGCCCGCGAGCATCTGCTGCATCGCCCATGAACTTTGATCGGCCGACAGATCCGTATGGGTAATAAGAGTGCGCAGCACCTGAGGCCAGGTGTTCTCCGCCATCAGCGGTTCAGCTTGCTCGGGCAGCAACCCGGCGCTGGAGTTGCTCGCCAACCCGCACTGCCAGATCAATGGGATTGATTGGGTGCGCAGCCACAGCGTCGGCGCGCGACCAGGTGGCCAACCAGGCATCCTGCTGTCGCGCAATCAGCACCAGAATCGGCGGACATTGGTAGATCTCGTCCTTGAGCTGGCGGGACATGCCCATGCCACCGGCCGGCACGGCCTCTCCGTCAAGGATGAACAGGTCAATTCCGCCAGCGTCTGCTGCGGCCACAAGAGCCGGCTCGGTCGCGACTTCGAGGTAGGTCACTTCGGGTAATCCGGGCACTGGACTCTTGCCAAGGGCAAGTAGGACATCGCTTCGAACTGTGCGGTCATCACTGTAAACAAGCACCCTTAACGGGGCTGCAGATGAGGCTGAAGTCACAGGCGCACTGTAGTCCGAAGCAGGGCAAGCATCACCTCAGGGCTGTCTTGAAAAATGTGACGAATTCGTAGGGGGGGTCAGGGCACAAAACGCGGGAGCATCTGCCAGACTCCCCCCGTGGCAACAGCGACTTCAATTCCCTCTGCGTACTCTCACGCCTCGGCGACCCGCCCCAACATGGTTGCCATTGGCACCATCGTGTGGCTGTCCAGCGAACTCATGTTCTTCGCTGCATTGTTCGCCATGTACTTCACCCTGCGGGCGGTGAATCCTGATATGTGGGCGCACGAGACGACACTGCTGAACATCCCGTTCGCCAGCGTCAACACCACGGTGCTTGTGCTGTCGTCGGTGACCTGCCAGTTGGGCGTCTTCGCAGCAGAGCGCGGCGATGTCAAGACCCTGCGCCGCTGGTTCATCATCACCTTCCTGATGGGCTCCTTCTTCGTCGCCGGTCAGATCACTGAGTACACCTCGCTCGTCCGCGAGGGACTGACTCTGTCCTCCAACGCCTACGGCAGCGCGTTCTACCTCACCACCGGCTTCCATGGCCTGCACGTCACCGGCGGCCTCGTCGCCTTCCTGTTCGTGCTTGCCACGACCTACGTCACCAAGCGCTTCACTCACGACCATGCAACACGTGCCGTCGTCGTCTCCTATTACTGGCACTTCGTAGACGTTGTGTGGATCGCTCTATTCTTCATGATCTACGTCCTCAAGTAATCCCGCATTCAGTCCTCGAACAAGGAAGGTCCGACCGAGTGAAGTTCCTGGCCGCAAGGCGGCGCAACCCATTAGTTGCATTTGGCCTATTGCTCTTCGCGCTGATCGCGGTGGGTGGCGGCTACGCAGCAATTGCCAATGTGCAGCCTGCTCAAGCGTCGATTGGCTCGCAGACTCAGGTAGACGAGGGCAAGCGGCTCTACCTCGCTGGCTGCTCTTCCTGCCACGGCATGGACGCGCAGGGCACCCAGAACGCGCCGACCCTCGTTGGTGTGGGCGCAGCCGCAGTGAACTTGCAGGTCGGCACCGGCCGAATGCCCCTGGCAGCACCCGGCGCCCAGGCTGAACCCAAGGATCCGACCTATACCGAAGATCAGATCGCGGCGCTTGCTGCATACGTCGCCTCATTGGCCCCAGGCCCGGCGATCCCCACTGCTGAAGATCTTGACTTCTCCAACGCTGATGTCGCCCAAGGCGGAGTTCTGTTCCGCACGAACTGCGCCCAGTGTCACCAAGCTGCAGGTGCGGGCGGTGCGCTCACACAAGGCAAGTACGCGCCCAACCTGATGAGTTCCACGCCGCAGCAGATGTGGGAGGCCATGGCCACCGGACCGCAGAGCATGCCGGTGGTTAGCAATGGAACCGTGCCTGCCGCCGATAGGCAGGCGATCATGGCATACATCACAAATCTTCAGACTGCTTCCAGCCCAGGAGGCCTTGATCTTGGTCGCCTGGGGCCGGTAACTGAAGGACTCTTCATGTGGACTGCCGTGTTCGCTGCGCTCATTGCTGCAGCCGTATGGATCGGAATTAAAGCGCGATGACTGATCTCACTCCCCAAAATGCTCATGGTTCTGAGCCCACCAAGCTCGGACACCTGCCGGTCGCCGATGTGCCTCACGTGCTGCGTGTGGCCGATACCGACCCCAAGGCTGCCAAGCGGGTAGAGCGCCAGGTCAGCGCCATGTTCCTGCTGTCGATCTTGCTCGTGATTCTCTTCGTTGTTGCCTACATCGGCATCGACAAGTCCACCGTTGTCTACATCCCTCTCTTTGGTGAAGTGGGCGCAAGCACCATTGCCCTGGGCTTGACCTTTGGTGCATCAGTGCTGCTGATCGGCGCTGGGGCCATTCAGTGGGCAAAGAAGTTGATGCCTGATGTTGAAGTCGTCCAGATGCGCCATGAGCTGGTCTCTCCAACTGACGAGACAGCTGAAGCCGCTGCTAGTTACGAGCGCGGAAAGGAAGAATCCGGCTTCGCGCGCTACAAGATGATTCGTCGCACGATGATCGGCGCGATGGCTCTGTTCCCGATTCCACTGGTCATCATGCTTCGCGATCTGTGGTCAGCGCCTGCGAGCGGAAATCTGACCCCAGCCGAGATCTTGTCGACCACCATCTGGAAAAAGGGCGAGCGCATCGTTACCGACGCCACCTACCTGCCAGTTCGCCCAGAGGATCTTCCTGTCGGCGGCCTTATCAGCGCAGTGCCCGCCAGTCTCAACGAGGTGCAGGAAAAAGAAGGCGACCTGAATGCGCGCGGCAAGGCAGCGATCATTCTCGTGCGCATGGACCCCAACGAGATCATCAGCCAGCAGGGCGACGGTTGGGACTACCAGGGGATTGTGGCCTACTCCAAGATCTGCACCCATACGGGTTGCCCGATCGCCTTGTACGAGCAGCGCACACATCACCTCCTTTGCCCATGTCACCAGTCCACATTCGACCTTGCCAACTCAGGCAATGTCGTCTTCGGGCCGGCAGCTCGCAACATGCCGCAGTTGCCAATCGGTGTCGACAGCGAGGGCTATCTGATTGCCATGGACGACTTCTCTCAGCCCGTCGGACCAAGCTTCTGGGAGCGCTCATAATGACCACGACTAGTCCAGTAGAAAAAGCCGGCGCAGGCGTGGCGACATATGTCGATCAGCGTCTGGGCAGCAACAAGTTCCTGGCCCGCAACCTCGGCAAGGTATTCCCTGACCACTGGTCGTTCATGCTGGGTGAGATCGCGCTGTACTCATTCATCGTCGTACTTCTGACCGGTGTCTACCTGACCCTCTTCTTCGATCCTTCAATGGTTGAGGTCGTGTACAACGGCTCCTACGTTCCGCTGAAGGGCATTCAGATGTCCCAGGCGTACGCCTCAACTCTGAATATCTCCTTCGATGTGCGCGGCGGTCTGTTCATTCGCCAAATGCACCACTGGTCAGCGTTGATCTTCGTTGCCGCGATGAGCGTGCACATGTTCCGGGTGTTCTTCACCGGCGCTTTCCGCAAGCCGCGCGAATTCAACTGGATCATCGGCGTCCTCCTGGTGGCCATGGGCCTGGGTGCGGGCTTCACCGGTTACTCACTGCCTGACGATCTGCTCTCCGGCACGGGTCTGCAGATTATCCGAGGCATCGTGCAGTCGATCCCGGTTGTTGGCACATGGGGTGCCTTCCTGCTGTTCGGCGGCGAGTTCCCCGGCACCATCATCATCCCTCGCCTGTATTCCATGCACATCCTGCTGATTCCAGGACTGATTCTGGCCTTGGTGACCCTGCACTTGATCATGGTCTTCACCCAGAAGCACACCCAGTTCCCTGGCCCTGGCCGCACCAACAACAACGTCGTCGGCTACCCATTGATGCCGGTCTACATGGCAAAGGCCGGTGGCTTCTTCTTCATCGTCTTCGGCATCATTGCGCTCATCGGTGGCCTGATCAGCATCAACCCGGTCTGGATCTTTGGGCCGTATACGCCTGACCAAGTCAGCGCCGGTTCCCAGCCAGACTGGTACATCGGCTGGCTGGAGGGTGCCCTGCGTGTGATGCCCAACTGGGAAACGCATCTTGCAGGATTCACCTTGTCCTGGAACGTCTTGATACCTTCGGTGGTGATTCCGGGCATCATCTTCACCGTACTTGGGGCCTATCCATTCATTGAGGCCTGGGTGACCGGCGACAAGCGCGAGCATCACCTGCTCGACAGGCCACGCAATGCGCCGACGCGCACTGCTCTTGGCGTGATGTCCCTGACGTTCTATCTTCTGCTCTTCATCGGTGGCGGAAACGACATCATCGCCACGTCCTTCAACCTCTCGATCAACGCGATCACCTGGTTCCTGCGCGTGGCTTTGTTTGTTGTTCCCCCGTTGTTATTCGTGTTCACCCGGCGCATCTGTCTCGGCCTGCAGCGACGTGACCGTGACAAGCTGCTGCATGGCTACGAGACTGGTCGCGTGCTGCGCTTGCCCCATGGCGAGTTCATGGAGGTGCATGAGCCGATTTCTGTGAAGGAGTTGGCCGTCATCACGAGCAAGCACGACATCGCTCCGCTGCCCACTCCCCCGAAGGCAGACATTGACGGGGTCAAGAACAAGCAGTTCCGCAAGCAGAATCTGCGCGCCAAACTGAGCAGATTCTTCTATGGCGAGAACATCGCACTGCCCTCAGAAGCCGAGATCGAGGCTGGTCAGGCGCATGTCGCGCATGATGCAGCGATTGAGGCCCCGCTGCATGCCTACGAGGATGCTGACGAGATCCGCCAATTCCACGGTGGTGTGCTGCATCATCCGGGAATGCCGGAGACCAACGCCGAGCAGATTGTCGAGCATAAGGAATAACCGAACGCAAAGAACGCCCCCTGCAATTGCAGGGGGCGTTCTTCATTTGGATCATCGGGCTCTTGGAGTTTGGGGATCGGTCTAACTGGGGTCAACCATCCCTGCGAGGTAGTTCTCGATACCGACATTGGCAATGGCCTGCAACTGCGCTTCAAACCAATCCGCGTGCGTCTCTTCGTCGCGCGCCATCTCATCAAAGATCGACGCAGTCGCATGGTCACCAAGTTCGCGGCACTCCTGTGCAGAGTCATTGAACTGAGTGACCACCATGATCTCCGAGGCCAGACCGAGATCGAGAATCTCGAGCGCGGATTCGCCAACGCGAATCGGCAGCAGCTTCTGGAGATTGGGATGGCCTTCGAATAGCAGGATTCGCTGAATGAGCGCATCCGCATCTTTCATCTCATCAATGGACCGATCGTAGAAAGTCTTACCCAGACGAGGAAGTCCCCAAGCATCAAGCATGCGCCCGTGCAAGAAGTAGGTATTGGTGATGCTCAGTTCGTAGGTGAGTGCCTCGTTGAGCAGTTCAACTATGCGCGGGCTGCGGGCTTGCATCTTGGGGTACTCCATCCACTTGGCGGCGTGCTTCGATACTACTCAAGGTTTGCTCAAGCATCTCTTTGATGGCAGGCACACAACTTCCGCAGTCATTGCCCGCGCCCGAGGCGCGGCAGACCTGTGCCAACGTGGTGCAACCGTGCTCGATCGCCGAATGCAGCCGTCGATCACTGACTCGACGGCATTGGCACACGATCACGGCATCTCCTCCCCCGACAGGTTTCACGTCTCCTGTGCGAGAGGCGCCATTCCGAAACTTGGCTCCACTCGCTAAAGTTAGGGTAGCCTAAATCAGTGAGCCAGATGAAACATTGCCGCGCGATCTACTCCGACAATTGCCGCTTCTGCGGGTAGATCGTTTCGCCTCGCTCGAGCATCGCAATGAACTGCTCAAGCCTGCGGATGCGGGTCTCCTCGCGCTTGGCCGAGTCAATGCGCAGCAGGATGGCATAGCGATTCTGCTTGGTCAGAATCTCGAACATGGCAGTTGCTTTGGGGCAGCGATCCAGAGCCATTGCAAAATCGGCAGGCAACTCCATGCTTGCCTGCCCGGCATATGCCCGATCCCAACGTCCATCGGCCTTGGCCTGCTCGATCATCAGCAGCCCCTGTGGAGTCATCCGTCCTTCAGCTATCAGTCTTCCCACGAGTTCGATATTGCGTTGCGACCACTGGCTATGCACTCGGCGAGGGGTGAACCGCTGCTTGAAAGTGCTGGCATCGCGCGATGCCTTTTGACCATCAATCCAGCCGTAGCAGAGCGCCTCTTCGAGGGCCTCGGCGTAGGTGAGCTTGGTGGGCTGGGTGACACCCTTCTTGGCCAGCACGAGCCACGCCACTCTGTCCTTGGACCCATGCGCCTTCAACCACCGTCGCCATACCCTCGCATCTGCGACGACGAGCTCATCAACTGACATCTCGAAATCCCGTCACACGCAGAAGAGCGGTCACCCCAAGGGGATCACCGCTCTTGAATCTGCCAAGCTCAATGTGCGAATTCACCTCGGTAGTACTCGAAGATCCAGCCAACGAGCGCGATCGCCAGGATGAAGGCGCCCAGTACAACCAGCCAGACGGCGAACACGAGACCAAGTGCAGTGCAGAACACGGCGAATCCCGTAACCAGCGGCCACCAGGAATGTGGGCTGTAGAAGCCATATTCAGGATCGGCCTCATCGATGTTGGCGTCACCACGATCCTCTGGACGCGGGTAGACCCGCTTGGAGGTGTAGATCAGGTAGAAGCCGACGAGGAAGGTGAGCGCACCGCACATGACCAGGACAGTTGTGCCGATCGGGTCGTATGCCACGTACCAATAGACGGCTGCAACGAGCAGGAAGAACACGCATCCAACCGCGAAGATTCGGCCTTCGATCTTCATGAGTGGCTTCCTTCAACAGCGGGAGCTGACATGCTCGTCGGAGTCTCCGATAACTCGGGGTAATGCAGATCGAATGCCGGCCGCTCCGAACGGATAGGAGGCAGCGCTAAGAAGTTGTGCCGCGGTGGCGGGCAACTGGTGGCCCACTCCAATGAGCTTCCCCAGCCCCAAGGATCGTCTGTATTGACCATTGGCGCGGAGCGAGTCGTGGAGATGACATTCCAGATGAAGAAGATCGAGGAGATGCCGAGTATCGCCGCACCCACGCTGGAGATCATGTTGAGCGTCTGGTAATTGTCGGTTGGAAGATAGTCGCCGTAACGACGCGGCATGCCTTCAACGCCAAGCCAATGCTGCACAAGGAAGGTCACCTGGAAGCCGATGAACAGCAGCCAGAAGTGGATCTTGCCCAGGCGCTCGTTGAGCATCTTGCCGGTCATCTTGGGCCACCAGTAGTACAGCCCCGCGAAGAACATGAATACGACCGTGCCAAACACGGTGTAGTGGAAGTGCGCGACGACGAAGTAGCTGTCCGACACGTGGAAGTCCAGCGGCGGGGCCGACAAGAGGACGCCTGTCAGGCCGCCGAAAAGGAAGGTGACCAGGAAGCCCATGGTCCACAGCATCGGCGTGTCAAACTGAACTGAGCCCTTCCACATGGTGCCGATCCAGTTGAAGAACTTCACGCCCGTGGGCACGGCTATGAGCATGGTCATGATGGCGAAGAACGGCAGGTACACCGACCCGGTCACATAGAGATGGTGGGCCCAGACGGCCATCGAGAGAGCGCCGATGGCCAGGGTCGCGAACACCAGGCCCTTGTAGCCGAAGATCGGCTTACGCGAGAAGACCGGAATGATCTCGCTGGCAATGCCGAAGAATGGCAAGGCGAGGATGTAGACCTCAGGATGTCCGAAGAACCAGAACAGGTGCTGCCAGAGCATCGCACCGCCGTTCTCCGAGGCGAACACCAAAGAACCGTATTGGCGGTCGATGAATGCCAGCGCCAGAGCGGCGGCGAGCACCGGGAAGCACAGGATCACGAGCACGCTGGTAACCAGCACGGTCCAGGTGAAGACCGGCATGCGGAACATCGTCATGCCGGGTGCTCGCATGCAGTAGATGGTGGTGATGAAGTTGACCGCAGCCAGGATCGTGCCCAGGCCACCCATCGCCAAACCCAGCAGCCACATGCTCCCACCTATCTCCGGAGAGAAGACGGCGTTGCTCAGCGGTGCATAGGCGAACCAGCCGAAGGCAGCAGCACCACCGGGAGTCAGGAATCCGGCGGCGGCGATCGTGCCGCCGAACAAGAAGAGCCAGAATCCGAGCATGTTCAAGCGCGGGAAGGCAACGTCGGGTGCGCCGATTTGCAAAGGCATGATGATGTTTCCATAGGCGATGAACAGTGGGGTCGCGAACAGGAACAGCATCACGGTGCCGTGCATGGTGAAGAGCTGGTTGTATTGCTCAAGTGAGACGATCTGGAGGCCCGGCGCGGTGAGTTCTGCACGCAGCACCAGCGCCATCGCCCCAGCGCCAAAGAACCAGAAAGTTGACAGCATCAGGTACATGTACCCGATGACCTTGTGGTCGGTGGAGGTGATCCACGAGATAACGATTGAGCCGAAGGCCTTCTTGGGCTTGGCCGGCTCGAGTGCCTCCGTTTCGACAGGGCGCTCATTCAGAATCGTCATACAATCTTCTCCCCTGGCATCTGGCCGTGGTTGCTGAATGGTTCGGTGTTGAAAGTGCCGGTCTGACCCTTGGCCTTCAACTCGGCGATGTGCGCATCGAAGGTCGCCTTGTCGACCACCTTCACGGCGAACTGCATGCGCGAATGATCCACACCGCAGAGTTCAGCGCAATGCCCATCGAAGGTTCCGAGCCTGTTCGGCGTCAGTTCGAAGGCATTTGTCTTCCCAGGGATGACGTCCATCTTGAACAGGAAATTCGGCACCCAGAAGGAGTGAATGACGTCAGGTGAGTTGAGATTGAAGCGGACCTTCTCGTTGATCGGCAGCCAGAGCGTAGGCCGATCCGTGATGGTGCCCGCACCCTGTGGCATGCCGGTCTCCCAGACATTCTGGTCGAGGTAGTTGAAGCCCCAGCTCCAGCGGTAGGCGACCACACCGACGGTCTGCTGCTGGTCGTTCTTGAGCGTGAGAAGCTCGCTCTGATCCTTCGCGGTGAACCAGAAGATTCCGACGATCATCACCAATGGCACGATGGTGTACAGGATCTCGATCGGCAAGTTGTACTTGGTTTGCACCGGAGCGCCAGCCTGTTTCTTGCGTCGGTAGGCCACCGCTGCGAACAGCATGAGCCCCCAGGTGAGCAGCCCAACCAGCCACGCGGCAATCCAAGAGCCCTGCCAGAGGTTCTGGATGATCGGCGCTTCCTTGGTTGCCGGTTCAGGCATGTTAAAGAAGAACACCTCGTTGGCGGTGCAGCCGGACAGGACGATTGCTATCGCAATCGTCCCAAAACCAAGAGCAATTCGCCTCATCCGGCGAAGGCTCCTTGGCTGGTGCGCATTCGAACCCACAGGTTGCCTTTCGGTCCACACATCGGGCTAACAGAAACGTTCGTGAGACTAGCGCACCACCCCCTGCCAATGCTCGTCGGATCAGTGTGATCCGGCGCTCAATTTCCGAAGATTTCAGAACTCCAAGTAGCGTGCTAACCATGTCCGGCCTGCCCCCTGCCCCCGCTGGGTTCCTGGACGCCGTTGGTGGCTTGCCAATGGCCAGCTCAGTTGCGGCGGCCTACGCCAGGGCGGCCGAACTTGCCTGGGCAGATCCGGTCCGTTTCCATCATCTCGGGCGCCAGTCAGCGCTCGTTCTAGATACCGCCCGCGCCAGTCTGGCGACCGGGATATCTCATGCAACGGGAGCATCGATCGGTGCTGAGCAGGTCTTCTTCGCACCGAACATGCGGATGGCTGCGCTCTGGGCTGGGCAGGGTTTTCTCGGGGCTCCCAGTTTTCTGGCGTCGGCCATCGAGACTTTGGCCTTGATCGATGGCCTCAGCGAGCATGACCCAGGGCTGCGGACTCTGGGAGTCGACTCTCACGGATTCCTGGATCAGTCAGTGCTGGCCGATCTTGGCCCCTCGGACGGCCTTGTCCTTGCCCTGCAGGCAGCCAATGTCGAGATCGGAACAAGTCAGGATCTCAATGCCTGTTCGGCTGCCGGCTTTCGTCTGCTCGTCGATGCCAGCCAATGCCTTGGCAGAATTCCATTGGGGACGAACTGGTCACTGCTGCTTGCAGCAGCCTCAGATTGGGGCGGCCCTGTAGGCGTCGTGGTGCTGGCGGTGCAGCCAAATACTCGATGGTCCTGCCCTTTGCCCACCGTGGGCGGTTGGATCGGTAGCCGAGCCGATGTGCCCGCAGTCGTTGCGGCGGCCACCGCCCTGGAGTTGACTTTGCCAGAAGCCCAGCATCAATCAACTCAGCAGTTCGCCCTGATCGATCGTTTACGCACGTCAATTCGGGCGGCAATTTCCGATGTGACTTTTGCCGGTGACGAACATGCTCGGCTTCCACACATTCTGAATTGCTCAATCCTCTACGTCAGTGGTGAGGCTCTCGTGCTGGAACTGGACCGACGTGGCTTTGCCGTTGCCACTGGCTCAGCGTGTGTGGCCGACAGCGATCACGCCAGCCATGTACTCGCGGCGATCGGCGGATTCACCGGCGGCAATCTGCGGATCTCGCTCCCTTTCGATTGCACGGAAGAAACCGCAGACTCCTTTGTCGATGCTCTTGTCGAAGTCGTTGCCGAGTTGCGACGAGGAACTGGGTTGTGAACGTCGACCTCTGGATAGACGAGCGCGGTCGACGCTGCCCGATCCCGGTGATTTCCCTCGCCCGCGCTCAGACCACTTGGTTCCGCGATGACATTGGCGTTGATGAAGTCGTTGGAATGCTCGCCGACGATCCCGCCGCTGAGTACGACATCCCGGCCTGGTGTCGGCTCAAGGGAGCAGAATTTCTCGGCAGCGTCAATCCGCCTGATGGCGGATCTGGCATGGGCTACGTCGTTCGATTCAGCGCTTCCAAACACGCTGCCTGACGGCGTGCATCGCGCAACCGAGTCAGATATTCCTCTCGCGGAATTTCGGTAACGCCCAAGGTGGCAAGATGATCCGTGCGCCACTGAACGTCAAGCAATCGGGCACCACCACACCGCTGCAGTCTTCGTACCAGTGCAACCATCGCCACCTTCGAAGCATCGCGCTCGCGGTGAAACATCGACTCCCCAGCGAACAGACCTCCGACCTCGAGGCCATACAAGCCGCCCACAAGGGCTCCCTCGCGCCACACCTCAACCGAGTGCGCCCATCCAAGGGAGTGCAAGTGGGTGTACGCCTGAATGAAATCCTCATTGATCCACGAATCGATTCGGTCTTCATCACAGCCGCGCATGACAGCTTCAAATGCCGTATCGAAAGTGACATCGAACTGCGCAACAGACTTGCGCAGAGATTTGCTGATCTTCAAATCCTCAAGGGCCAGGATGCCCCGCGGATTCGGCGACCACCAAGCAAGTTCGCCACTAGCCAGGTACATGGGAAAGACACCTCGGCGATACCCCTCCAGCAAGGTTGCGGGTGCAAGGTCGGCGCCAATGGCAATGACCTCTTGATCTGGTTCGGCCAGCAGTGGATCAGGGAATTTCCATGCGCAGGGCCCCGGATCGATCGGCACGACTAGGGCTGGGGGCAGGCCACATGTGGGGCGATATCGGCGGCTGCATCGTCACCGAAATTGCGAGCCAGGCGGTTGAGGAAGGCAGCTCGAGACAGCACGTACTCCTGAGTTCCGACCGTCTCAATGACATAAGCGGCGAGTAGCGAACCCACCTGACCCGCACGCTCATCGCTGAGACCCCATGCCATGCCGGTGAGGAAACCCGAACGGTAGGCGTCGCCGACTCCCGTGGGATCAGTGCGACTGTCCTCTAGCGCGATGTCGACGAGAACGGGCTTCTCACCCTTGCGCTCGATGCGCGAGCCGTTCTTGCCCAGAGTAGTGATGCGCGTTTGGACCATTGACGCAATATCGCGCGTGGTCCAGCCAGTCTTCTGCTCGATCAGTGCGCCTTCGTACTCATTGGTGAACAAGTACTTCGCACCTTCGATGAGTGGCTTGATCGCGTGTCCGTCCATTCGCGCCAACTGCTGGCTGGGATCGGCGGCGAAGGCATAACCGCGCTGACGGCACTCCTGGGTGTGACGGAGCATGGCATCGGGGTCGTTTGCACTGATGAGCACTACGTCAGGTTCACCCGCCACATCAACCACGGGCTTAAGTTCGATGTTGCGCGCCTCAGACATCGCCCCCGCGTAGAAGGAGGCGATCTGGTTCTGTTCCTCATCGGTGGTGCAAATGAACCGGGCCGTGTGACGGGTCTCAGAGACGTGTACCCCGCTGGTATCGACTCCGTGGCGTTGCAGCCACGACTCGTAGTCAGCAAAATCTGAGCCCACAGCTCCCACGAGAACTGGCTTCAAGCCCAGGCAACCCATGCCGAATGCAATGTTTGGGGCGACCCCACCGCGACGGATCTCAAGATCATCGACAAGGAAAGAGAGCGAGACCTTGTGCAGGGTTTCAGCCACCAGCGAGTCGGTGAACTTTCCGGGGAATTTCATCAGATGGTCCGTTGCAATGGACCCAGTCACAAAGATCGGCACGGGAAGTGACCCTACTGGGGAGCCCATTTGGAACTGAGAGTCATCGACAGCTGTTGCAGATCGACCTTTTGCGCAGCTTTCACCCGTGGGCGACCATCGATATATACATCGGTCTGGATCACGGCATCACCTGCCTGCGAGTACACCGTGAAGGTTACCGTCTTGCCATCTTGCAGCGGATCCTTGCTCTTGAAAACAGTGCTGTCTTGAACCCAGAAATTCTGATACTGGCCACCGGGACTGCTGCCATTGGCGTAGGTGTCGGAGACTTTGGGATCTTCATCGACCGGACCGGCCATGGTGCCGGTGCACTTGAGAACCTCTTGAGCCAATTGCGTGTAGGCGGCGGCAGCAGCTTCAGCGCTCGGGTAGACGAATACCCGTTCGTTGACACTGGTGAAGACATTCTTCTTTTGCGGCTTCATCACGTTTTTCGCTGAATACTGCGGCGTCGAAGCAGGTATGAACGCAAGTGGGCCACCCTTGCTATCGGTGCACAGGGTCACATTCTTCACGTAGTCAATCGGCTTCTTGCTGAAGTCAAAAGAAAACGTCTGCCCAAACGAAGCCGGGACATCGGCGCTGGAAAGCACTCGGGCTTTAGGCGGAACTGCATGTGCTGGCAGTGCGAAAACGACAGATGCGACCAAGATCAGCGAAGTGCACCCTAGGGATGCACTTCGTGTTCTTAGTCGCATCTGCAAAAACTATCGATTGCGCCGAGGAATGTGAGACTTAGTTGAACGAGTCTCCGCAGGCACAGGAACCCGAAGCGTTGGGGTTGTCGATCGTGAAACCCTGCTTCTCGATTGTGTCAACGAAGTCGATCGTCGCGCCATTGAGGTACGGGGCGCTCATGCGATCGGTGACGACCCCGACGCCGCCAAAGTCCTTCGTGACATCGCCATCAAGACTGCGGTCATCGAAGAAGAGCTGGTAGCGAAGGCCAGAGCAGCCACCTGGCTGAACGGCTACGCGCAGAGCAAGATCATCGCGACCCTCGGCTTCAAGGAGGGCCTTGACCTTCGAAGCTGCAGTGCTCGTGAGCACAATGCCGTCAATCGTGGGCACCGTCTGAATCTTGACGTCAGCTGTCATTGCGGTCCTTCCATAGGTGGTTGCCTGAAGAGTCTACGACAGGGTTAACGCCAGTTCTTCACCTCGCATTCCCGAAATGCCCCATCAATGTGGACAATAGGCAGATGACCGACCTGGCGCTTGATCCCAAGCCCACTCCTCTGGCTCTGCTCCTGCTCGGACGTAATGCTGATCCCGACAGCGAAAAGGGAGTCGAATGCCCAGGTTCGCTGCCACCGGCCTCAGATCCTGATCTGGTGGCTCGCGCAGCTGCCGCCAAGGCTCGGCTGGGTGACCGGGTCTTCATTCTGGGGCACCACTACCAGCGCAATGAGGTCATTGAGTTCGCCGATGTCACGGGCGACTCCTTCAAACTGGCTCAGCAGGCAGCCGCCCATCCAGAAGCTGAGTACATCGTCTTTTGCGGCGTCCACTTCATGGCCGAGAGCGCGGACATCCTGACTTCTGATCGCCAGCAGGTCGTACTGCCCGATATGGCCGCGGGCTGCTCGATGGCCGACATGGCGGAGATCTCTCAGGTTGAGGAATGCTGGCGGGTGCTTCAGGAGGCTGGCATCGCCGAAGTCACCGTCCCCATCACTTACATGAATTCAACGGCCGCGATCAAGGCCTTTACCGGCCGAAATGGCGGCTCCGTGTGCACGTCGAGCAACGCCAAAGCCAGTCTTGAGTGGGCATTCGCGCAAGGCGAGAAGGTGCTCTTCCTTCCCGATCAGCACTTGGGGCGCAACACTGCCGTGCTCGATCTTGGACTCAGCCTCGATGACTGTGTCATCTATAACCCACGCCTTCCCAACGGTGGATTGACCATCGAGCAACTTCGCGAGGCAAAGATGATTCTTTGGCGTGGGCATTGCTCCGTGCATGCTCGCTTCACCGCGAAGTCGATTCAAGAGGTACGTGAACAAGTGCCAGGCGTGCAGGTCATCGTCCATCCTGAGTGCACCCATGAAGTCGTATCTGCTGCGGATGCGGTCGGATCAACTGAAGTCATCATTTCTACGGTTGCCAACGCCGCACCGGGCAGCGCCTGGGCCATCGGCACAGAACTAAATCTCGTCAAGAGACTGGCACAGGATCATCCCGACAAGCAGATCGTCTTCCTGGATCAAGCGGTCTGCTTTTGCGCCACGATGAATCGCATTGACCTGCCACACCTCGTTTGGGCTCTTGAATCCCTGGCCGATGGCAATCTGGTCAACCAGATCACCGTGGATCCCGAAACATCACATTGGGCTCGCGTAGCTCTGGACCGCATGCTCGCGCTGCCCGGCCCAACTACCCGGGCTGACTAGCCGACTACGCTGCACCATCATGTTTGGAAGGCAATCGAAGTCGAGCGACCCATCGACCACTTCAGTCGATCAATCGGCAGCTGGCAAGGGTCGCGCCACTCCCAGTCGACGCGAAGCCGAAGCCGCGCGCAAGCAGCGGGTCAAGGTGCCAGTCACGACCAACACCAAAGAGGGCAAGAAGGCTGCAAAGGAACGCGCCCGCGCAGAGCGCGAACGTTCACGCCGCGGAATGATGGCCGGCGAGGAACGCTTCATGCCTGCTCGCGATCAAGGACCAGCACGAGCATTCGCCCGAGACTTTGTCGATTCACGCTTCACGATGGCCGAGTACTTCATCTTGATCGCGGTCGGAGTGCTCGTGCTTGGCTTCATTCCGATTCAACCCATTCAATTCTGGGTGACCATCGTCTTCTTCGCTTTCGCAGCACTGCTCGTGATCGACACAATCATCATGGTGTTCATGTTGAATCGCTTGGCGGCCGAGAGTTTTCCCGAGAACAAGGACCGCAAGGGGCTGTCCCTGTACGCGATCCTTCGCGTGATGCAGTTGCGCCGCCTGCGACTGCCCCCAGCAAGAGTCAAGCGCGGTGGGAAGCCGCGCTAGCGGTTACTCACTTGCTGGCAACAGGCTCATCGGCCCGTAGATGATGCTGGCACCGTTGAGCAGGCTCACCTGCACAACGCCTTCCTCCACCAGATCGTGCCAGTTCTCGCCTATCCACGTTTCGGCATCTCCCTGCGTGGGAAATGCCGAATCGTTGGCGAGCACCGACTCTGCGGCAGAGCCATCAGCGGCTTGCGTCTGCCAAGTCCAATCCATGAAAATTCCCCTTTTGCTCTAAGGCCGGGTGGTCGGCGAGATAGTGAGCGCTGGATCTGTCGACACCAGGTCGCCCAGGACGAGATCAATCGTCTGGAGCACATCGGGCGTGAGTTCAATTTCAGAGGCCTTGGCATTTTCCCGCACCTGCTCGGGTCTTGATGCCCCGACAATTGCCGAGGAGATATTCGGTTGGGCCAGCACCCAGGCGACTGCGAGTTGAGCGGGGGTGATGCTCAGTTCTTGAGCGATCGGAATGAGGCCTTGCACTGCAGTGAGGACGTCTTCGCGCATCCAGCGGGAGATCATGTTCGAGCCGCCACTTTCATCAGTCGCGCGCGATTGCGCAGGTGGAGGCTGACCTGGCAGGTACTTTCCGCTCAACACCCCCTGGGCTATAGGTGAGAACACGATCTGTCCAAGTCCGAGCTCAAGGCTCGTAGGAACAACCTCAGCCTCAATCACTCGCCACAACATGTTGTACTGCGGCTGGTTTGAGATGAGTCGATCAAATCCCATGTCATCAGCGATCTGCACGGCCGCACGAATTTCATCAGCAGACCATTCAGACACCCCGACGTAGAGCACCTTGCCTTGGCGAACTAAGTCATCAAATGCCCGAAGGGTTTCTTCCAGAGGAGTCTCGTTGTCGAAACGATGGGCTTGATAGAGATCCACGTAATCCATGTTCAAACGGCGCAAGGAACCATTGATCGCCTCGGTGATGTGCTTGCGACTCAAGCCCCGGTCATTCGGGCCACGGCCAGTTGGCCAGAACACTTTGGTGAAGATCTCGAGTTGCTCGCGTCGCTGACCCTTCAGCGCCTCCCCCAGAACAACTTCAGCACGAGTACCTGCATAGACATCAGCCGTATCGAAGGATGAGATGCCCACATCGAGCGCGGCATGAACAGTGGAATGCGCAGTGCTGTCATCCACCTGCGAACCGTGGGTAATCCAGTTGCCAAGGGTGATCTCACTGATTTTTAGGCCGCTGCGACCGAGGTAGCGATGCTTCACACCGACACCCTAGGATGCGCAGCACAACTTCATCCACGTGCTTGAAATTCAGGGGAAGTCCGGTGAGAGTCCGGCGCTGTCCCGCAACCGTGTGCCTCTTTGAGGTGAGTCGGAGCACCTGACAAGCACGAGCGGCTCCATCCGTCGAGGTAACGGAATAGAGCCCCGAATCGATGGATGCCATCGGTCTTGCGGGCAATCGTTCACGACCCGCTCACCGAAAGAGAAAAAATGTCACGTCTGACCCGATCCATCATTGGCGTTGCCGGAATCAGCCTGGCGGCTGCCACGCTCATGAGTCCGGCACTTGCCGCATCAACCAACACTGGTCTGTTCGGTGCGGCTGATCCAACATATGACGGCGTCTACCGCCAGTCGCTGTCGATCATCGCCCTACAGCCCCTCAACAAGGTTCCAGCCGCCGCAACGACTTGGCTCAAGTCACAGCAGTGCGCTGACGGCACCTTCGTGTCCTACCGCGCATCACTGGACACTCCATGCGCGGCCGCAGATCCTTCCAAGTTCAGCGGCCCTGACTCCAACTCAACGGCCCTCGCTGCAACCGCGTTGCGCGCAGTTCAGGACCACGCTCCAGCTGACAGGGCCATCAACGCACTTGTTGCCAAGCAGAATGCAGATGGCGGATGGGGCTACACCCTCGGCGCCACCTCAGATGTGAACTCCACTGGATTGGTGCTGGCTGCTCTCCACGGAGCCGCAACGCTGCCAGCCAACGCGGCAGCAATGAACAAGGCGCAGGCCTACTTGACCAAGGCTCAGGTTCCCTGCACCGGAACTGGAACCTTCGGCTTGCCATACCAACCAGGTGGCAAAGCGGACTACCTGGCTTCAGCTCAAGGGCTGATCGGCATCGCCGGCACGCTGCCTGTTGCAAAACCGGCCAAGTACGCGCCAGTCAAGGGCACGAATTGCAACTCAGAATCTGAAGCACGCGTGTCTGCCTTCTTGGCGAATTCGCTTGTCGCCAACAAAGGTCAACTCCCGTCGGCAATGGACCCAAATCAGGCTGACTACAACGCGACAGCTGACGCCGTTGTCGCTCTGGCATCTGCCGCCAGAGGGCAAGAAGGCGTTGTTGCCGGATCGGCACTGCTGAAGCAGCACGTCACCGCTTTCACCCTCTTCGGGCCGAAGTTCAAGGCAGCCGCGGCAGCGACGCTGATCCAGGTGGCCCAAGCAACCGGAACCAACCCACGAGCATTCGGAAGTGAGAAGACCAACCTGGTCGCCAATCTTCTGAACTCGATCACGAAGTAAATCCAGGCTGAAGCAGCACGGGCAAAGAACGAGTACGGGCAATTTGTGAAGCACACATGTCGACGAGCCGGAGCCACACTCGTGGCCGCGCTCGTCGGCGTGCTGCTTGCAGCCACCTTCGCGAGCAGCGCGCAGGCAGCGGCCTACCGCTACTGGACATACTGGAAAGCCAGCGACAGTGCCTGGCAGTTCGCGCAAGCCGGGCCAGCGGGCACCACGCCTGCCGACGGATCTGTTGAGGGCTGGCGCTTCGCTGTCTCATCTACCAGCGGTGACCTTGCAAATGAACCGCGATTCGATGCAACTCATGCGTTCATTGACATATGCGGGAACACTGCTGCAATCGAGGGCAAGAAGCGGGTTGCGCTCGTTGTGGATCCCGGTCTTGCTGAGGCCGCACCGTCAGGTGATCAGCCCGGACCGCTCAAGACCTACTGCGCCGTGGTGGCAAGCGACGCCAATGGTTATGACGTACTTCGAAGCGTTGGACCAGTACGTGTCGGCAGCGGATTGATCTGCGCAATCGACAGCTATCCGACAAGCGGCTGCGCGGATGTGGTGGACCAGACTCAGCTAGGCGATGTCATGAGTACCGCTCCGAGCGTCCAGGCTGCAACAGCTGACCAATTCAGCGCTGTGCCAGTCATCATTGGTGTGGGCGCGCTGGGTGCACTGGCTGCTCTGGCATGGTGGTTGAGGAGAAGAAGATGAAGGCAGCCCTGCAACTGGGCGCGCGCGGATCTGCGCGCTGGTTGCACCCCGGGGCCTGGTGGGTCTGGGCTTTGGGCCTGGCAACTGCGGCCAGCCGAACGCTGAACCCACTCTTGCTCGTGCTCATCATTGCCGTAGCTGGCACTGTCGTGAGCGCTCGGAAGCCGGATGCGCCATGGGCCCGCTCATTCATGTTCTTCGCAAAGCTCGGCATCGCCATCATCGTGGTTCGGATTCTTGTGCAACTGATCTTTGGTGCCGCAATCGGCACCACGACCCTGTTCACCTTGCCGGGTGTCGATCTGCCCGATTGGATGGCCGGAGTTCGACTTGGCGGCCCCGTAACTTTGGAAAGCCTGCTCTTGGCCTTCTACGACGGATTGCGACTGGCCACCATCATCATGTGCATCGGCGCTGCAAACTCCCTGGCCTCACCGAGTCGATTGTTGAAGTCGGTACCCGCGGCGCTATATGAGGTCGGCGTGAGTGTGGTGGTGGCCTTGACCTTCACCCCGCAGTTGATCGCTGACGTCACCCGAGTGCAATCCGCGCGTCATCTGCGTGGTCGGGCAACCCGCGGACCTCGAGCGATTGCAGGTGCAGCAATGCCGGTGCTCGAAGGCGCCCTGGAAAGATCCGTGACCTTGGCTGCTGCAATGGACTCACGCGGCTATGGGCGCCGAAGTGACATGAGCAACAAGCAGAAGAGGATCAATGCGGGTTTGCTGACTTTCGGACTTGTTGCCGCGTGCATCGGAACCTATGGCTTGGTCTCTGCAGGAACTCCGTGGCTTCTCAGCGCACCCATGCTGCTGGCCGGACTCGGTTCAAGCTTGCTCGCCATCAGCTGGTCGGCCCGCAATGCAGTTCGCTCGCGATACCGACCTGATCCGTGGTGGGCTCCAGAATGGGCCGTCGCCGGATCTGGCGTGGCGATAGCCGGCTGCTTCATCAGCGCGGCTTGGTGGTTTCCCGCCGGCTTTGCTACCGAAGTCGATCCACCCACCTGGCCAGGACTGCCCGCACTTGCAGTGGTCGGACTACTTCTTGCCCTGACTCCCGCCATCACTGCACCTGAAGTTCCACGGATGTACGCCTTGCGAACTGAGCATCGGGATCTCGCAGGGGCGGCGGCATGATTCGGTTCGATCACGTGACGGTGACGTATCCCGGTCAAGCACGCCCGGTATTGCAGGACGTAAATCTGGAGCTGCTCGAAGGCGAGCTCGTGCTCGTCGTTGGCAGAACGGGGAGCGGTAAAAGCACTCTGTTGCAAGCGATCAATGGGCTAGTGCCCCACTTCACCGGTGGCACGCTGAACGGCGAAGTCACCATTGATGGTCGAAGCACGAGCACTCATCCACCTCGCGAACTTGCCGACCTCGTCGGTGTGGTGCCTCAGGACCCCGCAAGTGGATTTGTAGCCGACACTGTTGAGGAAGAACTGGCGTTCGGCATGGAATGTCTGGGCCTTCGGCCTGAGGTGATGCGCAGGCGAGTGGAAGAAACCCTTGATCTGCTTGGGCTTGCCGATCTTCGCAATCGCCCCCTGCTTACCTTGTCTGCCGGACAACAACAGCGCGTGGCTATCGGTGCCGTCCTCGCTGCCCATCCAAAGGTGCTTGTCCTAGATGAGCCAACGTCTGCACTTGACCCGGGGGCTGCTGAAGAAATTCTGGCGGCGCTGCAACGCCTTGTGCACGATCTCGGCATGACCGTGGTGATGGCCGAACACCGTCTCGAGCGGGTAGTGCAATACGCAGATCGGATCATTGTCGTTCCGGGCGATGCCCAGCAGATTGTGATCGGCACTCCGCAGGAAGTCATGCGCGAAGCACCCATTGCGCCACCCGTGGTCGAACTCGGACGGATTGCCGGTTGGACTCCGCTGCCGCTCTCTGTGCGAGATGCCCGCCGCGCCGCCGGGCCATTGCGAGCGCTACTTGTCGGCCAAGCTCCGCCGTTGCGCGCTGTCCCAAGCCACGGCGCCAACGACACCCTTGTTGAAGCAACAGATCTCACCGTTCGATACGGATCGCACTCTGCGCTGCGCAGTATTTCCCTTTCGGTACATCGCGGCGAAGTCGTGGCACTCATGGGCAGAAATGGCGCTGGAAAATCCACCCTGCTCAACGCGATGGTCGGCTTGCGTACCAGCACTTCTGGCCGCATCACCACCAATGGCAAGGACGCAAGCACTCTCAAAGGCTCTGAACTCCTGCAGTCAGTGGGGCTGGTGCCACAAGTTCCCGGTGACCTGCTCGAAGCCACCACTGTCGCCGATGAATGCAAGGCCGCCGATCGCGACGCCCATGTTGATCCGGGTACCGCCCGAGCCTTGCTTGCCCTGCTTGCTCCCGAAATTCTTGACAGCACCCACCCGCGCGATCTATCCGAAGGACAACGGCTGTTACTGGCACTTGCAGTCGTCCTGGCCGCGCGGCCTCCGCTATTGCTCTTGGACGAGCCCACTCGGGGATTGGACTACCCAACGAAGCTTCGCCTGGCCGCCGTCCTTCGCGATCTTGCTGGTGCTGGTCACGCAATCATGCTGGCAACCCACGACGTCGAACTCGCAGCAGAGGTAGCCACGCGTGTGCTTGTGCTCGCCGAGGGCGAGATTGTTGCTGACGGCACCACGGCCGAAGTCGTGATGTCTTCGCCAATGTTCGCTCCTCAGGTCGCGAAGGTGCTGTCCCCGCACCCGTGGCTCACGGTTTCCGATGTCATCGCGACGATCGGCCCATTGATTCTGCGAACGCACGCGCCCATAAGTGGCGGAGCAGTGGGATGACACCGGCAGTTCGCATTGGCAGGCGATCGCTACTCGCAATTCTTGCCACCTCGATCGTCGGTGGCATCGCATTCACGTGGCCACTCTTCGCCGCTCAAGATTCGACCGCAGTCGCACATGCCAATGACGCACCTTGGCTGTTCGCGCTCGTGGTTCCACTCTTACTCGCAGTCGTACTCGCGCAATTCACCGATGGCGGCATGGATGCAAAGGCGGTGGCTTTGCTCGGTGTGCTCGCTGCAGTGGTCTCCGCGATGCGCCCACTCGGTGGGGGCGCCGCGGGGTTGGAACCGATCTGGGTCATCCTTGTGCTCGGAGGTCGAGCCTTGGGGCCTGGCTTCGGCTTCAGCCTTGGCGCCGTATCGCTCTTCGCTTCGGCATTGATGACGGGTGGAGTCGGTCCATGGCTGCCGTTCCAGATGCTGGGTGCCGCTTGGGTTGGCTTGGGGGCGGGCCTGCTGCCGCGAGCAAGTGGCAAACGCGAACTTCTGTTGCTGTCTGCATATGGGGCTCTCGCCGCCTTCGCCTACGGGCTGCTGCTCAACTTGTGGTTTTGGCCCTTTAGCGCCGGGCTCCCGTCGGCTATCGCATTTGAGGCGGGCGCACCACTAAGTCAGAATCTGCTGGCCTGGATCCACTTCACCATCGTCACAAGTCTTGGCTATGACATTCCGCGCGCAGTGCTCACCGTCGTCCTCATCATGCTGGCTGGCTCCACGATTCTCACTGCGCTGCGTAGGGCTTCGCGGCGCGCAAACTTCGGTGCCGTCCCCACCTTTGAAGGCGCTGCATTGTGAAGGTTCAATTGCTGGGCACTGGATCTGCGGATGGCTGGCCGAATCCATTCTGCGTCTGCGACTCTTGTGAAAGTCAGAGAGCTACCGGCAATGCGCGCGCATCAAGCTGCGCACTTATCGACAATGAGTTGCTGATCGACTGGGGTCCGACTCTGGCCAATTCCGCCAGCCGGTTCGGACTTTCCTTGAACAAGGTTCATCACATCTTGTTCACCCATGGTCATGCAGATCACCTCGCTCCTGAATTCCTGTTGTGGCGGTCGTGGATCAGCGACCTGAGAACTCTGCACATCTACGGACCGCCTCTCGCGATCTCCCGATTTGAACATTGGCTCGATCCGGACGCGCCAGTTGCCTTTCACGCTGTGCAAGCCGGAGATGAATTCACAGCGCGCACCGTGCAGGGCGATGTCCAAGTGCAAGTGCTGGCAGCGGCTCACGGACATGGCAATGGCGATCCCTTTGCCGATGAGGCCGTGCTCTATGACATCACGGGGGTAGACGGTGACCGACTTCTCTATGCCACGGACACCGGTCCGTTGCAAGAACAAACTCTTGAAGCAGTGCGCGATCGCGACTTCACTTTGGTATTGATCGAGGAGACATTTGGCCGTCATCACACTCATGACACGGGGCATCTCGATCTGAAAACCCTGCCCGACACACTCGAGAATCTTCGGGTGGTCGGCGCGGTCACCAATGCGACCGATGTCGTCGCTTTCCATCTCAGCCATCACAATCCCCCGATTGCAGAACTCACTCTTGAACTTGCCGAGTTCGGCGCCCGCGCAGTTGATGACGGGACAGTCATTGACACTCGGACGACCCATGCGGTTCGCACTCTCGTGATTGGTGGAGCTCGCTCAGGCAAGTCAACATTTGCTGAGGCGCTCGCGATGAATCGAGGGAGAGTGACGTACCTCGCCACAGGCGGGGATCGCCCTGACGATGCCGAATGGCGAGAGCGGGTTGCCACACATCAAGCTCGCAGACCCGTGGCCTGGACAACGGTGGAATCCACAGACGTTGTCGGAGTGCTGCGCACCCATGCAGGCGGGACTCTGCTCATCGACTGCATCAGCTTGTGGCTGACAGGTGTGCTCGACGAGTCCGGCATTTGGAATCGCGAAGTCGCCGACCAACACGACTCACTCGCCAGTATCAACATCAAGATCGATGAACTTGTTGCAGCGGTTCAGGCTTGCGAAGTTGATTTGATCATGGTCAGCAACGAGGCAGGACAAGGAGTCGTGCCCCCCACCTATGCGGGGCGACTGTTTCGCGATCTGCTCGGCATCACGAACGCCCGACTGGCCCAGGCGTGTTCTGCGGCCTACTTCATCGTGGCTGGCAGAGTTCTGCCACTCGCGACCGTCGCTTCACTGCTCGCAAAGGACAGTCATGAATGAGTTGCCACAGGTCAGCATGCCCGATGAGCGGATGCGCGAAGCGGCCATGGCCCGGCAATTGCGATTGACCAAGCCCGCGGGAGCACTTGGCAGGCTTGAGCCGATCAGCGGATGGGTCAGCGCGGTGCAAGGCAAGTGCCCGCCAAGCAGCTTTGCTCAGCCAACCGTGGTGATCTTCGCTGGTGATCACGGTGTCGCTACAGCCGCCCGAACATCCGCCTATCCATCCGAAGTCACGGCACAGATGGTGCTCAATTTCATCGCCGGCGGAGCTGCCGTGAACGTACTCGCGCGCCAGGCCAATGCCTCAGTGCGTGTAGTCGATGTGAGCGTCGACGCAGACCTTTCCTATCTTGCATCGCTTGCACCCGAGGTCGCGCGGCATCGAATTCGACGTAGCAGCGGATCCATTGATCGGGAGAACGCCATCACAGTCGAGGAGGCACAAGCAGCATTTGATCTAGGTCGCCAGATTGCCGATGAAGAGATCGATAGCGGTGCCGATCTGCTGATCCCTGGAGACATGGGCATTGGAAACACCACGCCGGCAGCAACTCTCACCGGGCTAGTCACAAGCCTTGATGCCTCCAAAGTCACCGGCTTGGGAACCGGCATCGATGATCAGACGTGGATGCGCAAATGTGCAGCAGTGCGGGATGCCATGCATCGCGGAAGGCCAGAACTCGGCAACCCCATTGGACTGCTCGCGTGCGTGGGTGGAGCTGATTTCGCGGCCATGACTGGCTTCCTCGTTCAAGCCGCAATTCGCAAGACGCCGGTTATCTTGGACGGGACGATTTCGGGAGCATGCGCGCTGGTTGCCGATCGCATCGACTATCGAGCCAAACTCTGGTGGCTTGCCGGGCATCGATCCTCAGAGCCAGCCCACACGGCTGCGCTCAACCACCTCGACCTTCAGCCGGTGATCGACTACTCGATGCGGCTTGGCGAAGGAACCGGCGCGCTGCTTGCACTCCCAGTCGTCCAAGCCGCTATCTCCTTGCTTGCTGAAATGGCAACCTTTGATGAGGCAGGAGTCAGCGAGCAGGATGCCTGATGCACTTCGGCTGGCGATTGGCACCTTGACCCGCTTGCCGGTTCCGGCTCCTCGCACGGTCTCTGGCTCCACTGCAGCTTGGGCAATGAGCCTTGCTCCGGTCATTGGCGCGCTACTCGCCTTGGTTTGCGGATTGCCCTTGCTGATTGACGCGAGCTCGTCGGTAACACTGCTGCTTGCGGCTAGTTCGATCGCACTCCTGGCATTCACAACTCGCGCAATCCACCTAGATGGCCTCGCCGATACTGCTGATGCGCTCGGCAGTGGCAAGCCAGCCGCACAGGCGCTCGAGATCGCTCGAAAATCCGATATCGGACCTTTCGGGGTCATCGTGCTTGTCCTGAATCTGATGCTGCAAGCCTTTGCGATTGGTGCTTGCGCCGAGGCAGGCCATGCGCTGATCGCTTTCATCGTTGCTGTCACCACTGGTCGAATCGCACTGACTTGGGCCTGCACTTCGTTCTGGCCGGCGGCCAGGACGGATGGTCTGGGCTCAGTGGTCGCGGGCAGAGTGCCACTTGCCGTGCCAATTTCCTGGGCCTTGGTGATGTGCATCGGCGCCTACCCCCTGCTGGGGATTGCGGGAGTGCTCGCAGCAGTGATCGGAATGATCGCCGCAACGGGGGTCCTCGTCATTACGCGACATCGCCTTGGTGGCGTCACCGGCGATGTGCTCGGCTGTGTCATCGAGTGCACAACGACAGCGTGCTTGATCGCGCTTGCTCTACTGCTCCCGCATTTGGGCTAGCAGACGGTCCACATACTCCTACTGATCAGCGAGTTGATGAGGCGATGAATGGCGGCTTGATCACCTGGAAGCGAATCGGCTTGCCACGAACATCAACCAAGACGTCGTATCCCGGTTCCACATCTGCATCAAGCAGTGCCAGCGCGATGCCGCACTTCAAGCTTGGTGAAAAAGTGCCGCTCGTGATGTCACCGATGACCGGTTCCGACAACTCTGCATCGGCCAATCCATGAACGTGCATGTGTGCTCGCGGAATGCCGCGCTCAATTGACTTCAGTCCCCGTAGTTTGCGACGAGGGCCATCGGCTCGCTGCTTGATGAGTGCTTCGCGTCCGGTGAACTCCGGCTTGTCCCAACCCACCGCCCAGGAAAGGCCCGCTTCAACAGGTGAGATGTCGGGGGCGATGTCCTGCCCATGCAATGGATAGCCCATCTCAAGGCGCAGAGTGTCGCGCGCGCCCAGCCCAGCGGGAATCGCGCTCAGCGACCGGCCCCGCTCGAGCAGCACATCCCAAACTGAACCAAGGATGATGTTCGGAATGACCAATTCGAAGCCGAGCTCGCCCGTATAGCCGCTTCGACACACGATGATTGGTTCGCCTCGGTGGCTTGCGCTGACCATCGACATGTATTCCAGTTCGGTCGGCAAGCCGATCGTCTCGAGCAGTGCGCGACTATTCGGACCCTGCACCGCGATAATTCCGTGCGTGTCGTGATGATTCTCAATCGTGACGCCGGCCGGTGCGCTGTCAGTCAGCAATTGGACGATCGCACCTGCATTCGCAGCATTGGGCACCATGAAGATTTCGTTGTCGGCCCAGCGATAGACGATCAAGTCATCGACCACGCCACCAAATTCATTGCACAGCATCGTGTACTGAGCGCTGCCGTCGCCTATGCGATCCAGATCATTGGTGAGCACCGAATTCAGGAAGGCCAGTGCGCCATCACCGTAGATGCGGACCTTGCCCATGTGCGAGACATCGAATATCCCGACTGCGGTTCGCACCGCTTCGTGCTCGACCAGCACTCCGGTGTATTCGATCGGCATATCCCAGCCACCGAAGTCGGCCATCTTGGCACCCAACTGCATGTGCCGACTGTGGAGCGGAGTCTCACGCAATCCTGAGTTCACGGCACGAAGGTACTCGTTCTGCGAAGTAACGAACGCACTGCTCGCGACAAGCAGATCGGGCTAGGGTTCCGGCATGACTTTGACTGTTGCTTCCACTGCCCCCAATACAACTGCCTGCGATGCCCTGGTCATCGCGATCATGCCGGGCAAGGGCAAGTCGCTCGCCCTTGCCGCGCACGGTTTAACCGCAGCTCAAGGCAATCGAATTCTCGAATCAGCCGCCTCCGTAGGCGCTTCCGCCAAGGCTGGTGAGTTGACGATCATCCCTTCGCCAAGCGGCTTCGCTGCCAAGAAGATCGCACTGCTCGGAATCGGCGACTTTGCCGCAACTGCCGATCTCGAGAGCTTGCGAACTGCCATTGGCGAAGCAGTTCGGTCGCTGTCAAGCAACAGGAAGATCGCGATCGTCGCCTCTCCAAGCCACGACCATGTGCTCGCAACTGCACTTGCAGCGCAATTGGGTGCGTACTCATTCACCAATTTCAAGGGCAAGGCGAAGCCCAAGACTGCATCGCCAAACATCGTGCTGCTCGTGACGAAGGAAGCGGTCAGCGAAAGCAAGTCCGCTATCGCCACTGCGGCAGTGCTTTCCGAATCGGTGTATCTGAGCCGTGATCTCGTCAACACTCCCCCAAATGCCTTGACCCCAAATGACCTCGCTGCTGCGGCAAAGGCTGCAGTGGCTGGATTGCCGGTCAAAGTCACGATCTGGGATGAAAAAGCCCTCAAGCGCGATGGCTGCGGCGGCATCCTGGCTGTGGGACAGGGTTCAGCCAACCCACCGCGCCTGGTGAAGATGGAGTACTCGCCAACCGGCGCCAAATCCAGTCTGGCCATTGTCGGCAAGGGCATCACCTTTGACACCGGCGGCATCTCCATCAAGCCCGCTGCTGGCATGGATGAGATGAAGGGCGACATGGGAGGCGCAGCGGCCGTCATCGGCGCAATGCAAGCCATCGCAAAGCTCGGCATCAAGGTCAAGGTCACTGGCTGGGTCCCAACGGCAGAGAACATGCCCAGCGGCACCGCCCAGCGTCCAGGCGATGTCATCACGATGTTTGACGGCACGACTGTCGAGGTACTCAATACCGACGCCGAGGGTCGCCTCGTGCTCGCTGATGCCCTCGGCATGGCTGTGTTGGAGAAGCCAGATCTGCTCATCGACGTAGCCACGCTCACGGGAGCGCAGCGCATTGCCCTGGGCACGCGCACAGCAGGCGTGATGGCCAACAGCGATGACGCACGTTCACTCGTGTGCGCCGCAGCGCAGGAGGCCGGTGAAGCGGCCTGGCCGATGCCACTGCCGGAGTACCTTCGCGCATCAATTGACTCCCCCACCGCTGATATCGCCAACATCGGCGACCGCCTCGGTGGCATGCTCTCCGCCGGCATCTTCCTCAAGGAATTCATTCCCGACGGTCAGCCCTGGGTGCATATCGACATCGCCGGACCCTCGTTCAACGACAAGAGCCCCTATGGCTATACGCCAAAGGGCGGTACGGGCTCAACAGTGCGCACCTTCGTTCAGGTAGCTAGGACGCTTGCGGCAAGATAGGCAGGAGAAATCATCGGCCGAGTAGACGCTCGGCTCAAGATCGCTGGCGGGAGTTTTGGTGGCAGACGCTGACCTGGTCATCCTCGGTGGAGGCAGTGGCGGCTATGCCGCCGCTCTCCGTGCATCCGAACTAGGCAAGAGCGTCATCCTTATCGACAAGGACAAGCTTGGCGGCACCTGCCTGCATCGCGGCTGCATCCCGACCAAGGCGCTTCTTCACGCTGCGGAGGTGGCTGATTCTGCGCGCGAGAGCGAGCAGTTCGGCGTCAACGCGACCCTGCATGGCATCGACATGAAGAAGGTCAACGACTATCGCGATGGTGTTGTTGCGCGCTTGTACAAAGGCCTGCAAGGACTCGTGAAGAGCCGCAATGTGACCTTCGTGGAAGGTGCCGGCCGACTCGTTGGCCCCAAGACTGTTGAAGTCAATGGACAGCAGTACACCGGAGAGCATCTGATCCTGGCAACCGGCTCGTATGCCCGATCAATCCCTGGCTTGGACATCGGCGGACGCATCATGACTTCTGATCAAGCGCTCACCCTTGATTACATCCCCGAGCGCGTCATCGTGCTCGGGGGTGGAGTGATCGGTGTTGAGTTTGCAAGCGTCTGGAAGTCGTTCGGCTCTGAAGTCACCATCGTCGAGGGCTTGCCGCATCTCGTTCCAAATGAGGACGAGGCAGTTTCCAAGCAGCTTGAGCGCGCATTCCGCAAGCGCGGCATCAACTTCTCCCTCGGCATCCTTTTTGCCTCAGCCACTCAGGATGACTCCGGAGTGCACGTCACTCTTGAAGACGGCAAGACCATAGATGCAGATCTCCTACTGGTGGCCGTGGGTCGTGGGCCGAATGCATCCGGCATGGGCTTTGAGGAACAAGGCGTTGCGATGGACCGCGGTTGGGTGCTGGTCGACGAACGACTGAACACGAATGTTCCAGGTGTCTTCGCTGTTGGCGACATCACGCCGGGTCTGCAGCTTGCTCATCGTGGCTTCCAACACGGGATCTTCGTTGCTGAAGAAATCGCTGGGCTTCGTCCAATGGTGATCGCCGACGTCAACATCCCGAAGGTCACGTACTGCGAACCCGAGGTCGCCAGTGTTGGTCTGACCGAGGCCCAAGCTCGCGCAGAACATGGTGACAATGTCGCGACCTACGAGTACAACCTCGGCGGCAATGGCAAGAGTCAGATCCTTGGCACTGCCGGATTCATCAAGCTGGTACAGGTCAAAGAAGGACCAGTTGTCGGTATTCACATGGTCGGCTCACGCATGGGAGAACAGATCGGCGAGGCACAGTTGATCGTGAACTGGGAAGCGCATCCAGAAGATGTGGCTCGTCTGATTCACGCGCACCCCACGCAAAATGAAGCTATGGGCGAGGCACACCTTGCTCTCGCTGGAAAACCGCTACACGCACACGCCTGACACACAACCAGATCCGCGATCCGGATCTTCGAAAGGGAGTCGAGTTCACATGTCGGTCTCAGTCACGATGCCACAGCTCGGTGAGAGCGTCACCGAAGGAACCGTCACTCGATGGTTGAAGCAGGTGGGCGACACCATCACGGCCGACGAGCCGCTGCTTGAGATCTCGACCGACAAGGTCGACACCGAGATTCCGGCGCCGGCTTCGGGGGTGCTGCTTGCAATCAGTGCCGCCGAGGACGAGACCGTGCTGGTCGGGGCAGAACTTGGCGTGATCGGCGCCGCGGACGAGGCCGGTGCCTCCCCGGCTGCGCCCGCTGCACCAGCGCCGGTGGCCGCACCTGAACCAGTAGCCGCTGTTGCCGAGCCGATTGCAGCGGCACCCGTCCCAGAAGCGCCAATCCCCAGCCCGGCAACGCCGTCTCTCGCAGCTCCTGCCGCAAGCGGTGCGACGGTCAACGTCCTGCTTCCACAACTTGGCGAAAGCGTCACTGAAGGAACAGTGACCCGCTGGTTGAAGCAGCTTGGCGAAGCCGTCACCGTCGACGAGCCGCTCGTGGAAATCTCCACCGACAAGGTCGATACCGAACTTCCCTCCCCTGCAACTGGCGTGCTCCTGTCGATTCTCGTAGCCGAAGATGCAACAGCAGAAGTCGGCGCAGTCTTGGGCCTCATCGGCTCTGCGGACTCGGCGGTGGCTCCTGCTGCGGCTCCCGCAGCACCCGCGCCCGCTGCGACTGTTGCTCCTCCTGCACCTGCGCCAGTTCCAACTCCGGTTCCAGCTCCAGTGCCCGTTACGGCGGTGCCGGCCCCAGCGGCACCGGTGCCTGTTCCAGTTCCCGTTCCCGCAGCGCTCCCGGCAGCAGCTTCATCTGATGGGGAGTCCTATGTGACTCCACTGGTTCGTCGACTTGCGACTCAAAACGGGGTTGACCTCTCATCTGTGGTCGGCACTGGCATCGGCGGCCGGATTCGCAAGCAGGATGTGCTCGCAGTTGCCGAGGCCAACCCAGCGACACCGGCGACTTCGTCTTCAGCACCAAGTGCGGTTGCAAATACGGCTAGCCCGTCTCCACTGCGCGGTCACACCGAAAAGATCTCTCGCTTGCGCCGAGTAATTGCCGAGCGCATGGTCGAGTCACTCCACGTTTCTGCACAACTGACCACAGTGCTCGAGGTCGATGTCACGGCGATCGCGAAATTGCGCAGTCGCGTCAAGGATGACTTCGAAGCCCGCGAAGGAGTCAAGCTCACCTACCTGCCCTTCATCAGCAAGGCAGCAGTTGAAGCCTTGAAACAATTTCCGATGGTCAACGCTTCCATCGACATGGCCGAGGGCACGATCACGTATCACGATTCCGAGAATCTCGGAATCGCCGTTGACACTGATCGCGGCCTGCTCGTGCCGGTGATCCGCAATGCTGGCGATCTCAACATCGCCGGACTCTCACGCAGCATCGCCGATCTTGCTGAGCGCACTCGCCAGAGCAAGGTCCTACCTGATGAACTCAGTGGGGGCACATTCACCATCACAAACACCGGCAGTCGCGGTGCTCTGTTCGACACACCAATCATCAACCAGCCCCAGGTCGCGATCCTTGGCACTGGAGCCATCGTCAAGCGCCCTGTGGTCGTCCCTGACAACACTGGCCAGGAAGTCATCGCCATTCGATCGATGATGTACCTCTCCCTGTCCTATGACCATCGCCTCGTCGATGGCGCGGATGCCGCTCGATTCCTGGTCGCTATGAAGGCTCGCCTGGAAGAGGCCTCCTTCGGGGGCGAACTCGGGCTATAGCCCAATGAGAGTTGCGGTCACCGGGTCTACCGGGCTCATCGGAACTGCGCTCATCGCACAACTGCGCCTTGATGGTCACGAGGTCAGCCGCCTCGTGCGCAGAGCAGCCACTTCGCCCGACGAGATCACTTGGGATCCCATTGCGGGAACGGTCGATCTCAGTGCCCTCCAAGGCACCGAAGCTGTCGTTCACCTAGCTGGAGCTGGGGTTGGGGATCATCGATGGTCGGATGCCTATAAGGCGGAGATTCTGAACAGTCGGGTACTCGGCACCCAGACCATTGCAAGAGCGATGACTCAATTGGATACGTCGCCTGCTGTGCTCGTCTCCGGTTCGGCCGTCGGCTGGTATGGAGATACCGGCGGACAACTCGTCGACGAACAAGCACCCGCAGGCGAAGGCTTTCTGGCCGGTGTCGTCCAGGCGTGGGAGGAAGCAACTTCGGGCGCCAGCGATGCAGGCATCCGAGTCGTGCGAGCACGCACTGGTCTTGTCGTCGCGCGCGACGGCGGCGCTTGGGCTCGCATGTTTCCGCTCTTTCGATTTGGCGTTGGCGGAAAGCTTGGATCAGGCAGTCAGTACTGGTCCTGGATCTCGCTGCGCGATGAGATTGCGGCATTGAGTCTTTGCATGACCAACCCGTCTATTTCGGGCGCAGTCAACCTGACTGGACCAAACGCAGTGACCAATAGCGAGGCCACTGCTGCAATGGGTCGGGTGATGGGCCGCCCAACCTTGCTTCCGGTGCCCTCAGCGGCCTTAAAAATCGTGCTAGGCGAGTTCTCCACTGAAGTCCTGGGAAGCATTCGCGTTGCACCCGCGGTCTTGCAGTCGACCGGATTCACCTGGGCTGACACCACCATCGAATCAGCGATCAGCACCGCTTGGCGGAAGCCTTGAGCGCTGACGTCGTCATCGTTGGCGCGGGTCTGGCCGGACTCGCAGCTGCCCGTCAACTGTGTCTTGCTGGCGTCGAAGTGCTGGTACTGGAAGCAGGCGATCAGGTGGGTGGTCGAGTTCGCACAGATTTCGTCGACGGGCTGCAACTGGATCGCGGTTTCCAGGTGTACAACCCTGCCTATCCAGAAGCAGCAAGGATCCTTGATCATGCCCAACTACGGCTCCGCCCCTTGGCACCCGGCTTGGGGATCCGCCTCGGCAACGGCCGCCTTCTGCGCCTGGGTGACCCTCGTAGAAGACTGACTTGGGGGCTGCGGGCGCTCGGGCCGGCCAGCGGATCACCGGTGGCCAAGGCACGTCTGGCCCGCTACATCCTGCACATTGCTCGTGAATCGCCGACCATCCGTTTGAACGAACCAGATGTCAGCGCGCATGAAGCTCTGACTCAAGCCGGCATCAGCGAAGGGCTTATCGAGCAGATCCTCGCGCCTTTCCTCACCGGCGTATTCCTCGAGCAAGAATTGGCAACCTCGCGTCGATTCATGGATCTGGCTCTCTTATCGTTCGTGCACGGCAGGCCATCGTTGCCAGCCAAGGGAATGCAGGCCATCCCCGAGCAGATCCACGCAGCACTGCCATCAGGCACGGTTCGGCTCAATTCTGCAGTTGCCAAGATCAACAACAAGTCCGTCATTACGGCTGACGACTCTCGCATTCGCGCCAAACTCGCGATCTTGGCAACTGATCCTTTATCGGCCCAAGCCCTTGCTCCAGGGCTGCGCGTGCCACTTGGGCGAGCAGTGACCACTTGGTATCACCTTGCTGATCTTCCCTCGCAGCAGCTGACGGCGGGCTTCCCGCTGCTGCTGGTCGATGGTTCGACAAGTGGCCCAGTCATCAACAGCGTCGCTCTCACCAACGCAGCAGCTTCCTATGCATCCGAGAACCGGGTGCTGATCTCGTCATCGACACTCGGCTTGGACACCAGCGCAGAAGCGGAGACAGCAGTGCGAACGCATCTCTCGAAGCTCTACGCCGTGCCGACATCGGCTTGGGAGCTGGTGGCGGTGTACCCGATTCCCTACGCACTGCCGGCCATGGAACCACCATTCGTTGTAAGCAAGCCTGTTGAACATGGGGGCTTGCTTCTTGCCGGAGACCATCGAGAAACGGGATCAATTCAAGGTGCCCTCGTCAGCGGACGCCGGGCCGCTCATCGCGCACTTGAGTTACTGGACTTACGATGACCGCTGTGCAGATCACCTCGCTAATGCAGGTCAGGCATCTTGGATTTGGCCCCAATGCGGTCGAATACTCCGCAACTTGGGAACTCCAGCGCCAGATCCACGCAGCAGTGGTCAGTGGCCAAACTCCCGACACCCTGCTGCTTCTCGAACATCGATCGGTCTATACAGCAGGACGTCGCACCGAAGCATTTGAACGCCCCATTGACTCCACACCTGTCGTTGATGTCGATCGAGGCGGCAAGATCACCTGGCATGGTCCGGGCCAGCTTGTTGGCTATCCCATCCTTCGTCTTGGCAGCCCTGTTGATGTCATCGCGCACGTGCGTCGACTCGAGCGCATGCTTGCCGATGTGTGTCGCGAGTTCGGGCTTGATGCGCAACAAGTGAAGGGCCGCAGTGGCGTCTGGATCACTCCAAGGCAAGGCGGGTCAGAGCGCAAGGTCGCAGCGATAGGCATCCGCGTTGCAGAAGGCGTGACGATGCATGGCTTCGCGCTGAATTGCAATTGCGATCTGTCGGCCTTTGATCGGATCGTCCCGTGCGGCATCAGTGATGCCGAAGTTACCTCGCTCAGCAATGAACTTGGCCGCAATGTCAGCGTCGAAGAGATAGTGCCTTTAGTTGAAGAACGCATGCACATGATCCTCCCGGGGTATGCCGCATGAGTGCTGATCCAGTATTCGCAGGCACGTCGAACGAGGGTCGTCGGCTCCTGCGCATTGAAGCCCGCAACGCTGAAGTGCCGATCGAGCGCAAGCCGAGTTGGATCCGCACCAAACTGCGCACCGGTCCGGAGTACACGCAGATTCGGGATTTGGTGAAACGAGAAGGCCTGCACACGGTTTGCCAGGAGGCCGGCTGCCCCAATATCTATGAGTGCTGGGAGGATCGCGAGGCAACCTTCCTCATCGGAGGCGAGCAGTGCACCCGACGTTGCGACTTCTGCCAGATTCACACCGGCAAACCGCTACCGCTTGATCGTGATGAACCGCGTCGTGTTGCCGAATCAGTTCAGTCGATGCAATTGCGATACGCAACCGTCACCGGCGTCACGCGAGATGATCTCGACGATGAGGGCGCTTGGCTGTGGGCCGAAACCATTCGTCAAATTCGGGCACTGAATCCGAGCACTGGCATCGAAGTGCTGATCCCAGATTTCTCGGGCAAGCCAGCGCTGCTTGCCGAGGTCTTTTCGCAAAGTCCAGAGGTGCTGGCCCACAATCTTGAAACAGTGCCTCGCATCTTCAAGCGAATCCGTCCCGCCTTCGATTACGTGCGCAGTCTGGACGTCATCAGTCAGGCCCGCGCCGCGGGATTGGTAACGAAGAGCAATCTCATTCTTGGACTGGGCGAAGAGATCCTAGAGATCGAGCAAGCACTTCGTGATCTCCACTTGGCCGGCTGCGAGCTGGTGACCATCACCCAATACCTGCGACCTTCCAGCGTGCATCACCCGGTCGAACGCTGGGTGCGTCCAGAGGAGTTTGTCGAGTTCGAGGCCCTTGCCACCTCGATCGGATTCGCGGGTGTGCTGAGCGGTCCGCTTGTGCGATCAAGCTACCGAGCTGGCCGGCTATACGAGCAAGCCATGGCCGCCCGCTAAGTCCGGGCTCCCTCAGCGACCAATACGATCAGGCCTCATGTTCAAGAGAATTCGCCAATCCTTCTCAACGATTGCCCAGAACTGGTCGATGGCTCAAAAGGTCCACCGGCTATTGGCCTTGGAAATTGCCGGGTTCTTCATCGCTGGTGCAGTCGTCGTCGGGGTGCCGATTGCCTACTTCCTCAACCTGCCAACAGCCATCCTGCTTGCCATTCCGGCCGGTTCTGTCGCCGGCGTGTTCTGGTTCAGCCGACGCGCAATGTCCGCGGCATACTCTTCCATCGAAGGTCAGCCCGGCGCCGCTGCTGCAGTTGTTCAAAACCTCCGCGGAGGCTGGCAGGTGACCCCTGGCGTTGCGGTGAACAAGAACCAAGACCTCATCAGCCGGGTGGTAGGCAAGCCCGGCGTGATTCTGATTTCTGAAGGCCCCAGCAGCCGAGTGATTCCGATGCTGGCTGCAGAGCGGCGCAAGACCGCGCGATGGGTGCCAGATATTCCTATCTACGAACTGCAGGTTGGCGATGAGACAGGCCAAATCAAACTGTCAAAGTTGCAGCGCTCCTTGACCAAGCTTCCCCGCAACCTGCGGGGCGGCGAGATCACTGAAATGCGACGTCGCCTCGACGCGGTAAGTCAGGTCGGCGGCGGACTACCTGTGCCCAAAGGCCCCATGCCCACCAGTGCCCGACAGGTTCGCCGGCGCCGGGGCGCCTAGTTCACTGGTCTAGTTCGCGCGATACCGGATGGCAACGCTGCCGACCGCACGGTCATGCAGGCCTCGGCCCTGCGAGTCCAAGACGACCGCTGGGATCACGAAGCAGATCAGCAGGGTTCGTAAGGCAATACGCCACAGCGACAAGCGCACTCCATGGAGATCAACGACTTCCACCCGCAAGAGGCGTTGCCCAAAACTGCTGGCGAAGAACCAGGTGAACAAGGTGATCTCGGCGAAGAAGACCAGCAGAATCGGAATGGCTGCGTTCTCGCTCCACGGGCGCAAGCCTGGAAAAATCACTGAGGCGACCAACAAGCTGGTTACCCAATCGATGGTGATTGCCGCGAGCCGCCGGCCAAGGCCGGCAAGCTCGCCGGGCAGCGCGATTGGGACGGGGGAAGTCACCTGGGAACCGTAGTGGGCCGCAATCTGCTCACGGCGATCGGCATGTGGCTGCCGCGAGCCGACTACTAGAGTGCTGATCGTTCCTGGGCCCTTGGCCCACCCGAGAGTGAAAGTCCCCATGTGGGCCACGAGACGCACCATCTGGTGCAGGAGGTGTCATGTTCAGCAATGCCGAGGAAGCGCTCAAGTACGTCAAGAACGAGGGCATCGAATTCATTGATGTTCGCTTCATCGATCTGCCCGGAGTGATGCAGCACTTCAACATGCCGGCGGTGTCCTTCGACGAGAGCGTCTTCGAGGACGGTCTCATGTTCGACGGATCCTCGATTCGCGGATTCCAAGCCATCCACGAATCCGACATGAAATTGATCCCGGATCCGGCAACTGCCTACCTTGATCCATTTCGCAAGGCCAAGACCCTGGTGATGAACTTCTCGATTCGCGATCCGTTCACCAACGAGCCCTACGGTCGCGATCCGCGCAGCGTGGCAGCCAATGCCGAGGCCTACCTCACATCAACAGGCATTGCCGACACGGTGTACTTCGGGCCAGAAGCCGAGTTCTACGTCTTCGATGAAGTGCGTTTTGACTCCAACCAACACGAGTCGTACTACCACATTGACTCCATCGAGGCTGCTTGGAACACCGGGCGCATCGAGGAGGGCGGCAACCTTGGCTACAAGACTCCATACAAGGGCGGCTACTTCCCAGTGCCACCCGTTGATCACTTTGCAGACATTCGCGATGACATGGTCACCAAGTTGCTCGGCGTCGGGCTGACAGTCGAGCGTTCACACCATGAGGTCGGCACTGCAGGTCAAGGCGAGATCAACTACAAGTTCAACACACTGCAGCACGCCGCCGATGAGGTCATGCTGTTCAAGTACATCATCAAGAACGTGGCCTGGGAGCATGGAAAGAGCGCGACCTTCATGCCCAAGCCACTCTTCGGTGACAACGGATCCGGCATGCACTGCCACCAGTCGTTGTGGAAGGACGGCAAGCCGCTGTTCTACGACGAGCGCGGCTACGGCGGACTGTCGGACATCGCTCGTTGGTACATCGGTGGCCTACTTCACCACGCACCATCGCTCTTGGCATTCACCAATCCAACAGTCAATAGTTATCACCGCCTCGTGCCTGGCTACGAAGCTCCGGTAAACCTCGTCTACTCCGCTCGCAATCGCTCGGCGTGCATTCGCATCCCAGTGTCGGGCAACAATCCCAAGGCCAAGCGCATCGAATTCCGCGTGCCTGATCCTTCAGCAAATCCCTACCTCGCATTTGCCGCCCAGCTCATGGCTGGCATCGACGGGATCAGGAACAAGATCGAACCGCTTGCACCTGTCGACAAGGATCTTTACGAACTCCCACCTGACGAGCACGCGGCAATTCCGCAGGTTCCGGCCTCACTGGGCGAGGCGCTCACGGCCCTTGAAGCCGACAACGAGTATCTGCAGGCGGGTGGGGTGTTCCCTCTTGATCTGATCGAGACCTGGATCGACTACAAGCGGAGCAAGGAGATCGAGCCAATCCAATTGCGCCCGCATCCATATGAGTTCAACCTCTATTACGACATCTAGGCAAGAACCGCGTTTCACGCTTCGACATGAAATGGAGTGGGCCTTCGGGTCCACTCCATTTCATCTTCCTATGGCAGTATGAAAAGCAGTCGAGCAAAGGGGTGGCATGGTCGTGTGCGCTAGCCACACTGGAGCCTAGACATGCGCACGGTCATCAAGCGAACCTCACTCATTCTTGCTGCCCTACTGGTCGCGGCATTGGTATTTGTCGGTTGGTCCATTTACAGCGCGATGGACCAGAGACCCGGCGAACCATTTCAAGTCGTAGCTGCAACGTGGATGCGCGACCATCACATGGGCGCCGTGGTTGCGCGCATGGAGGACTTCTACTACCAGTACATCAACAAACCTGAAGTCGGCGGAAGGCCAAAGATCTCTGCGAGTTTTGGCCCGGGTGAGGTGACACCACCACCAAGCCCAGCTGCTTCGCCATCACCAAGTGCATCGATCCCATCCACGCCCTCCCCGAGCCCAACATCGAGTTCTCCAGCCTCCGCTCTACCGACCACCCCTCCTGACTTCAACTTCTCCCCTGGACCAAGACCCACGACTGACCCGGGTGCAGTCACCCACCTCAGCCCCCCAGTTGATCTCATTTCGCCCGTTGCCGTTCCCGAGCCATTGGAAGGTGTCTGGCAAGGCGTCGGCAGCAAGGTTGATGGGCAGCACGCGGTGTATGTCACGCGCGTGCGCACTGACAATGTCCACACCAGTTATTACGCGACGGCAATGTGGCTGGACACCTCACTTCTGAACTCAATGTTCGTGCCGGGATATGAAGAGCCCAAGGGCGGAGCAAATCCATTCAACGGAGCACTGCCGCAAGAGCTCTGGCCCCTCGTGATGGCCAACACCAATGGTGCATTCCGACTCGAGGACACGCGTGCCGGATATTGGTACGACGGCCAGATGGTCCATCCTCTGGAAAAGGGCCGCGCCTCAGCGGTCTTCTATCGCGACGGGCAAGTCTTCATCGGCAGATGGGGGAGAAATCTCAGCTTGACTCCGGACATGATCGCCGTGCGGCAGAACTTGGATTTGATCGTTGATCACGGTCAGTCAAAGGTCAACGGACCCGAGTACAACGTCAACTGGGGTGCCACAACGGACAAGGAGAATCTTGCGTGGCGGGCGGGCATGGGCCAACGCGCTGACGGCAGTCTGGTGTATGTCGTTGGCCAAGCACTGTCAGCTCAGAGCCTCGCAGACACTTTGGTTGCAACTGGAGTGCAGCGAGCGATGGTGCTCGACATGAATGAGTACTGGTCGGCCGGCTTCTTCTTCAATCACCAGCGAGATGGCGATCCCATTTGTCACAAGCTCGACCCGGACACATCTGGTCCTTGCGATCGATTCCTGCATTCCTTCGCTCGGGACAGCTTCCAGTTTCTCGCGGCGTATCCACTGACCAAGCGTCACCCCGCGTCGTAGAAGACTCGCTCCATAACATTGCGCGCGCGACGGGTGATGCGCTGGTAGTCCTCCAGCACTCGGCCGGAGTCCTCTGGCGAGTAGCCGAGCACATATGCAATCCCCCGCAGTTCACGAATATCAGTTGGGACAAGATCGGAGGCATGCGCTCGCACCAACATCACAGCGTCACGAATGCGCGCGGCGAACTGCCAGGCCGTGCGCAAGTAGTCGACATCTTCGCGAAGGATGAGCCCGGCCTGGCAGGCAGCTTCGAGGGCTTCCAATGTTCGAGTGGTGCGAAGACCGGGAACTGCGTAGGCGTGCTGCAACTGCAGCAGTTGCGCTACCCATTCAACATCGCTGAGGCCACCGCGGCCGAGTTTGGTGTGCAGATTCGGGTCCGCGCCGCGAGGAAGTCGTTCTGACTCCATGCGCGCCTTCAGCCGTCTGATTTCGCGCACCTGATCTGGTTCCAGGCCCGCAGCCGGATAGCGCAGCGGAGCGATGATCCCTTCGAAGCGAGCACCGAGTTCAGCATCGCCAGCAACGAACACTGCGCGAAGCAAGGCTTGCGATTCCCATCCCGCCGACCATCGCGCGTAATAGGCCGCGTACGAATCAAGACTGCGTACCAACGGTCCCTGTCTGCCTTCGGGACGCAGATCAGCGTCAATCACCAGTTGCGGGTCGTTGCTCTGCGCCATCAATCGCTTGCGCATGTCATTGGCCACCTGAAATGCAAGCCGGCCGGCAGTCTCTGGATCAGCGCCCTCATGTGGGTCATAGACAAACATGACATCCACATCACTACCCAGTCCCAGTTCATGCCCACCAAATCGTCCCATCGCGATCACCGAAAAGGCGAAGGGCAAGGGGGCTTGGAATTCGGTGGCTACGACACTGAGCGAGACCCCAAGGGCGCCAACAAGAGTTGCAGCAGAGACGTCCGTCAATGCTAGTTCCACTGCATCGACGTCACTGAGGTGCAACAGCTGGGCCGCCGAAATTCGAAAGAGCTCACGCCGACGCAGCGCTCGAACAGCAGCTACCGCCCGGTCTGGCTCGTCATATCTGCCGATGGCGGCCTGCACTTCGGCAATGAGGTTCGCGCGTGAGCGCGGTCTGAGCTCCTGATCATCAACCAGCATGGCGACACTGTCAGGGGCACGAAGCAACAGATCAGTTGCATAACGACTGCTCGCCAGGAGTTGTGCCATCCGCTCCGCGGCCACCGACTCGTCTCGCAACAGACCCAGATACCAATGGGTAGAGCCCAGCGCTTCGCTCACTCGACGAAATCCGAGCAATCCACCGTCTGGCTCTGGTGCGTTTGCGAACCAGCCCAAGAGAACGGGCAACAAGGTGCGCTGAATTGAAGCTCGGCGGCTGACACCGACAGTGAGTGCCTCGATGTGGCGCAAAGCGCCGGGTGGGTCTTGGTAGCCCAGTACGCGCAGTCGTTCTTCCGCGGCTTGAGGCGTGAGCCGGGCTGAGCCGGCATCAAGGCGAGCCACCGCCAGTAGCAATGGCCGATAGAACAGCTTCTCGTGCAGCCTTCGCACCTCGAGTGCATGACGCTTCCAGACGGCGACGAGCTCATTTACAGGATCACTGCGGTAGCCCATCGACCTCCCCAGGCGGCGAAGTTCCATGTCGGTGTCGGGCATGGTGTGCGTGCGACGCAGTCGGAACAGTTGGATGCGATGTTCAAGAGTGCGAAGGAAGGAATAGGCCTCGCCGAGAGTTGAAGCATCAGCTCTGCCGACATATCCCCACGTCGCCAGGGATTCCAGCGCTTCCAGCGTTGTTCGGCTCCGGATGAGGACGTCACTTCGGCCATGCACGAGCTGGAGCAGTTGCACAGCAAACTCCACATCCCGAAGGCCACCGGGAGCAAGTTTGAGTTCACGCGCTCCGATCCGGCTAGGGATATTCGCCTCGACACGGCGACGCATAGCTTGGGCGTCCTCGACAAAGCCTTCGTGTTCAACTGCGCTCCAGACAAAGGGAGCTACGGCTTCCACATAGCGCTCGCCGAGCACCTGATCTCCCGCTGCATATCTGGCCTTCAAAAGAGCCTGGAACTCCCATGTCTTCGCCCAGCGCTCGTAGTAGTCCACATGCGAGTCAATCGTGCGCACCAAGGCTCCCTGTCTGCCTTCAGGTCGCAGATTCGGATCAACCTCCCAGATGCGTCCCTCCTGAGTGGTCTCATTGCAGGCGCGCATAAGTCCAGTTGCGAGCAAGGTGGCCGTTCGCAAGGCCGCATCTTCATCACCATCGATTGATTCCGCAACGAAGATGACGTCGACATCGCTGACGTAGTTGAGTTCGCGACCACCACACTTGCCCATTCCGATGACTGCGAATCGACAATCAGCGAACTCGGCAGGCACGCCCGCTCGAGCGATCGCCACACCTGCCTCAAGTACAGCGTCGGCCAGGTCGGACAACCATGTCGCAACCAACTTCATCGGTGCCAGCTGCGAGAGATCACGACTTGCGATACCCAAGAGTTCACGACGATACGCGATGCGCAATGCGTCCAGGGTCGCTGTTGAGTCATCGCGAGATGGTGCGAGCTCATTATTCGCATCTGCGCCAACAGCAGTGAGCAAGCGGGACCGCACTTCTGTCGCGATTGGTGTGCGAGCCAGGGCTTCCCCATCCATCAGCACCTCAACCTGCTTTGGATGCCGCACGAGGAAATCGCCGAGAGCTTCGGACATCCCGAGAACATCCAGCAGCCGACCGCGGAAGTCCTGATCCGATCGAAACAGGGACTTGGCCCGCGCATCGCAGCATTCAAAGAAGCGCTCAAGCATTCTGAGTGCAAGGTCTGGGTCAGCAACACCGCTCAGGCTCGCCAACAGATCCAGGTCGGGTCCATCAAGGACAAGCGCGACGGCTGGACGCTGAAGGATCTGCTCAGCTCGATCGACATCGACAATGCCGAGGCGAACTAGGCGACTGGCCGGCGAAGAGTGGCGTCCGCTACCTACCCCCTCGCTCATGGAAACCATTCAACCGTGAGAGCTGGATACCGGAGCTACAGACGGGGCAAGTACTGGTCAAGCTCCCATTGGCTTACCTGTCCGCGGTAGTTATCCCATTCGGCCTTCTTGTTACGCAGGAAGAAGTCGAAGACATGCTCGCCAAGGGTCTCGGCCACCAGTTCTGAGCGTTCCATTACCTCAAGTGCTTGGCCCAGGCTTGCGGGCAGGGCCTTCATCCCCAGCGCCCTGCGCTCTGACTCGGTCAGTGCCCAGACATCCTCTTCTGCACCTGCAGGTAACTCGTAACCCTCTTCTATGCCCTTCAAGCCGGCAGCCAGGATGACTGCGTAGGCGAGGTAGGGGTTGGCCGCACTATCAAGGGCGCGGTACTCAATGCGGGTGCTGTTGCCCTTGGAGGGCTTGTACATCGGCACACGGATCAAGGCAGAACTGTTGTTGTGCCCCCAGCAAGCCCAGGCCGGGGCCTCCGCGCCACCGAGTAGGCGCTTATAGGAGTTCACCCACTGATTCGTGACAGCCGTGATCTCTGGCGCGTGCTGCAACAAACCAGCGATGAAGGCGCGACCAAGCTTCGAGAGCTGCAGAGGGGCTCCAGCTTCGTAGAAGACATTGCGGTCACCCTCGAACAGCGAAAGATGCGTGTGCATTCCAGAACCGGGGTGCTGGGTGAACGGCTTGGGCATGAATGTTGCGAACATCCCTTGCTCCAGCGCAACCTCCTGCATGACCAGACGGAAGGTCATGAGGTTGTCCGACGTGGTCAGCGCATCGGCATACCGAAGATCGATCTCCTGCTGCCCAGGTCCGCCCTCGTGATGTGAGAACTCAACTGAGATGCCCATCTGCTCAAGCATCATGATCGCCTGGCGGCGGAAATCCGCGGACTGTCCGTGCGGAGTGTTATCGAAGTAGCCGTAAGAGTCAGCAGGCTCAGGAAGCTCACCAAGCTTGTGTCGACCTTGCAGCAGGTAGAACTCAACCTCAGGATGCACGTAGAAAGTGAAACCGAGATCGGCAGCGCGAGTCAGCGTTCGCTTGAGAACAAAGCGCGGATCGGCGTACGAGGCGCTGCCATCGGGCATCTGGATGTCGCAGAACAATCGCGCAGCACCAGGGCCTTCACTTCGCCAAGGCAGCAGTGAGAAAGTGCCCGGATCTGGCTTGGCGATCATGTCGGATTCGTAAACGCGCGTGAAGCCTTCAATCGCCGAGCCGTCAAAGCCGATGCCTTCAGCAAACGCGCCTTCCAGTTCCGCCGGAGCAATTGCAACCGACTTCAGTGTGCCGAGCACATCGGTGAACCAGAGACGAACGAATCGAATATCTCGCTCCTCGATCGTGCGCAGCACAAATTCGGCCTGCTTATCCATGTGGCGTTGACCTCCCGATAACGCACGCCCGTCTCGAACAGACTGTACGTGGTCCCATTTTGCCCCTTGAAGTGTTACAGGCGTATGACATGAAGCCTGGACAATGGGTCGATACCCTCAGTGAATGCCCACTTTGCGACTCGCCCTTGCTCAGGCAAACGCCACGGTTGGGGACCTCGAGGGCAATTCTCAGAAGATCTTGGATATGGCTGTCCAAGCGGGCGCTGCCGGCGCTCATCTCATCGCCTTTCCGGAAATGATGCTCACGGGATACCCAGTTGAGGATCTGGCCCTTCGTCCGTCCTATCAACATGCGTCCATTTCTGCACTTGACCGTCTGGCTGGCGATCTCGTTTCCGCCGGGCTGGGTGAACTGGTCACGGTCGTGGGATATCTCGATTGCGTTGACACCGGTCCTTCACATGCCCAAGTCTCCTCGCCGGTCAATGCCGCAGCCGTACTTCACCAAGGCCGCATCGTGGCGCGTTACATCAAGCACCACCTTCCCAACTACGGGGTCTTCGACGAAGCTCGGTATTTTCTGCCTGGAACCACTCCAACGCATCTGCGCATCGGCGGCACGACCATCACTCTGGCTATTTGCGAGGATCTGTGGCGCACTGGTGGTCCGGTCGAATGGGCGCGTGAAGTCTCGTCCTCGCTCTTGCTCGTGCTGAATGCATCTCCATACGAACGTAACAAGACCGACGTGCGCAGGACACTCTGCAGCGAGCGCGCAATCGAGGCAGGCTGCGCCGTCGCTTACGTGAATCTGGTCGGTGGCCAGGATGAACTTGTCTTCGATGGCGATTCGCTGGTTGTGAATGCCAAGGGCAAAGTTGTCGCCCGTGGCGCACAATTCGTGGAAGAGCTCGTCATTGTTGATCTGGCAATGCCCGAATCGCAGATCCATGACGATGTCACCCAACTCGCCGGTCAACTGAATACCGAAGAGCCAGCTGAAACTGGCGAGATCCGCGAACGTCTGCCGGAGTTTGACGAGATCTACTCAGCGTTGGTTTGCGGCCTCGCAGACTACGTGAACAAGAACCATTTCAAGAGTGTGATCCTGGGTTTGAGCGGAGGCATTGACTCTGCGCTTGTCGCCGCCCTTGCATGCGATGCCATCGGCGCAGATCGGGTGTACGCCGTATCCATGCCGAGCGTGTATTCGTCAGAACATTCCAAGGATGACGCGGCGGATATGGCAGAACGCACCGGATTACACCTGCGCACTGTTCCGATTGCTCCCATGGTGGACGCATTCATGGGCTCACTGCACTTGACTGGGCTTGCCGAAGAAAACTTGCAAGCACGAGTGCGCGGAACGACGCTGATGGGCATCTCCAACCAGGAGGGCCACCTAGTGTTGACCACTGGCAATAAGAGCGAGCTGTCAGTTGGCTACTCAACGCTGTATGGCGACAGTGTTGGTGGCTTCGCTCCGATCAAGGATGTTCCCAAGATGCTGGTGTGGGAGTTGTCCCGCTGGCGCAATGCGAATGCGGCCGAACTCGGCCAGACTCCGCCTATCCCACCGAGCAGCATTGAAAAGCCGCCGAGCGCTGAACTGCGTCCAGATCAAAAGGACTCTGATTCCCTTCCCGACTACCCAGTTCTTGATGCGCTGCTGGAGGGCTATGTGGCTTCCGACCACGGCTCAGCGCAGTTGATTGACGCTGGATTTGACCCGGCCATGGTCGATCGCATCATCCGATTGACAGATGGTGCTGAGTACAAGCGTCGGCAATCCCCGCCAGGCACCAAGATCTCCCTGCGTGCCTTCGGCCGGGATCGGCGCCTGCCGATCACCAATGCCTGGCGCGAGGGTCGTTCCTGACTACTCCGGCTATTCGGTCTGCTCGTACTCCTGAGCGGCCTCCGCGGCGTATGCAGCGCCCTCTTCCTTGACGAGCTCGTCCATCGGATCCACCGGCGGTCCGACCGGTGCTGCGCCCTGCGTGGGCGGGGTGATCATCGGCAGCCCGAAGCCCACCAAGAGCGCAGCGATTACCACGATGGTGAGTGACAGGAAGGTAGTGATGTGCGACGCAGAGAGATAGGCATCAAAGGCACTGTTCTGGAACTGTGTGACCAGTGAGGCCGGCAATCCCTGAAGGTGCCCGATGACTGCGAGCGTGGCAGGCAAGGACTCCGACGCAGCCTCCTGCACAGGTGCTGGCACAGGCACGGGGGAAGCTGCGAACACGGCATCCAGATTCAGGGCATAGCGCGTGGCAAGCACGGTGCCAACGATGGCCACGCCTAATGCGCCACCGACCTGACGCACAGCGTTCTGCACTGCTGAACCCGCACCAACCTTGCTCAGCGGCAGAACGTTCTGCAGCAAAGTAGACGCAGGAGCGATGACATTTCCCATGCCGAAGCCGAAGATGAAGAAGACGATGAGTGCCATCCAGATCGGTGTGTCCACTCGAATCAACAGCAAGCCGATCAAGGCGATCACCACAAGAACCAGGCCGGTCGTCATCACCCTGCGATAGCCGAAACGGATGACCATGCCACCGCTTCGCGGGGCGGCAAGCAGCTGACCGACTGCGAAAGGCAGAAAGCACAGCCCAGCAGCAAGGGTGTCCATTCCGCGGATCAGCTGGAAGTAGAACGGCAAGGTGAAGGTGATGCCTGACATCGCGAAGAAGGTCAAGGTCACCGCTGAGAGGGCGATGGAATAGCCGCGGTTCTTGAACAGGCTCATGTCGAAGCTCGCGTGATCACTGCGGATCTCCAGAATCACGAAGACGGCCAGGATGATCGTGCCGAGCACGATCGGCACCAGCACAGGCGCCACCAGCCAGGCCTTGGTCTCAGACGCATGCACGATGCCGTAGACCAGCAGGAACATGCCCGTCGCTGAGATCAGCAGGCCGGGGACGTCCAACTTGCCCGCATGCGGATTCTTCGTTTCGGGGACGATCCTCCAGATGAAGAACAGGCCGACAATCACGATCGGCACATTGATGAGGAATACCGAACCAAACTGATTGCCGATCAGCCACTCGGTCCAATGTGGGTTCTTCAGAAGGATGCCGCCGAGCACCGGACCAAGAGCGATGGCCGCGCCAACGCCACCGGCCCACATGCCGATTGCCTTGCCACGCTCGTGCGGAGGAAAGACAACGGTGATGATCGCCAAGGTCGTTGGCATGACCGCCGCGCCGCCGATGCCCATAACGGCCCGCCAACCGATCAGCATGCCTCCACTCGTGGAGAAGGCACACACCAATGAGGCCGCTCCGAATACGAACATGCCAGCCATCAGTACGAGCTTTCGTCCGTATTTGTCGCCTAAGACACCCATCGTGAACAGCAATGCGGCGAAGGTCAGGATGTAGGAGTCAATGGCCCAGACAAGTTCCCCCTGGCTGGCATTGAGATCACGCTGGATCGTGGGCAGCGCAATGTTCAAGATTGTGTTGTCCAGGACCACGACGAGAAGGCTCACAACAAGTACTGCGAGGATCGGCCATCTGCGTGGGTGGCCCTCCCCTGAAGTCACCCAGGAATCCATGCAGTGCCCCATTTCTTATCTGTAAAGACCTGACACTATGGGTTGGTCCAAACGGCCTGGCTGTGTCATGATTTATCTGTCCGGGGACTGCGCCCGCAGCCTCGAGATAGGAGCCCTTAGATGGACGTCTCGTCCTCAACCTTGTATGGCTGTGTCAGTAACCGACGTTTCACCATGCGCGACCTGCAAGCTGCGACCAATCGCGGCGAGCGCTGGGCCATGATCACCGCATACGACGCCCTCACTGCTGGCATCTTCGAGACCGCGGGCATCCCCGCCATTCTCGTTGGCGATTCAGCTGCCTCTGTTGTGTACGGGCACACCACTACTCTTCCCGTCACCGTTGATGACCTCCTTCCATTGGTGCAGGGAGTCGTCCGCGGTACGAGCCAGGCTTTGGTCATCGCTGACATGCCTTTTGGTTCGTATCAGGCATCTCCTGCACAAGCACTCGACACAGCAGCACGCTTCATGAAAGAAGGCGGCGCTCACGCAGTCAAACTTGAAGGCGGCGCTGCAGTACTGCCCCAAATTGAACTGCTCGCAAACGCCGGCATCCCAGTGATCGGACATCTCGGACTCACGCCGCAGTCCGTCAACTTGTTCGGCGGCTACCGAGTGCAAGGTCGCGGCGAACAAGGCGAACTGCTCATGCAGGATGCCAAGGCAATGGAATCTGCCGGAGCCGCAGGACTCGTGCTTGAAGTTGTGCCCAGCTCACTTGCAACCAAGGTCAGCGAAATCCTCACTATCCCGACAATCGGCATCGGTGCCGGCGCCAATACCGATGCTCAGGTCATCGTGTGGCAGGACCTTCTTGGCCTGACAGCAGATCCCGCGCCGAAGTTCGTGCGGCGTTACGCCGATCTGCGCACAGTGATGACAGACGCAGTGCGCGCCTGGGCAACGGACGTGTACACCGGCGAGTACCCAGCTGAGGAACACTCGTACAACTAGTCGACGTCGGTGACGCGAATACCTGAGTGGGCCTTGTACCGACGATTGATCGAGATTAAATTCGCAGTAAAGGTCTCAATCTGTCCGCAATTGCGCAAACGCCCTGCGTAGATACCACGAATCCCGGAAATACGTGTGGCGAGTTCTTGCACGAGGTCGGTGGCCTCTCGATCATCGCCGACGACCAAGACATCGGTATCGATGGTGGCAACATCTGGATCGAGCAATAGAACTGCCGAAATATGGTGAAAGGCCCCAACAACTCGACTCTCAGCGAGAATCGAAGCCGCTTGCTGCGCTGCCGATCCTTCTGGCACCGGCAATGCAAAGGCGCCCTGCTTGTCGAACCCAAGTGGATTGACACAATCCACAACGATCTTGCCAGCGAGTTGAGTAACTAAACCCTGAAGTAGTTGCGCGTGACCATCCCACGGCACAGCGACGATCACGACATCTGATTGCGATGCACAGTCTTCATTTGACCGACCAAGAATTCCGCTGCCAATCTCATCCGCAATGCCTTGCGCACGAGCCGCATCGCGCGAACCGATGATCACTTGCTGTCCTGACATTGCAAGTCTGCGCGCAAGCCCACGACCTTGCTCACCAGTGCCACCAAGCACTCCGATGGTCAATGTTGAAACATCAAGTTGTTGTTGCACGTCACTGTGTGCAGCAGTTGAGTCTGTTGTCATGACGTTGGATCATGCCAGAAATACAAAGAACGTTTTGACACGATTGCACTTGTGAATGTGTATGTACTAGAGATTTATGCAATGCTCTGTCAGAGTTTTCATTGAAGGACTCCGCTAGGGATGCAGAGTCCGACTACACAGGAGGCACAGTGGCAGTCGCAAAGAAGGCAGTGAAGAAGGCTCCGGCCCGCAAGACTGCAGCGAAGAAGGCAGTCAAGAAGGCTCCGGCCCGCAAGACCGCAGCAAAGCGCGTTGCAAAGAAGGCTCCGGTTCGCAAGACCGCAGCAAAGAAGGCAGTCAAGAAGGCTCCGGTTCGCAAGACCGCAGCGAAGAAGGCAGTGAAGAAGGCTCCGGTTCGCAAGACCGCAGCAAAGCGCACCGTCAAGAAGGCAGTCAAGAAGACTGCGGCGAAGCGCACCGTGAAGAAGGCAGTCAAGAAGACCGCCGTCAAGCGCACCGCGAAGAAGGCAGTCAAGAGGGCTCCAGCCAAGAAGGCTCCGGCCCGCAAGACTGCAGCGAAGCGCGTTGCAAAGAAGGCGCCAGCACGTAAGGCTGCACGCTAGACACAACCGTCAGAACATCAATAAGGCCCGCACCTTTCGGTGCGGGCCTTATTGATTCCTAAAGAATGAACGCTTAGCCATCATCTCCATCGAACTGCATTGCTATCGCGCGCAGTGGCCATCGCCGCATGGGCCTCAGCCCGCGTCGCGTACGGACCCATGACTAATCCCGTCTTCGAGGTAGCGGAACCTAGACTGCTCCCTATGTCAACGGTTATTCCACCCGCGCCGGTGCGCCCGGGTCGTGTCACTGCAAAGCGTGCAGTTCCGCAGAGCATTGTCCGACCCGAATATGTCGGCAAGCCTGGTCCCGCACAGTTCACCGGTTCAGAGGTTAAGGATGCCGAGACGATCGAGTTGATGCGTATCTCTGGACACCTCGGTGCGCAGACTCTTGCCGAAGTCGGCCGCAACATTCGCCCGGGCATCACCACTGACGCTCTAGATGCCATCGCGCATGAATTCATCTGCGATCACGGCGCCTACCCATCACCACTTGAGTACAAGGGATTTCCAAAATCGATCTGCACCTCCGTCAACGAGGTCATCTGCCACGGCATTCCAGACACCACGGAGCTGCGCGAAGGAGACATCTGCAATATCGATGTCACTGTCTTCATCGGTGGAGTCCACGGCGACACCAATGCGACCTTTCCCGTTGGCGAGGTTTCTGAGGAAGCCGCATTGCTGATTGAGCGCACTCACGAGGCCATGAACCGGGCAATCAAGGCTGTCGCACCCGGTCGACCAATCAATGTCATCGGTCGCGTCATCGAGAGTTACGCGAAGAGATTCGACTACGGCGTGATCCGCGACTTCACAGGCCACGGAATTGGGACGACATTTCATTCCGGCTTGGTGATCCCGCATTACGACGATCCGAACGCAGATCTGATTATGGCTTCGGGCATGACCTTCACTATCGAGCCGATGATCTCTCTTGGTACCTACGACTACGAGATCTGGAACGATGGTTGGACTGTGGTCACCGCCGATCGCAAACTGACAGCACAATTCGAACACACTGTCCTTGTCACAAATGACGGAGTAGAGGTACTGACCAAATGACGACCATCCCGACCATTCCGAGCAACCCTTGGCCGGCGGTCACGAACCCATGGCCAACTGATGTGCACACCCTCGCGCTCGACATTGGTGGCACCGGGTTCAAGGCTTCGGTTCTTGACGAGAACGGCGCGATGGTCGTCGACGAAGTGCGTGTGGCCACTCCATATCCGTGCACTCCCGAGATCTTCCTCTCAACCGTCCTGGAATTGGTCAAGCCTCTTCCCCCAGCCCATCGCGTCACCGTTGGCTTTCCAGGCCTGATCCGCAATGGCCTCGTGCTCGAGGTGCCTTCGCTCTCGCGTCGGGTTCGCAATGGCGAGCGAGATAAGCAACTGGCCAAGACCTGGACGGGCTTTGATCTACGCACCGCAATTGCCACCGCAATGAGCCTTCCAACAAAGGTCGCCAACGATGCCGACGTCCAGGGCTGCGCAGTTGTCCAAGGCAAGGGCCTGGAATTCGTGTTGACTCTTGGAACCGGCGTTGGCACCTCGCTGTTTCAAGATGGTCAACTCCTCCCCCATCTTGAGCTCTCGCACGGCCCCTACGACGACACGATGACGATCGATATCGCGATCGGTGATTTCCAGCTTCGGCACATAGGTGTGGATGCCTGGCTGATCAAAGTGCGAAAGGCGATCGGCTATTTCGATGCGATGATCACTTTTGATCACCTCTATGTAGGTGGAGGCAATGCCCGCCTCCTCATCGACGCCGACACCGGCCCCAAGGGCTCCCTGGTTTCCAATGAGAACGGAATCCTTGGTGGAATCCGCATCTGGGAACTTGACGCATAAACACAAATAGCTGCGATTGAACGGCATATGAAGTTTCGATTTCAACTATTTCGGCGTATCATTGCTTCATGACCCAATGGCTCACTGCAGAGCAACAGCAGTCTTGGCGTGCGTGGATCCAAGCGACCACTCTCCTGCCCGAATACCTGGGTCGGGATCTCCAATGTGAGAGCGGATTGACCCTGCCTGACTATGAAATTCTGGTGCGGCTCTCTGAATCGCCCGACCGCCGCATTCGCATGAGCGAATTGGCTGAACGCACTCTGGCTTCCCGTAGTCGCCTCTCGCATCAGGTCGATCGCATGGAGAAAGCGGGCTTGGTCAGCCGCGAATCCTGCGCCGATGACCGACGCGGCTCCTTCGCCGTGCTCACCGACCAGGGCTGGCAATGTCTGGTTGCCGCTGCCCCGACCCACGTCAATAGTGTGCGCAATCATCTCGTGGACGTCCTGACTCCCGAGGAGTTCGAAGCCCTCGGACGTATGTGCGCAAAGGTGAACGAACACCTGCAAACACTGACCCAATGATCACTAGACTCCTCCGGTGATCAATTTCGAGACCTCGTACACAGCCCGTATCCGTACCACTCCAGAAGTCCACGCCTCGGGAGTTCTCACGCATGCCGTGACCTCGCTCGAAGGTGTTGTGACCGGGATGGATGTTGTCGAGCCAGGCCACGACTATGTGGTCTTGGAACTCACCTGCCTGCTCGGCGGTGACGATGCAGCCGAACGACTCGCCGAAGCCCTCACAGCTGTCTCTGAATGCCAAGTTGAGCATGTCAGCGATTCTGTTCTGCTCATCCACGCGGGCGGCAAGCTCGAGGTGCGGGCAACAGTGCCGATGAGCAATCGCATTGAGCTTGCCCGTGCCTACACACCCGGCGTGGCACGCGTCTGCCTGGCCATTGCTGAAGATCCATCGTTGGCGCGCGAACTCACGATCAAGCGCAACACTGTCGCCGTCGTCACTGACGGTTCAGCCATTCTTGGCCTCGGCAATCTCGGACCTGAAGCATCCATGCCAGTCATGGAGGGCAAGGCAGCACTGTTCAAGCGCTTTGCAAACATCGATGCATGGCCCATTGCACTTGCTACCAATGACGTCGATGAAATCGTGCGAACAGTTCAGTTGATCGCCCCCGGCTTCGGCGGCATCAATCTTGAGGACATCTCAGCTCCACGTTGCTTCGAGGTCGAGCGTCGTCTTCGCGAGACTCTCGACATTCCCGTGATGCACGACGATCAGCACGGAACCGCCGTCGTGGTGCTTGCAGCACTTAGCAACGCTGCTCGCTTTGTCAAGAAGGACCTCGCAAAACTTCGCATCGTCATGGTTGGCGCTGGGGCCGCTGGCGCAGCCGTTGCTCATTTGCTCATGAAGGCCGGAGTCACCGACATTGTGCTCTTCGACTCCAGGGGTGCACTGCACATGGATCGCGAATTCAGCGATGCCGATAAGAAGGATCTGGCCAGTCGCACGAACCCACGCAATGTGTCGAGCAACCTCCCAGATGCCATGGTCGACGCCGATGTCTTCATTGGTGTCTCACAGCCCGGCATGATCACTGCTGAGGACGTCTCCCGCATGGCCAAGGACTCGATCGTATTTGCGCTGGCCAACCCCACGCCAGAGATCGATCCCATAGAGGCGCATAAGTTCGCCGCCGTGGTTGCCACTGGTCGCAGTGACTACCCCAACCAGATCAACAACGTGCTCGCCTTCCCAGGTATCTTCCGCGGGATGCTCGACAGTGGCGCGCACGTCATCACCGACGAGGTCCTGGTCGCCGCGGCAAATGCCATTGCCGACGTCGTGACCGAGGATCTGCTCTCGGCCGCATACATCATCCCCAGCGTGTTCGACGAGCATGTGGCTCCAGCTGTGGCCGCTGCCGTGGCAGCTGCTGCGAACCCGAGCTGAAACCACTTAGCCAACTGAGACTCCACTCCTCTTGGGGAGGGACCAGATGCCCACGTACACGGTCGTGAGAGTGCGCAAGGAGTGGTCAGATGATCAGAGCCATCGGCACATCGAGGGTGTCCTGACCGATGCGAATGTGTACTACAGCTGCCAACAGGTCGCCACGAGCATCGACGCTGGCGGCATTTGGCACACCAGTGTCGAAGGCTATTCAGCCAGAATCTCAATCCAGGGCTACTGCTCGATCCGCGCTTGTCTGGCCAAGCCCTATCTCAGGACCAATCCCGACAGCTTCGACTTGGACAATCTGGAGAACCTGCCCGAGGGCTAATCAGGCAATGGACTCCGGAGCAAACACAGGCACGACGTAATCGCCGCCTGGAAGCTTCTCGAAGACCACCTGCAGGCGCATATCACAAGCAATCGCCGACGGATCGATCCCGACAATGCGGGTGGGCAGCCGCAAACCAGGCTGCTCATCAAGCTCAACCAAGCCCACCGCATACGGCAGATCCTCGGTGTATCCGGAGATGGCCGGGTGGTGTTGAACGATGAACGAATACAAGGTGCCGGTGCCTGCGACCTCTTCAAATGAAGTCGGGCCAGCGCACACTCGACATCGCTCGAGTGGGGGCATGTGCCAAAGCCCACACTGCTGACAGCGGCACATCGCCAACCTGCCCTCTGCCGTGGCTTGCCAGAACTCGGCAGTGTCCGCGTCAGGCGCAGGCTGCGGCGGGTACGCGACAGTTTCCGTCATAGTTGACTCGTTCCGTAGACAAGAGCGCCACCAAATGGCCCTGCTCCGGAGGTGACCAGGGCCGTCTCGGCCCCGTCGACCTGGCGGTCCTCGGCGTCCCCGCGCAGCTGCAAAACGGCCTCGTAGTGGTGATTCATCCCGTGGATGTAACCCTCCGAGAGCAGACCGCCATGCGGGTTGACGACGACATCACCCCCATAGGTGGCGCGACCCTCGCGGAAGTAGTCGCCGACCTCACCCTTTTCGCAGAAGCCGAAGTCTTCGAAGGTCGCCATCACCGTGAAGGTGAAGCAGTCGTACATGCACGCAACATCAATGTCATTGGGCCCTAGCCCCGTTCGAGCCCACAACTTCGGCGCCGTATCGCGCGAGAACATCGTGGTCATGTCGTCCCACTGGTAGGGCGATCCAGCGAATCGGTTTGCATCGGCGGCCCCCAAGATGAAGGCAGATTTGTGTGGCAGGTCCTTTGCGCGCTCTGCAGAGGTGATCACAATTGCAACTGCGCCGTCCACCTCGTATGTGCAGTCGAACAGGCGGAAGGGATCGCAGATCCAGCGACTGGCGAGGTAGTCGTCGATGGTGATCAGATCACGTCCGATGGCATGTGGATTGGCCGCCGCATGGGCCCGCTGTTGAACAGCAATGGCACCAAGATCCTCGCTCGTCGAGCCATATTCGAATTGGTGACGACGCGCATACATCGCGAACCATTGCGGAGGCACCATGTATCCATGCGGTGCCGCGAACTGCCCCTCACCACTTGCCTCAATACTCCCGAAAGCCTTGCCATAGCGAGTATCCGAGCCAAGGACGCGGTATGCGACAACCACATCCGCCTGGCCGGAGAGCACGGCCGTGGCTGCGCTCGTCACCGTCGTCGTAACGATGTTGCCACCTCCAGCGATGCTGAGCGACCAGCCGAGATCCTCAACTCCGATTGCGTGCGCCACCTGACTGGGACCAGCTGATCCATTGGTCCCAAAGCAAGTCATGCCATCGACATCAGCTGGCGTAAGGCCACAATCGGCGAGGGCTTCGCGCGCCGCCTCGGCCGCCATGGCCAAAGTGGTGCGACCGGACTTGCGCACGTATTTCGTGCGACCAATCCCCACCACGGCTGCATCTTGCAACATTCGGTTCATTGATCGCTCCCCTGCTCAAGGCCAAAGATTCGTGCAGTGACTGACCTCACTTGAATGTATGTGCGAGCTGAGCCGGTGTCTACCGCTTTGCGCGACTGCGCCAGGAATGCGTGCGCGAACTTCTGATGGGGGACGAGTTGGCCTGTAAGCCGGGTTCTGTCTCGGCATAGCCGAGGGTGATCATCCATCTGCGACCACTGTTGCCAGTGGCCTGGTGCGGCCTACCCACAGACATTGAGCGGGCAGCTCGTCTGCGCAGATCGCAAGCGATCCTCTTGGCCTTGCTCCAGGTGGGGTTTACCTAGCCGCAGCAGTCACCTGCCGCGCTGGTGGTCTCTTACACCACCGTTTCACCCTTACCTCGATTGCTCGAGGCGGTCTGTTTTCTGTGGCACTGTCCCGCGGGTCACCCCGGGTGGGCGTTACCCACCACCTCAGCCCTGTGGAGCCCGGACTTTCCTCGACACTTTCGTGCCGCGATCACCCGGCCAACTCGTCCGCCGCAAGGCTATGGCTTTGAGGAGCCTTGGTCCAACCACAGCCAGGCTTAAGGGATCAGACAGGCCTGGGGCCATAGATCGGCAGGTATCTCGGCATCGGCCGGGCGAGAGTCATCTGCCGAAGGAGAGCCACACACGCTTTCTGGTGCTTTCAGGATCCAATTCTGGCCACTTCGGGCGAAGACGAATACCTGCTTTGCTGGCTTGGATCCCTCGTCAGTGACGCTGGCTTGGACAAGCGCCCACTGCCCCGAGCAGTCGAGTTTGTCAAAGGAATCAAGGTGGCTTTGTGATTCGTGCAGGAACGCGTCGATGGTGGTCTGAAGGCTTGCTTGATTGCAGGCTGCTAAAGGCGGCGAGTCAGCCGACGAGCTGCATCCGGCCAAGCACAGCGCTGCCGCGCTTGCAATGAGCAACAAGACCTTCACCGCTCCACCATCTCATATGACGATGGCCTAACGTCTGGACCACCATGCTGATCCTGCTGCCGCCAAGTGAAGCCAAATCAGCGCCGGTCACCAGCCTTCCCTCAGCCCTCTCCTTCGACGAACTGAGTGCAGTTCGCCAACGAGTACGACGTGCGCTGATCAAAATGAGCAGCGGCAATCAAGCGCGAGCGAGCAAGGCCTTGGGCCTGGGGCACACGCAATTGGATCAGCTTGCGATGAATGCCAAACTCGATACTGCTGCATGCGGGCCAGCGATCGATGTCTACTCAGGCGTTGTGTTCGAGGCACTCGCCGCCGACAGCATGACCCTGATTCAACGCAAGCGAATGCACGATCATGTAGTGATCGCAACTGGCTTGTACGGCCTGGTACGCCCTTTGGATTCAATCGCGCCGTATCGACTGAGCGCGAATTCGAAGGTCACGGGCCTGCCAACTTTGCCGAGTCTGTGGCGCAAACCGATTGCTCGCATTCTCGAAAGTTCAGGCGGCCCGATCCTTGACCTGCGTTCGCAGGCATATGTGACCCTCGCGCCGATCCCCCGGGATTGCCTGTCACGATCGATTTCGGTGCGTGTGCTCCAAGAACAAGACGGAAAGCGCTCAGTTGTGAGCCACTTCAACAAGGCGACCAAGGGCGCTCTTGTCGGCGCCTTGATTCGCAAAGGTGAATTGCCCGCGTCACTTCCAGTGCTGCTGAAGCAGCTGAGGGTGCTCGGCTACGAATGCGAGCTTCAGGAACTACCCAATGCCGCAGCGCGGCTGGACATCATCACGCACTACACACCGGGGAAGGTGTCGACTTCACGCAAGTGACCAGACTCCGCGAATCCGTGCAAGGAGTTATTGCCATCGGGAAACCACGTCAAAGTTGATATCGAGCAAGGCCGCAACTCCATGCGGTACACACTCTCGACGGGAGCGTCGATCGTGATCGCTACGAGTAGTTTGATCGGACTCACATGCGAGACCACCAGAATGCTCTTGCTAGGAAATGAGTAGATGAGTTCACGGCGTGCGCGAGCAACACGTTCTTGCACCTGAGTGAAGGACTCCCCACCCGGTGGCGCATAGTCAACTGATTCCAGCCACTCTCGCAATTCATCGGGCCACTTGGACTGCACATCAGCGAAGGTGAGGCCATCCCAGTCCCCGAAGGCACATTCGGCGAGGTCGTCCATCACGACCAGCTCGTTGGCCAGATCACCGCTGAGAATTGCTGCTGTTTGGCGAGTACGAAGCAATGGCGAACTGACAACCAGATCGAATTTGAATCTGGCGGCAAGCTCGTGTGCGGCGGCTTGGGCCTGAGCCTCGCCAATTGCGGCGAGTCCTGGATCTGCCCCGCCACGGCCGCTGAATCGCCTCTCGAGACTGAATTGGGTTGCGCCGTGACGCACCAGCACAGCTGTGGTGGGTGTTTCCATCTCTTCCCAGCCGACCATCTTGTTTGGCGCTCGCTGCTCCCGGGCAATCGCACCTTGTGCGAAGGCTTCCTCGGCGTCACCGATGACATCGACTGCATCCTGCACCAAGAGGCCTGAGTCAAAGATGCGCTTGATCAGCGCATTGCCGCCGTCTTGTACTTGATCGAGGACTTCATTGACGAGGGAATCGGCATGAGCATTCGCTGATCGCGGAACCCAGGTGTAGGTGACTTGCCCCGGAGGGAAGATGGCGCGCACTTGCAGAGCAAGCTCGCGCATGTCTGGGTGCTTGATCTTCCAGCGCCCACTCATCTGCTCCACGATCAGCTTGGAATCAAGCCGGACCTCGACGACAGCAGTGGAATCAAGTTCGTACGCATGCGCCAAGCCCGCGAGTGCACCGCGATACTCGGCAACATTGTTCGTGGCCAAGCCGATGTGCTCGGCCAACTCAGCAAGGACTGCACTGGTAGCAGCATCCTTGACAACAGCGCCATATGCGGCCGGCCCTGGATTGCCTCTCGAGCCGCCATCAGCTTCAACGATAAAGGCTCGACTCATTGCAGTCCGGACTCCGCTGTGCGCACCAGGATCCGGCGGCATTCCTCGCATCGAACAACCTCGTCCGGATCAATCGATCGCAGTCGTTCGAGTTCATTCGGCGGAAGCTGAATTCGACAACCCTCACACTGTCCACGGTGGAGATGCGCAGCCCCAACCCCGTTCTGATCAGCCCTGATCTTCTCGTATAGCGACAGCAGGTCCGTAGGAATGCGGCTGGCCAGTTCTTTGCGATCAACCACCACGACATCGCGCTCAACATCAATCTCGGCAACGAGCGCCGCCACCGCACTTGTCAACGACTCGCGAACAGCCAGCGCTTCCTCATGCTGCGAAGCGAGCTGACGGACGGCCGCTTGGGCGCCCTCCACTCGCTCCATGACTTCGAGTTCAATATCTTCAAGCTCAGACTGCCTGCGCGCCAGTGAGACCAATTCATGCTGAAGATTCTGCAACTGCTTGGGATCCCCGATCGATCCGGAATCCAACAGGAGTTGATCCTTGACTGCGCGCTCGCGAACCTGATCGACATCTGCATCGGCTCGCGCCTGATCGCGTTCCAGATCGCCGGCGATCACTCGGGCGGCAACATGTTCATCATGCAGTCGCTGAATTCGCTGATTCAGATCGGCCAGCTCCTGCTTCTGCGGGAGCGTGCGATCACGGTGCTCGAGTTGAGTGGAGCGGGTATCCAATCGCTGTAAGTCAAGAAGCAACTTCTGCGCAGCGGCTTCGGCCTTCATTGCGCACTCCGCTGCGTGACACTCTCGTGATGTGCAGTCCAAGGATCCGTTGGGGTTGTAGAGCAATGCACGATGATGGTCATACCTTCCTGTGCCAGATCAGATATCAACTGTTGGGCCGCAAGTTGCAGCCAAGGCCATTCGCTTGCCCAGTGCGCCACGTCGATGAGCGCACAGCCACCCTCTGCCAGATGATCCTGAGCCCGATGGTGTCGCAGATCGGCCGTGACGAACACGTCAGCACGAGAGCCCAGACTAACGAGCAGCGAATCGCCTGCACCGCCACAGACTGCGACGGTGCGCAGGATTGTCTGGGGATCCCCTGCGATGCGAACTCCATGCTTGGTCGCAGGCAGTTGCGCCGCCACAAGCGCACTGAATTCTGCAAGAGTGGTCGGCTCGGCGAGCAGACCGATGCGTCCGGTGCCGGTGTCGTCGGACAGCGGATCGATTGGTCGCATCTGAGTGAGCCCAAGAGTGACCCCGAGCGCATCTGAAACTCCGGGATTGGCATGGTCTGCATTGGTATGCGCAGCGGCCAAGGCGATGCCATTGCCGATAAGTGAGTGGATCAGCCGACCCTTTGCCGTCACCGCAGCCACCCCGTGAACTCCCCGAAGGAAGAGTGGATGGTGCGTGATGATCATCGAGAAACCGCCTTCGATGGCCTCATCAAGCACTCTCTGGACGGGATCAATGGCAAAGAGCACTCGCTCCACAGGAGCACTGGGATCTCCACAGATCAATCCCACGGCATCCCAGTCGGCGGCCAGGCTGACAGGGTTTCGTCGCTCTATCGCTGCGAGAACTTGAGCGACGTTGGCGAACATTCCCCAAGGTTACCTGCGGGCACTGGTCGACACTTCGCACCGACGGGTAACCTTGTTCGGCTCGGGCGATTAGCTCAGTTGGTTAGAGCGCCGCCCTTACAAGGCGGATGTCGGGGGTTCGAGTCCCTCATCGCCCACTTTTGTGCTGAGTCGAAGTTCGCCAGGCGACTTCACAATTCTTGGCCTGCCGGAGAATGCGCCTACAAGCGTGATGCCTCCGATTCGCAGCTATTTAGCGATGGATTCCCTGGCAGTTTTCACCCAACCTCGTTGGCCTCGTATGAGCCGGTATAGGCCCAGGAAGGCCACCGGCCACATCAGCCAGATGTAGACCATGTAGGGCACAAATGCCTTGAGGCTGGCCAACCCTCCGCGCCAACCGCGCCCTCGTGCGACCACGAGCACGCCAAGACTTACCGGACCCAAGGCAAGCACGACCATCACAACGGTCAACCAGACGTTGCTCACTGGTAGATATGGGTAACCAAAGCCGATCCACAACACCATTCCCGAGATCACCGCGACGCCAACAATCAGTGTGAGCACCGGCAGTAGCAGGCTGACGAGGGCATCGAGGCGTCGAATGCCGAGAAGGTGGTGAGCATTGAGGCGTCGCAAGCTTCCAACGACCTGGAGGTTGCCCTGCATCCATCGCGTGCGTTGCTTGTAAAGCCGCTTCAGGCTGTTGAGCCCCTGCTGATCGACGTGCGTGAAGGCCTCTTGCTCGCCGAACCAACCTCGCGATAGCAGCCGAAGGCCGAGCTCCTGATCTTCAGTGAGGTAGTGCGACCAGGGCCCCTCATCATCCGCGACTGACTCCAGGGCAGCGAGCCGATTGAACTGGCCATTGCCGCCCATGAATGCCGCCCCCCAGCGCGAACGTCCGGCTTGGTACAGCCCACCAAATACCTCGAATTCAAGTTGCTGCATTCTTGTAAGGAAACTCGATCGGTTGTAGATGCGCACATTTACCTGAACACCGCCGACCCGCGGATTGTCGAAATGACGTCCCACGTGTACTGGCGCTGTAGTTGCCAAGCGGCCATCAGCATCAACGATGCCGACAATCACTTGTTCTGGCGTCCACGTTCGATATTCATCGCGACTCAACAAATCGCGCAACAGGAATTGATATGCATCATCGAGTGCAGCGGCCTTCCCTCTGCGAGCATTCGGAGCAACCCTGGTGTGCACGATCAGATCAGGTCCGCCGATTTGTTCAAGCACTTCGCCAGTGTTGTCATCGGAGCCATCATTGATGACGATGATGATCTTGTTCGTTGCCTCGACAGCTCTTAGTCTCGCAACGCTGTCTGCGATGGTCACTGCTTCGTTCAAGGCAGGCACCAAGAAGGCCCAGAGGTAGGCCGCCTCATTGCCTGAGGGTCGCGCGCGCCAGTCTTTGACGTATCCACTTCCAGCGGCATACAGGACCACGGTCCATGTCGCACCCAAGAGCACACTGATGATGGCCACGTAATAGCCCAACCAGACCAGCCACGTCAGAAGGACCATGCTGAATTCCTAGCCCGTCGTGGAGGCACCAGGTAGCTCCGGTGCAGGTGCTTGAGGCTTGGTCCTACTCCACACGATCAGACCAATGATGAGGAACGCAGTGGCAATCAAAATCACGATCAGGAAACTGCGCCCACTCGTACTGGCATCGGGGGATGTCGGCAACACAATCTCCTGCAACTGGCCAGTGGCGCCCATGGACACGACCTGTCCAGTGAGCTGTGTCCATCTGCCGGTTCCAGTCGCAATCTGGTTGGCGAACTGTTCGTTCAGTTGCAAGGCTGTCTTGCCCGCAGTAGAGGCGGGATCAGTAGGGATCGGACCAAAAATTGCGATGTCGCGCTTGTCTGCGAAGAACGCTTGAGCAAGAGCCAGCGGACCGGGTAAAGCCGCTGTGAATCGCGGTGCCGGATTTCCTACAGAGATGAGGTCATTTATTGTGAGCGGCGCACCCAGGGAGTCCGTTTCCGACGCTCCTGCGCCAACCAACAGCCCTGCGACTCGAGCAGTCTCGAAGTCGTTGGCGGTCACGAGATTGACTGCGAGTTGTTCAGGAGTGGATGACTCCAGAGCGGCGATCAAGTCACCCGCTTGCTGCAGCAAAGATGCCGGATCGCCAGCAGACCCAAATGCGATTGGCACTATTGCGCCAAGCACCTGCGGGAATCTCTGGAAGCCCGGCGGCACAGAATCTCCAAAACTAGGCGTCACATAGCTTTGCTTTGTGTCAATGTCGAGCCGAGCTGACAAGGGTTGGGGTGTGCACCTCCCCGAAGCTGGCACGTACGAAAAGTCGATCGTCAGTTGGTTATCACGATTGAGCTGCTCAGATGAGATCGAGAGCAGTGGATTTAACTTCGTCGTATCCGACATTCCGATCGAATCAATCAGCGTGCCATTCCAGAGGAAGTCAACACGACCGGCTGCTCCCTCGGGCAGCGGGGTAATGACGCCGGCCAGACTGATTTGCACAGACGAGAGCGACTGCCCGAAGGCTGGCTGGTTGATTGCGATAACGCTCTGCAGCTGGCCAACGCCGCTCATCGAGATCCTCGAGGCGCCCAGATCAAAGAGCGAGGTCTTGCCCGTTGCGGGGGCCCAATCTGGAGTGCCCGCCACATGCTCCAAACGCTTTCCCTCGAACAGCGAAAGCGCCGGATCAGCGAGTGCGAAGGCAGTACCGGCCAAGGCCTCTGGCGCGCCGGTCAAGTACAGCGCACCATCAGGACGCACCTCGAGAGTTCCGCCAGCTGAAGTGGCGGAAGCGGTTACCGACGGCCCGGGCGAAGCGGTCACACCCGCTTCATCAGTGGCTTGCACGACAACCGTGCGGTTGAGGAAGTCGTCATCTGGAGAAGAGTTTGAGACGAGCAATTTCACAACAGTTGGCACGGGGTAGAGATGCACGAGCGCGGCCACTGCATCCAACGCGGCCTGCTGTTCGGCGACGCTCGCCTTGGTTCCGACTTGCACAGTCAGTTGCGATAGCCCCGGCGATAAGAAGGTGCCAATCGAGGTAGGAGGCGTGACCGGATGAGAGTAGGTCAGGACTGCATTGTCCAGAGATGCCGTCGATGTACTGTCGATGAAGCAATCATCATGCGCATCCAACTGCACATACATGCCAATGACCGCCACGCCGCGTTCAACATCATCGGCATTCGCGACTGCGTGGATTGCACCACCTGATCGCGTCGGAACCTGCGCAATGCGGCGGCCATTGATGGTGACAATGATCGTTCCGTCATATGTGAAGGTGCTCCGGACCGTTCCATCAAACACAATCGGTGTTGCGCTATCGGGCAGAGTCACTGCGACTGTAGACGAACCACCAGCGCCCTTCACACTCAGCACATATGGAAGTTTCGCAGTTGCTACAGATTCAGGAGTGACTGCTTGGTTTGCGCCCCAGGCCGCACCAGACATACCAACACCCATCGCGACGAGGAGGCAGAGCGCGCCGTAGCGCCGCACAAGCTCTGGGGTTGAACGCGCGCGCACAGTTATGAGTTCCGATCGCCGGCGAGAATGGATTCATTTGATTCGAAGGCGTAGCCCGCGTCCTTGAGAACCGACTCCCTATTGAAAGCTGGCCCAAACTGCTGAGGTGCGGGGCCGTTGAAGATCAAATACTCGAAGGCTTGAACGATCCGCTCTGCCGCCAAGCCATCGCCAAACGGATTCTGCGCTCCTCTCATGAGCGCATAGGCGGCTGGATCGTTCAGCAGATGCAAAGCCTCGGCCGCGATGACGTCTGGATTCGTGCCGACCATCTTCAACGTTCCGGCGATGACTCCTTCCGCACGCTCGGTTGTGTCACGCGTCACGAGCACCGGAGTCCCCACGCTCGGACCTTCTTCCTGAATTCCACCGGAATCAGTGATCGCCAACTTTGCGAGCTTTAATAGACGCGCAAAAGTGACGTAATCGAGAGCGTCGGTGAGGATCACATTTGGCAGCGACTCGAGCGGAGGTTGTAGGTACGCGCGCACGCGTGGATTGGGATGCAACGGCAGCACGAACGTGACATCTGGCCGGGCTGAGGCGATTCGGCGCACTCCTTCGGCAATCCCTTGGAGTCCTTCGCCCCAGTTTTCCCGACGATGAGCAGTCACCACAACGACTTCGCGTCCATCGTCCAGACCCTCAAGACGGGGATCTGGCCAAGGTAATTCAAGAGAAGCTGCCCACTTGAGCGCATCCACCCCTGTATTACCAGTCACAAAAATGGTGTCAGGATCAACACCTTCGGACACGAGCGAATCGCGATTCTCGCTCGTTGGTGACAAATGGAGCGAGGCAATGCAGCTCAGCAGCGTGCGGTTGAGCTCTTCGGGAAATGGTGAGTTGCGATTGCCCGTGCGCAAGCCGGCCTCGATGTGAATGACGGGCAGACGGGCTTGAATCGATGCGAGCCCTGCCGCGAATGCCGAAGTCGTGTCGCCATGGACCACGACGAAACCAGGGAATCGGCGAAGACCCTCTTGCGAACCGGCTCCCATGCGCGGGCGCGATCGTCGTTCTGGTCCGCCACGGAACTCCACGAGAAGTTGATCAATGCCTTTCATGGTTGCCACACAAACGTCATTGATCGTTTGCCCTGGCTGCCCAATGGCGAGGTCAGCGTGGGGAGTGACACCTGCGAACGCCAGAACTGGATCCACAAGATCGCGATGCTGACCAGTGGTCACAACAAAAGCTTCGATAGAAGGAGAAGCCCGCAGCGCGCGAAGGATGGGAACGAGCTTGATGGCCTCTGGTCTGGTGCCGATCACAATCAGGCAGCGCACCTTGGGTTGACCCGAACCCCGCCGGTCCTTGCCTTCTGAATTCTCCTGCTCCACAGCGCAAGTATGTCGGAGTCATTGAAATCGCGCCGCTTAAGTGAGGGCGGCCATTGCCGCTTCGTAACTGCTCAGCTCGCGTTCCTCTGCTGGCCCATTGAGCACAGCCCACGCGATACGGCCTTCGAGATCAATCAGAAAGCTGCCACGCATCGCGAAGCCCTTGTCTTCCAAGAACACTCCGTACTGACGACTTACCTCTCCGTGCGGCCAGAAGTCGCTCAAGAGATCAAAGCTGATGCGAGCGCGAGTCGCGAATTCAGCAAGTGCATAGGGATTGTCGCAAGAAACACCGAAGACGTTCACCCCACGTTCGTGAAAACGGTCGATGAACGAATCAAGGGCAGCAAGCTCACTCGTGCAGACCTCAGTGAAGGCAAATGGAAAGAACACAAGCAATGCGGCCTGCCTCTCGCGAAAGTCGCTGAGTCGCACCTTGCCACCACGGTGGTCTGGCAATTGAAAATCAGGAGCAAGCGAACCAACCGAAAGTCCAAGCGCCGTCATTGCAGATTGGCGACTAGCGCTTTGCGCGAGGGGCCACCAGCCGAGTGCCCTGCCAATTGGAGCCGGCACTGATCGTGCTGGTCTGCTGCAAGCCTGCCGTGGGGGCGGCGTCGGCAATGTCCTCGGGCTCGATATGCCCGTCGCGACCGGGCTTGGGAGTCATCAGCCAGACCACACCGTGATCGGCGAGCAGGTGAATTGCATCCATCAGCGCATCAATGAGGTCGCCATCCTCGTCACGCCACCACATCAGCACAACGTCTACGACATCATCGAAGTCCTCGTCGACCAACTCGTCATCGATGACTGTCTCAATCGAGGTGCGCAGATCCAAATCGACGTCATCGTCGAAGCCGACCTCCTGCACAGTCATGCCAGCCTCAATCCCCAGCCGGACCGCACGTTGCCGTGCTCCATCCTGATCCGCTGCGGCGGCCACCAGACTCTCCATTCCTCGTCAATGCAGGCCGGAGCCTGCTCATGGGCCGCTAGTTCACCGGACCGAGGGCAGAATGGCAAGTGGGAGCGCCGAAGAACTCCGGATTCTCCCCCAACTTCACCAAAGTTGAACCTCGTACGCAAGGATGAGGGTCGGTACACCACCGTCATTCGGCAACCCGGCGATCCCGGAATCCGACCAAGCGAAGGGTCCGAACAATTGACACCCGCACGCGACCGTGAAGCGCTCCTCTCCGGAGGACTTCCGACTCAATACGTCGATATAGACGCCGAGGAAACAGGCGAATGGATCGACTCATTCGACAATCTCGTCATCAATAGCGGCAACAACCGAGCTCGCTACATCATGTTGTCGCTACTTCGAAGAGCGGCCGAGCGAAATGTCGGTGTGCCGAGTCTGCGCAGCACTGACTACATCAACAGCATCCCGCCGCAGCAGGAACCGACTTTCCCCGGCGATGAGTCAATCGAGCACCGCATCCGGCAGATCATCCGCTGGAACGCCGCGATGATGGTGCACCGAGCCCAACGTCCAGGCGTGGGAGTCGGCGGGCATATCTCTAGTTACGCTTCCAGCGCGACCCTGATCGAAGTTGGCTTCAATCACTTTTTCCGCGGACCAGACCACAGTGGCGGCGGCGACCAGGTCTTCTTCCAAGGCCATGCCTCCCCCGGTATTTACGCGCGAGCATTTCTTGAAGGTCGCCTGACGGCCACTCAGCTCGATGGCTTCCGCCAAGAGGCATCTGGCCCTGGGCTGCCGTCCTATCCGCATCCCCGGCTCATGCCCGACTTCTGGCAGTTCCCGACGGTCTCCATGGGCATCGGCCCGCTGAATGCGATCTACCAGGCGCGCTACAACAAATACCTCGCACACCGAGGCATCAAAGACACCTCCGATCAAAATGTCTGGGCCTTTCTGGGTGACGGTGAGATGGACGAAGTCGACGCAGTAGGTGCGTTGACACTGGCCGCCAGAGAAGAACTCGACAATCTGGTCTTCGTAGTCAATTGCAATCTGCAGCGCCTCGATGGTCCTGTCCGCGGCAATGGCAAGATCATTCAAGAACTCGAAAGCCTCTTCCGTGGAGCAGGCTGGAATGTGCTGAAAGTGGTTTGGGGACGCAAGTGGGATGACCTCCTTGCCGCAGACCGCGAAGGTGCCCTTGTGAATCTGATGAACAACACCGTCGATGGCGATTTTCAGACCTTCAAGGCCGAAGACGGCGCTTTCGTTCGCGAACACTTCTTTGGACGCGATCCACGGACTGCGAAATTGGTTGAGAACTGGAGCGACGACGACATCTGGGCCTTGCGTCGCGGTGGTCACGACTATCGCAAGATGTACGCCGCATACAACGCGGCGATGCAGGTCAAGGGTCAACCAACAGTGATCCTGGCCAAGACTGTCAAGGGCTGGTCGCTGGGTTCGCACTTCGAAGGTCGCAACTCAACCCACCAGATGAAGAAGCTCACCTTGGAAGACCTTCTCGGCTTCCGTGATCGCATGCAGATTCCGATTCCCGACAGCGAGATGGATCCCTACCTTCCGCCGTACTACCACCCAGGCCCAGACGACGAAGCCGTGCAATATGTGCAACACGCGCGCCGCCGGCTCGGAGGGCCAGTGCCTTCCCGCAGAGTCATCAATGAGCCATTGGTACTGCCGCCGATTTCTTCGTACGAAGTTGCCAAGCGTGGCTCTGGCAATCAAGAGGTCGCCACCACCATGGCCTTCGTTCGGCTGCTCAAGGATCTGATGAAGGATCCCAATATCGGCCATCGATTTGTTCCGATCATTCCCGATGAAGCTCGTACCTTCGGCATGGATTCGCTGTTCCCGACAGCGAAGATCTACTCCCCGCACGGTCAGCAATACATGTCAGTCGACCGCGATCTCGTGCTCTCGTACAAGGAGTCTGAGACCGGCCAGATCTTGCATGAGGGCATCAACGAGGCTGGGTCTACAGCTTCGTTCACTGCGGTAGGCACCTCATACGCAACCCATGGTCAGCCGATGATCCCGATCTACATCTTCTATTCCATGTTCGGTTTTCAAAGAACAGGCGATGCCTTCTGGGCGGCCATGGATCAAATGGCACGTGGCTTCGTTCTTGGAGCAACTGCGGGTCGCACGACATTGAACGGTGAGGGCTTGCAGCACCAAGATGGCCATTCGCTCTTGCTAGCAAGCACGAATCCGGGCGTTGTCGCCTACGACGCGGCATACGCGTATGAGATCGCGCATATCTTCCGCGACGGATTGCGAAGGATGTACGGCGAGAGTCCTGAGAATATCTACTACTACCTGACCCTCTATAACGAGCCGTACAGGCAACCAGTTGAACCAGAAGACGTCGATGTCGATGGCATCCTGCGTGGCATGCATCTGTTGCGTGAGGCAGCAGGTGAGGGGCCACGTGTGCAATTGCTTGCAAGCGGAGTTGGCGTCAACTGGGCGCTTCGCGCAAGTGATCTGCTGCGCGATGAGTGGGGCGTGCAAGCTGATGTGTGGTCGGTTACTTCCTGGAATGAACTTCGTCGCGATGGCCTGAAAGTTGATCGTCACAACCTGCTGAATCCAGAGGGCGAACTCCAGACTGCCTACGTCTCACAGCGTCTGGCCGGCCGTGAAGGTCCAGTCATCGCAGTGTCTGACTACATGCGAGCGGTGCAGGATCAGATTCGCGAATGGGTCGAGCAGCCATTTGTCTCGCTCGGCACCGACGGCTGGGGCATGTCTGACACTCGCGGTGCTTTGCGTCGACATTTCCTTGTCGATGCTGAATCGATTGTTGTGCAATCACTCAGCATGCTGAGCAAGCACCACGACTTTGATCGTGCGCGCGTGTCTGAGGCGATCGTGCGCTATCAATTGCACGATCCAAGTGCAGCCGCCGCCGGCAACACGGAAGGCTCTGGCTGAAATGGCCAACGATCCCAAGCGGTTCTTGCGGTACCTCGAAGAGGAACGCAAGGCCGCTATGCTCTATCGATCCCTCGCCGCAAGTCTTGAAGGAGAGCGGCAGGAAGCTCTGTTCGAGTTGGCAGATATTGAAGATCGGCACGCGCGCCACTGGATTGCCAAACTCACCGAGGCAGGCATTGCAGTGCCTGAATCCCCGACGACGATGCAGCCCGACGATGCAGCCCTGGTCGCGCGCGCGAACGCTCTTGGGGTCGAGGATGTACTGGCACACCTTGAGCAGGCCGAATCAGCGGCAACCTCGCTCTATGGCGATGAGCCTGAGGCTCCCGATTCCATGGTGCGGGAAGAGGCCTGGCACGTGGAGGCCTTCCAGCGGATGCGCTCTGACGAGCCAGTCCTGCCCATTCGCGGAGCGCTGCGCGCTCCTGGTCCGGACAACATGGAGCCCTGGCATCGCGGGGACAACTCCGGAAGCACGCGAGCAGCCGTGTTCGGGATCAGTGACGGACTCGTATCGAACACTGCCTTGATCATGGGTTTTGCGGGTGCCAATCCCGATAGCAAGACCATCTTGTTCGCTGGTTTCGCTGGCCTGCTTGCCGGGGCGTTCTCGATGGCAGCTGGCGAATATGTCAGTGTTGCGAGCCAGCGCGATCTGTTCCGCCGTGACATCGAGCGCGAGGCAATCGAGATCGCCACCAAACCCGAGGAAGAGCAGAAGGAGCTTGAGCTCATCTACCGGGCAAAGGGCGTCCCGCGCGACGTTGCCGAAGCCACAGCCGCCAGCATCATGCAGGATCCCAAGAAGGCTCTCGATACCTTGGCGCGTGAGGAACTTGGGCTCAATCCTGATGACCTTGGTGCTCCCATCCGAGTCGCGGTATCCAGTTTCAGCGCTTTCACCGTTGGAGCTTTTGTTCCGGTATTGCCGTACTTGATCACCTCAGGCACGCTCGCACTTTGGTTGACGATTGTCTTGTCGACAATTGCTTTGCTGATTGTCGGTGGCATTGTCGGGCGACTATCTGGAAGGGGTGTGGTGTTCAGTGCGTTCCGCCAGTTCTTATGGGGCGCAGGTGCGGCTGCAGTCACCTTCATCGTCGGTACTCTCATCGGCGTGAACGCCAGTTGACGTGACGGCAATCCCTCTCCCGCTCCAACTTGTGCGCTCGACCAGCGGGCTAACGACTGCAGCGACCCAGCGCATGGAAGCCGAGTTTCCTTGGTACCGCGATCTTGGCGCACAAGAACGTTCCTGGGTCGGGCTCGTTGCGCAAGCGGGCATTACGGCATTCGTGGATTGGTACGAACAACCTGAGCGGGTTGTTGAGATCACCGCAGGAGTGTTCGGATCTGCTCCGCGTGAACTGGCTCGAGTGATATCGCTGGAGCAAACAGTCTCACTCGTGCGCACCACGATCGACGTTGTCGAAGAAGCCATCGAGAACATCGCCGATGAGCAGACGCGCATCCCTTTGCGGGAGGCCGTCTTGCGGTACTCGCGTGAGATCGCCTTCTCGGCCGCAGGTGTCTATGCGCGCGCCGCAGAAGCGCGCGGAGCCTGGGATGCCAGAGTAGAAGCCCTGGTCGTGGACGCCTTTGTGCGCGGCGATCTCGACAGCACTGTCCTGAGCCGAGTGAGCGCACTTGGCTGGTCGGGGCAGGGTTCAGTGATGCTGATCGCGGGTTCTCCACCCTTAGGGGAGCCAGAAATCGCCCTCGCGATTCTTCGTCGAGCTGCCACCAACCATGGAGTAGATCTGCTGACCGGGATTCACGGTTCAACCATGCTGGCGATCATCGGAAAAGTCAGCGCGACTTCGAGAACAGCCCGAGTGCTCACTGCCCACTTCGGTCCGGGCCCAGTTGTGACCAGCGATGAACTCGCGGGTTTAGATCAAGTGCCAGATGCCGCCCGAATCACCATGCAGTCACTCAAACTTGCTCATGCCTGGCTGCAAGCCCCGCGCCCGGTTTCCACGCATGAACTGCTACCCGAACGCGCCTTGGCCGGAGATCTGGACGCCCAGGATGAACTGGTTGATCGGATCTACGCTGTGCTGTCCGCTGAACCAAACCTCCTGCAAACCTTGGCCTGCTTCTTGGAGGAATCCCCATCCTTGGAGGGGACCGCCCGGCAGCTGTTCATCCACCCCAATACCGTGCGATACCGCTTGCGCCGAGTCACCGAGCTCACTGGCCTATCCGCTCAGGATCCCCGCGATGCCTACTCCCTGCGAATTGCGCTCACTTTGGGTCGCGTTCAGCAATAGTTGAATTCGGCAGGATTCCGGGGATTTGAGGCACCGATTACTGGTGGACATCCGCATTCTTTGTAGGAAACCTCTAAGTTATGCCCCATGACATTGGCGGCCGCAACCTCGCATCGGACACCCACTGGCCGACAGGCTTAGCAGGTGCTCGCAATCCTCGCTCCGGGTCAAGGAGCCCAGACTCCGGGCATGCTGAGCCCTTGGCTGGAGCTGTCAGGCGTCGCCGATCATCTGGCCCGACTCTCGGAGGCTGCCGGCATTGATCTTCTGGCTCACGGCACCACTTCCGATGCCGACCAGATTCGCGATACGGCCGTAGCCCAACCCTTGATTGTCGCCACGAGCCTGCTGACCTGGTCGTGCCTGGGTCGTCCAGCAGCCGACGTCACGGCCGGGCATTCGGTAGGTGAAATTGCAGCTGCCGTGATCGCTGGCGTGCTGAGTGAGTTTGATGCGATGAACTTTGTCAGCGAGCGTGGATCACGCATGGCTCTGGCCGCATCGATGGCTGACACCGGCATGAGCGCAGTGCTTGGCGGTGAAGCCTCAGTTGTTGTGGCCAAGGCGCAGGCGCACGGGCTGACACCGGCGAACATGAACGGTGCCGGACAGATCGTCGTTGCCGGAACTCTTGAGCAACTCGATGCCTTCGCAGCAGATCCTCCCGAGGGTGGTCGAGTGCGACCTCTCGTCGTGGCCGGGGCATTTCACACCACGCATATGCACCCAGCAGTTGGTGCTCTCGGTGAATTTGCCAACGCAATAACCACTGCCCAACCGGCAACGATTCTGCTGTCAAACGCAGACGGCAGTTCGGTTTCCGAGGGCGATGCAGCATTGCGCGGACTCATTGCTCAGGTCAGCAATCCAGTTCGCTGGGATCTGTGCATGGACATGATGACTTCGATTGGGGTCACTGGCGTACTTGAGCTTGCACCAGGTGGAACTCTCGCCGGGCTCGCGAAACGAGCAATGCCGGGCGTTGCCACCGTTGCGCTCAAGAGCCCCGATGATCTGCAAGCTGCCCGCACTCTCATCGCTGAGCATGCCGGAAGGGCTGACGAATGACCGGGATCATTACCGTGCCGCAGGGCCCGAAATATGCGCGCATCATGTCCGTGGGCGCCTACCGTCCTTCGCGGATCGTCACCAACGCAGAAATCTGCACGCGCATTGATTCAACCGATGAGTGGATTCAAGAGCGTTCCGGCATCACCGAACGGCGCTACGCAGCAGAGGATGAAACCGTCATTGACATGGCTGCTGCCGCCGCGAGCGATGCCATTGGCAAAGCCGGGATTGCACCCGAAGAAGTCGGCTTGGTGTTAGTAGCCAGTTGCACATACCCATTTCTCACTCCTTCGGCTGCCGCGCAGATCGCAGTGCGCATTGGCGCAACGTCAGCTGCCGCAACCGACATCTCAAGTGCCTGTGCAGGGTTTTGCTACGGAGTTGGCATGGCCAGCGACGTCGTTCGAGGTGGGAACGCGAAATATGCAGTGGTCATCGGTGCCGAGAAACTGACCGATTGGTTCGATCCCTACGACCGCACCCTCGCCTTCCTGTTCGCCGATGGCGCTGGCGCAGTCGTGATCGGACCTTCAGAAGTGCCAGCAATCGGCCCAACCATGTGGGGCGCGGACGGCACGATGATTGATGCTCTGGGCATTGGTCCATCCTTCCTGGAGCAGCGCAAGGACCCGATCAACAATGTGCCCATGCTGTACATGCAGGGGCAAACGGTATTTCGATGGGCGATCAGTGTGATGGCCCAGTTGGCTCAAGAGGCTCTGGATGCTGCTGGGTTGGACGTTGCTGATCTCGATGCCTTCATCGCGCATCAGGCCAACAACCGCATCACCGATGCACTCATCCGAGCACTGAAATTGCCCGAGCATGTGATCGTGGCCCGCGACATCATCACAATGGGCAATACTTCTGCTGCTTCGATTCCCTTGGCCATGTCACGCATGGTTGACGAGGGCGAGGCCAAGAGTGGCGGAACTGCCCTCATCATCGGATTTGGTGCCGGACTGGCATACGCCGCGCAGGTCGTCACCCTTCCGTAATCCATCCAAATACTTCCCACCAAGAATGAATCTAGCGAACACGAAAGGAAAGTCATGAGTGAGGACATCCTGGCCGGCTTGGCTGCGATTGTGAATGAGGTTGCCGGTGTGCCCGTTGAAGACGTCCAGACGAACAAGTCCTTCGTCGATGATCTCGATGTGGACTCGCTGTCCATGGTCGAGGTCGTCATGGCATGTGAGGACAAGTGGGGCGTCAAGATCCCTGACAGCGAGGTCAAGAACCTGAAGACAGTCGGCGATGCGGTGAAGTACATCAGCGCAAACGTTTGAGTTTCGTGATCAGCAGGGTCGCCTCTCACGACCCCGCTGATCGCACTTCCATGCTTCATCCATTGAACTCAGGAGCACCGCTATGACCAGAAATGTTGTTGTGACCGGCATCGGTATGACCACGCCTTTAGGTGGCGACGTCGCATCAACATGGGCACAGCTCATGGCCGGACAGCCAGGCATCTCCAAGATGGGGCCAGACTGGCATCCTGATCAACCCGCAAAGATCGCCGGGCTCATGAAGGTTGATCCTGAGGAAGTCCTGACTCGGGTTGAGATTCGCCGGATGGACCGTTCCGAGCAATGCGCGCTCATCGCCACCCGCGAAGCATGGGCAGATGCAGGATCACCCGAGATGGATCCAGTTCGACTGGGCGCAGTCGTTGCCTCGGGCATTGGCGGCGTGAACTCGCTGATCTCGGCCTACGAGACAATCAAGGAAAAGGGACCACTACGAGTCTCTCCTCACATGGTCACGATGATCATGCCCAATGGCCCCGCTGCCATGGTTGGCCTGGAAGTTGGCGCGCGCGCTGGAGTTCACACACCCGTGAGCGCCTGCGCTTCCGGCGCTGAAGCGATTTCCTACGCCGCCCGGATGATCCAAGGTGGCCGCGCTGACGTCGTCGTCACGGGTGGCACCGAGGCCTGCATCAATACCGTGACCATGGCCGGCTTTGCCGCGATGCGCGCCCTTTCGACGCGCAATGACGATCCCAACACTGCTTCACGTCCATATGACCTCGACCGCGATGGCTTCGTCATGTCTGAAGGAGCCGGCATCCTCATCCTGGAAGAGGAAGAGTTCGCCCGCGCCCGTGGTGCCCGTATCTACGGTCGATACGGCGGCGCCGGACTCACGTCAGATGGTCACCACATTGCCCAGCCAGATCCCGAAGGCACTGGCGCTGCTCGCGCAATGCGTGAGGCCATCGAAGATGCCGGGCTTGATTTGTCGAGCATCGTGCACGTGAATGCCCACGCCACCTCAACTGCTTTGGGTGACTTCGCCGAGTCCATCGCTCTACGAGCAGCGTTGGGCAGCAATACCGACCAGACGATCGTCTCAGCGACCAAGTCGATGACCGGACACTTGCTAGGTGGGGCAGGCGCGGTGGAATCGATCTTCTCGATCTTGGCTCTGCGCGATCGCATCGCACCGCCGACTCCGAATATCTTCAACTTCGATCCCGCAATTCAACTCAACGTTACTGCCAACGGCCCGGTGGCCCTGCCGGCTGGCGATATTGCCGCGCTGAACAACTCGTTCGGCTTCGGCGGGCACGACGTAGCACTGGTCTTCACCAGCATCTAGTTCGGGCGCTTCCTGCTAGCGTGCGGCGCGTGCTGCTTCCACACCGCGGGCTCAAGGAGATTCACACTGGGCGAGACTTCGAGCGGCTGATCAACTTCAGCGACGCGGTCGTTGCCGTGGCGATCACGGTGCTGGTGTTAGCGATCGTAGACATTCGACCCCGCGACACTGAGTCGAGCGTGTGGCAGCTCATCTCCGACAACGCTGGGCAAATCTTCACCTTCTTCTTCACTTTCCTCGTGGTCGGCATGATGTGGCTCGCGCACAACCGCGTGGTCAATCAACTGCGCGGATTCGACGGGCTGACCTTCTGGCTCAATCTGTTCTGGCTGGCAGGCATTGCATTCCTGCCATGGCCAAGTTCCCTGTACGGCGAGGGATTCGCCTGGGGCAGTGTCCAGAGCGCCACAGAGCATGGCGGCGGCACAGGGAGTCTGTATTGGGGAACCCTGGCCGTCATCAGCGGGCTCGCATTCCTGATTTCGTGGCATGCGCGCCACACGCCAGAACTGCTCGAACCCAAGGCCCGCGAAGCCATTGCGCAGTCCAATGATCGCGGTCAATACCGCGGTCTGGTGTTCTGTGTTCTCTTCTTGGCCATTGGGCTGGTCTCGACGTATTCGCAAGAGATCGCCGGTTACATGGCCTTTCTGATCATTCCTGCGAGCATCTTCGTGCGGTCACACTCGCCGCTAAATGACATCATGGAGAACACGGACAGTTGAGCCCTCGTGGGCACACCTGAACGGTTCCAACTCCTCATCCCAGGGCGCACCGATCAGCCGAGCGATCTCCTCGGCCAATCCATCACCGGTGGCATCCGACTGCATCAACGCGGTACGAAGTCGTTCTTCAGCAACCATGACATCGCCATGCTCGCCGATGTCCGCACGGAACAGCCCCAAAGAGGGAGTTGCAGAGAATCGTTCGCCTGTTCTATGCCCGCTAGCGTCTTCGGTGACCTCATAGCGAACCTGTCCAAAGGCCAGCAGTGCGCTCGCAATCTGAGCGCCCATGCCCAGCGAACCCTGCCACAGCAATTCGGCACGGACCATGCTCGGGGCGATCGGCTGCTCATTCCAGTCCATGTGAACACTGGTGCCAAAGACGCTGCTCAAGGCCCATTCAAGATGCGGACTCACAGCCTTGGGACAGGCGTGAACGAACACCACTCCTCGCGCCGCAGCAACTTCACGGGCAGTGGAATTGGCAGCCCTTGCCTGCACATGCGTTGTCATCGAGCCTCCCTTGCAACCAGTCGCCTTCCCCAGCCACTGTTGCAAGTCACTCGAAACATTCACTCTCGACCTACGCGGATCATCGTAACCGCTCGCCATCTGACTCCGTGCAAGGCTCGCGACACGGTCGTTCTTACATTGGCTTCATTTCGGCGAGCACCTCGCTGAGCTCCATCGTTGCAAAACTCGTCCGATAATCGCTGAATCCATAGGGCATGATCAATTTGCCCCGATGCACCAGACTTCCGCACGAGTACACGACATTTGGCACATAGCCGTTTCTTTCATCTGGATTCGGCGTCAACAACGGGGTCGAAAGGGCGCCAATCATGATCTCTGGCTTGTCAAGATCCAGCAGCACTGCGCTGATCGAGTACTCCCGCATGGCTCCAACTCCGTGCGTGATCACCAGCCAGCCATCATCGGTTTCAATTGGCGATCCGCAATTGCCGATCTGAATCAACTCCCATGTCTGCTTCGGTGCCTGGAAGTTCTTGATCTCGTCCCAGTGATAGCCATCATCGGAGTAGGCAATCGAGTTTGACTCTCGATCCCAGCGAGACAGTGCACAGTACCGACCGTCAACAGGCCGCGGGAAGAAGGCGACACCCTTGTTCTGTACTGCCTTGCCTGAGAGTTTCAAGGACGAGAAGGTTCGGAAGTCATTGGTTTCAAGCATGCGCGACACCACATGGGTGCCGTCAAAGCCGGTGTAAGTAGCCCGGTAGGAGATCTTGCCAACCGCGTCGGCAACTTGCACGAAGCGCGCGTCCTCAATGCCGCGACGCTCGTCAGAGGCAATCGGCCAGAGCACTCGCTCGCTTAGGAGAGTTCCCTCGTCGAAGTCGACCTCATAGCTATTGCGCGCAATCTCCTGAAGAGTCTCCATGAATTCGTACGGGTGTTCCAGCCCATCAGGGTGCATCTTCAGCAGATTCAGTCTCGAGTTCAGCTCTTCGGGGGAGAATTTATCCGGCAGCATCCCTAGGAGGAACTGCAGGTCGGCGGTGTAGATGCCCGCATCCTTTGCCGACTGCTGAACCAGCTCATTGCGCAGGACGGTGTACCTATGTGCGCGCGTGGTGGCGAATTTGGAGGCCGGCTCAACTTCAATGCCTCCTTCAGGATCAATAATTCCTGATCGAAAAGCCAGGGTCGAGATATGCCCCTCGCCGACAGCCCGAACGCTCATCACGAAGCGAAGGTGATCCGGCTCCAACCCCGTTTGATCAGGATGCGCGACGATGGACGGATTGAAATAGGCAGCAGCTTCAACTGCGTACTCCTGGGTGAGATACGCGCCAATCAGGCGTTTGCGTTCAACATCTAATCGGTCCTCATCGGCGATCAGATGCTGGACTGCTGAATAGTGCAGTTCAAACTGCCCCTCCAGGTCACGATGCCGGTGCGAGAAGTTGGCGACTGTTTCCACCAACTCCTCGTGCACCTGTGCGGCCGACAGGCTCAGGCAGCGGTCAAGCACATCGTTTACTCGTGAGGCTCCACGAATCAACTCCTCCTCACCGGGAATGAAGATCCGGCTGATGACCCGTTGGGGATCCCCGCGCAGGACGACTTCAGATCGTCGAACGAGATTCTTCACAGGACTGCGTGCTTCCTGTTGGCGTGCTGCATGACAGATAGATAGGCCAAGGTGGATTCGGCGCCACTGTTGAGATTGGGACCTGTTGAGGTCAAGCCATCGAAGCCAGCACCAGTGCTCGGGTCGTACATGCGCACTGACACATCATTGGCGCCCTCAAACCATTGGGAGGTCATCGCCAACACCTCAAGCCAAGACTCGTCGTGCGTGACCGCATACGCACTCGAGCAAGCATCGGCGAGTGCGGCTACCTCAATCGGCTGCTGATCGAATGCCGGCACTACATCGCCAACAGCCCAGCCAAGAGCAGAGACGATAGACAGATGGTCGTAGTTGGTCTGGAGAGCAACAAGCCAGCTCAACATGCTCAAGCCGTGGCTGACAACCTCGGGCCGCTCGAAAAAGGCTCCGCCTGAAATCATCAGTTCCGGCAGAGCAGCGTTTGCGTAAGTAAGCCGCTGTTCGGGCCAAGCTTGAGTTGAAACGAGATTTGCCGGCACGCTTTGCAGGGCATCTTCAAGTAGCGCTCTGGCGAGAGTGTTTGACGGATATGCACGCAGAAATTCGATGGCACCTAGACCAGCGAACACCATCGAGCGCGGGTGCGGACTCCGAATGGCCGCGGACTTCACGAAGTGGTCGTAGGCATCACGGACTCGCGCGGCTTTCGGATCCAATCCGACCATGCTCCCCCAGCACCACAAGGCTCTGCCCCAGTGATCATCTGTGGACGCCTCGCCATGCCAATTGCCATCAACATCACAACGATTGATGACTCGACCGTCTGCTTGCTGAGACTGATTCATGAAGCGGGCAAGCACATCGATCGACTTGGAGATGCGTCGCTCAGTTGACTGCTCGCGCTCGAACACAATCAGTGCGCGCGAAACATCGTCAACGCAATATCCATGCTCACGTCTTGGCTGGTCTATCTCGCAATGTTCAAACACTCCTCGCGAATCGCATATTGAAAGCAAGTGCTTGAAGTTTGACTGCCTGAGCAATTGCTCAGTGTCGCCCCTCATCAGGCGCTCGCAAGCGCTGCCGGTCGACCTTGTTTGGTGCTGATGGAACTGGCCAATTGCAGGTAGGCCTGCCCGACTGCTGGCCACAGATACGGCACACTCATCTCACTGGTCAGCCTGCGCATCTGATCTGCCTGAAATGGATTGCGGTGAATGCGGCGCACCGCCTGAGCGATCTCATCGGCGTTCTGATGCTTGACGAGCACTCCGGCGCCGCGCCCAAGCACCTCTATCGCGTGCGGGAAACGCGTGGCAATCACCGGGCCGCCAGCCACCATCGCTTCCACAAGCACTCCCGATGTCACTTGATCCTTGGAGTCGTAGGGAAGAAGAAAGATGGAGGCGGACGCAATGAGTTCGGCAAGAGCACTGCCATCCAAGTACTCGTTGACCAAGTGGAGCTGATCGGATACCCCAAGATCTGATGCCAATTGCATCAAGCTCTCGCGATACCGCTCCCCTTCTCGCGCCACGACATTTGGATGTGTTCTTCCGGCAACGACGTACTCGACCTTGGGGTGAATATCCGTGAGTCTGGCCAGCGCCTCAATTCCCCACTCAATGCCCTTGCCTCGGCTGATCAATCCCCAAGTCAACAAGCGAGGTCCGCAGGATGCACTCGTTGCTTCCCCCACTCGCCGCAGATCGGGAGACCCATGAGGAATGACATGAACCATTTCTGGAGAAATCTCATAGTGCGCAATCAGATTCTTGCGCGCAATATTGGTCATCGTCACAAGCGCAGTTGAGGCCGCAATCAGGGCTTGAACGATGAAACGTTGACGCAGTGTTGGTGTCTTCAGCACTGTGTGCACGACGGTGATCACAGGAACGCGAACTAAACTCAACAAGTCGATGAGCTCTATGCCGTCGTCGCCGCCATAGATGCCAAATTCATGTTGAAGAACGATGACGTCGTAGTTGTTGAGTACCTGTGCGGTACGTCCGGTATCCGACGAGGTTCGATGCTGGTGCACAACTGATTCCGGACGCATGAATGTCGGCTCTTGAGTCAACTGGACAACATCTATTGGGGAGCCTGCGTTTGTCATCGCCTGCGTCAGCGACTGCGCAAAGGTGGCGATCCCACACTGGGTAGGTGGGTAAGTGCTCATCATCACGATTCTTGGATCCACGATGGTCTTCTCCAGGCCTCTCAAGGCAACCGCGGAGTCTCGACCTATAGCGGGCCGAACTGTTACCTTGGCGATTGACATTTTACAGCAACTCAGATCGAGCCTCTGTTGAATAAGCCGCACGTACACCGGGTGCTCGGGCTCGCAACTTTTGTTAGTACCTAGTCGGACAACATCGCCTCAATTGCGATGCGCGCACGTCGCTGGATCCAGCAACGTGTCTTCAGTGGCGATATCCGTGAACATCGCTCAATAGCGAACTCCTGCGAGTTCGATGTCGAGCTCACTCACAAACTGTGCTCCCGCGCAGACGAAAACACCTACCTAAACAACGAAGAATGCAGGGCTCGTTGCTTTTGCAGTGTAGCCCGGAACGGAACGGCCAATTACCGCCAGAACTAGATCGTCACACGTGAAGCGTTTGCCTCAGCCTCTTGAACAGCAAGAGTCAGCACGCCCAGCGCAGCCGTGAGTTGCCCATCCCATTGGTCAGCTCGAACACACCACATGACCTTGTCTTGAGCATCCAGAACGCTCTCTCGGGATTCCTTGGGGCCGTTGGCCCCAAGTCGATCCAGGACGCGGGCTGCAGCATTAGCCCATTTCTCAGCCAATTGCAGGTGCTCGACCTGCTTTTCCAATTCGACCATCTCATTGCGACCACCAGGGCTGTCTTCGGTGATCTCATGCAGGAGCTGATGTACTCGATCAAGGGCCTGAAGAAGATCGATCTTCATAGCTTCGTGGAGCGCAGAGCGCTTCACGTCCAGGGTCAATTGCTCGCAAGAGGCCTTGACCTCGCTTTTGGCAGCGAAGAATCGGTCGGACTTGCGATGCGGGACCTCTTTGGCCGCAGTGCGGCTCAGGCGGGACTTGCCGGAGGATGGTTGAGACATGATCACTCCTTCTCGATCTGACACTTCGATCGGTACCCATTCATTCAACCCCTTTTAGGACCGAAGCGCACCACTAGCGACGTGTGAGTTTGTTCGGGTCTTGCAATTGCCTCAAGCCTTGACTTTTACGCGTCCATAAGGAACGTGCATTGAAATTTCAACTGGGTTGAAGAGAAGTGGACTCAAGATCTTCGATGTCCTCCAGTTCGATGCCCTTGGTCTCCTTGATCTTGCGCCAGACAAATGGAATCGACAACAGGGCGAAGATCGTGAAGATGCCGTAGGCAATACCAAGACTCTTGCCGGCGATGGGCGGGAATGCCGTGGAGACGATGAAGTTCGCGGTCCACTGTGCAGCCACAGCAAGCGCGAGGGCAGCTGCACGAATCCGATTCGGGAACATCTCTCCAAGCAGAACCCACACAACCGGGCCCCAGGTCGCTGCGAAGAATGCGACGTAGATGTTGAACGAGAACAGCGCAACGATATCGGGGCCATCAGTCAGGATCGGGTTGCCGTCTGCACCAATCGGGGCTGTACCAAAGACGTACGTCAGCGTCGCAAGGGTGACCACCATCCCCGCCGACCCCACAAGGAGTAGGGGTTTGCGACCGACGCGGTCTACAAGCGCAATGGCAACGACGGTGAAGGCCACATTCACACCAGTGGTGATCAATGAGGTCTGGAATGCCTGATCCTCAGTGAAACCAACCGACTGCCAGATGGTGTTTGAATAGTAGAAGACCGCATTGATGCCAACGAACTGCTGGAAGGCACTGAGCAGGATGCCTATCCAAACCAGCGGCATCAGCCCGAATCGACTTCCACGCAGATCCTTCATCGAGGACCGATGCTCGCCCTTCATTGAACTTTTGATCTCGGCGATCCGAACCTCGGGATCGGCGCTGTAGATCTGCCGCAGCACGTCCTTGGCTTGATCCTCCTCACCCATCTGAACCAGAAATCGGGGAGATTCCGGAAGTCGAAGAGCCAGCACGCCGTAGATGGCCGCAGGGATCGTCATCGTAAGGAACATCCACTGCCAGGCGGGGAGGTCGAAAAGCCAGTTATTGAGGGCACTTCCTCCAGATGCATTCAGAATCATCCAGTTGATCAGGCCGGTGGCGAAGATGCCAATGACAATGGCGAACTGTTGAAGCGAAGACATCCGTCCGCGCATTGGCGCCGGCGCGATCTCGGAGATGTACATCGGGGCCATGACCGATGCAACGCCAATTCCTGCCCCGCCGATGAAGCGCCAGAAAACCAGATCAGCAATTGCAAACGGGAAGGCCTGTCCTATCGCTGCCAGCATGAACAGTCCTGCTGCAAAGAGCATCACAGGTTGGCGGCCGTAGCGATCGGCCAAGTATCCAGCAAACCAGGCTCCGATGGCCGAGCCAACAAGAGCGATGGAGACGACAAAGCCAAGCGCGAAGTCGCTCAATCCGAAGGTGGATTTAATGGCGGCAGAGGCACCGTTGATAACGGCCGAGTCGTAGCCAAAGAGGAATCCGCCCAAGGCAGCAGAGGTTGCCAAGCCGACGACGCGCCCGGTGCGGTAATCCTTCTGCATTCGGCCCCCTCGCGTGGATGGTCAAGGCAGTAAACCAAAGGAAGGCCCTGTTGAACACAGGAACACGCAAGGAGTTCAGTGGCGCTTCTATGCAAGTTCTAGATGCGATCCTTGCGCGCTTCTTGGCTTGGTCAGGGCGTAACTGATCGCCGTTGTCGCAATGGCGACAACACCAACTGAAGGCCAAGCGCCGATGGGTTTGGCCAGCACATGCGATCCCGCGAAGGCCAGGACAAATACCCCCTCGCTCAATCCCGCTGCAAGCGGTCCCGCCTCACGCCACCACTGAAATCCGCAGACCGCCGCACCAGCCAGAAGCACGACGCCGCCAAGGGATCGGTTGTCGGTGGATTGGGCTACACCGAATCCGGCCACGAGAGTGGCTCCTGCAAGAACTGACGTAAATGCGCGCATGGCCCCACATTAGGCGAAGCAACCGCAGACGCGTCATGCACGCGAAATTGGTGAGTATGAAGAGCTACTCGGAGTTCCCCAACGCGCGCTATAGCGCTGCAGCCGCGGCGACCTTGTCCTTGACAATGCCGAGTTTGAAGAACTTGGTGCCCTTTTCGACGGAACCGGAAGTCACGCTCGGGATGAGCCGAATCGGATAGAACCCAAGTTCGATACCGCGAATTGCAGGGAGCACCAGTTGACCCTTGGCATTGGCGGTGGTAGTTCCAATCGTGAACCACTTGCCGTGAGCGAAGATCTGTGAGAGGTACTTCACCCGGGGCCGCAGGAATTGCACGATTATCTGCTCGGCCTCGAGCCTGGTCATCAGCACGGTCTGACCCGCGAGCGGATGCAGCACTAAGCGGGGAGGTGCACTCTCGGCTTCTGCTTGGCTCAGAACGATGATCGCGCCTTCGCCGATCACCTCGGCGTGCTGAGGATTAGTTGTCTCAACGGGTTCCGGGGTGAGCGTCGGCGTCGGCGTCGGCGTCTGCGTCGGAGAAGGACTGGGGGCAGGGGGCTGGGGAGTCACAGTTGGCACTGGGCAGGGAGGCTGGCCATAGTCGTTGCAGGCTGCTTGAGCGGGCAGACCTGTGAGCAACATTGCGAGCATGGCGCCGCTGAGGATCGCGCCTGCCTTTGCCGCCAATACCTTACGCACGCCTAACCCCCAATACCTGCCTAACGTGAATCACTGGAGTCTACCTCGTTGAAAAGTATTCACCCCGGTGCATCAAGCAGTGATAGCCACGCTCAAGGGGGCGCTCGCGTTCTCACTCTTCAGCGAGGACAGCCTTGACCTGCTCAGAGAATCCCGGCTCTTTGACTGCCCCGATGAAGCGCACAGCAATGCGGCCCTGGCGATCAATAATGAGGGTGCTTGGCAGGGCACCTGGTGGAACGCTTGGAATCAATGCGAGTTTGGTTCCCTTGGGGTCCAGAATGCTTGGATATTTGATGCCATAAGTTGAGGTGTATTCGCGAGCCGACGAATCCTGATCAGTGACATCCAAGCCGACAAACTTCACCCCATCAGCCTGGAACTTCGTTGATGCGACAGCAAGAGCAGCGGCTTCGTCGTTGCAGGGCAAGCACCATGATGCCCACGAGTTCAAGACGACAACGTGGCCACGAAGGTCAGCGAGTGACAGTTGATCCCCACCCAAAGTCTGGCCGGCAATTGGCGGAAGATCCACTCGATCGCTTGCTGCATACGCGGTGACCCCGACTTCCTCCGAGACTCGAACTCCCAGGGGATCGCGTCCGCAGGCACTCAACAGGAGCACGGCGCTGAGTGCCACCACCACCAGCCTCTTCACGAGGCCGCTTCCATGGCTGCGGCCGCAGACGCGCGGTCGATGCGCTGCCCTCTTCGTTCCTCACTTGTAAACCACTCTGTCGCGGCGAGCATCAGCCAGCCAGCATCCACAACCATGACCAGGGCCCACATCAATGCCCCAGAGAGTTGCTGGTCACCTATGGGATCAAGTCCGAAAGGCCTCGGCACAGCGAAGGCCGGATAGAGCAGCACCGGCGAGAAATAGATCACGGCGCCAGTGATCGCTTCGGGAATCATCATCAAGGCCAAGGAGATCATGCGGGTCGCATGAGTTGGACGCCGAGGTTGCAGATTGGATCCGATCAGCGGGAAGTAGAAGAGGAAGGCCGCGATCAGATAGACGGGCTGCTCCAGGAAGGCGTCGACATCGTGGTTCACCAGAGCCCAATTGTAGAAGGCGGTGAAATGGACACCGAGCAGGACAGCCGCGAACAGCAGCCAAGTGACGACAGAGTTCGTCAGGATTCGCACCGATCGGCTCCGCATGATCGGTGCGAACCAGCGCCTGCGCGTGGCGTCACTGCTCGCTTTGAAGATCAGAGTCATCGGTGATCCCAGGACGAGCAGAGGTGCTGCAGCCATCATCACCACGAGGTGCTGAGTCATGTGCGCCCAGAAGAAGGTGTGCGACCAGGCCGCGATCGGGCCGAGGTAGATGATTGCGATCAATCCGATTCCGGTCAGGAAGCAAACGGTCTGACCGGCATGCCACCGATCACGTCTGGCCGCGCGTCGAGCCGCCCACAGATACCAGCCGCAGGCTGCAAGAAGGTTGACGGCAAGGAAGAGGTCGAATGTCCAGCGGGAGAGAAACAGTTCCATAGAACTCGCCACAGATTCACCTCGCATCCCGCTTGAATTCCGCTCGTCTGTGCCCGCCCGAACGATAGTGTCGCGCTGACTTCACGGTTCCACAGTGAGGCGCTCTACGAAATGGCGGGCTACGTGAAGCGTGTGCTGTTCACGATTCTCACCGTGCTCATCGGCGTGGGAATTGTCGCGGGCTCCGTGTGGCTCCTCAGCAAGCGGCAGGCACAGCCCGAAGTGCTGGTCGCCAAGGTCATTGGAACGGCACCGACCCCTCAGGGTGATCTGCCGCACGCCACTCTCGATCTCTCGATCTATCCGCAAAGTTCTACAGCGGTTCCCGGTCCGACTTCCGGCGTCAATGCCGCGATCGACACTGACGGCTGGCCCTTCTACTGGCCATCCACCAGCCTGCAACTGCCAGCTCACTCACTGATCACAGTGACCGTCCACCAATACGACGGGGCGACGACGGTCTGGAATCCCTATTTCTCCACCGTTCATGGCACAGTCGATGGGACGGCCGTGTACAACGGCAAGACTCAGACAAAGATCGATCCGACCATGGTCGCCCACACCTTCACGATCCATCAGTATCCGCAGTCCACACAGCCCTACTTCTTCGTGAGCGTGCCGATGCTCGCAGTTGGCGACAACGCACCCAATCTGACCAACGGCTATCCGAAGGCGGAGGTCATCAGCTTCTCGTTCATCACCGGAGCACCTGGCGACTACATCTGGAACTGCGAGGACCCATGCGGCAACAGCTATGTGGACTTCGGCGGAGTCATGAGTGAACGAGGCTGGATGAGCGGAACGGTCACGGTGGTCTGATGTCCATTGACACCCCAACGCCAGAGCTCGACGAGCCTGAGGAGCCAACGAACCGTCCGGACGCGACCTACCGGTTACGCGAATGGCTGTCGCGTCCCTACGTGCGCCGCATCCTTGTCATCTTCGTGGTGCTGAACATCTTGATCCTGCCGATCGCCTGGCTCGTAGTCCACTTCATGGAGCTCACCGGTGGCCCAGCGTCATCGATCATGGTGGAACTCGAGCGCACCGTCTTCGTCTTCACGATCGTCTCGGCCCCATTGATGGCCATCACGGCAGCGATCCTCATCTACAGCCTTTTCGGCTGGGGACGCGTGACGGGCGAGGATCCACCGATGCAGGAGTCACCTGCGATTCGCACGAACGGCATCGCAGTTGTCCTGTGGATCACTGCAACGAGCGTGCTCGCTGCCTTCCTGGTGATCTGGGGTCTGGGCGAGCTCGCCAACATCACGGCCTTCGCGTACGGCTCCTCCCCCGCGAATCAGCAGCCGAATGCGACCAAGACGATCGACGTGAACGTGACCGCGCAGCAATGGCTCTGGACCTTTGAGTATCCAGATCAGGGCAAGGTGCAAAGCGATGTGCTCGTGGTTCCAGTGAACACGCCCTTGTACTTCAATGTGACTTCGAAGGACGTCGTCCACAACTTCTGGATCGTCGAGCTCGGAGTCAAGATCGATGCCAATCCCGGTGCTATCACCAATACGGGAGTGACCCCGAACAAGCTCGGCACCTTCAATATCCGCTGCGCAGAGCTTTGCGGACTTCATCACGCATACATGGAAACCACGATTGAGGTTGTCAGCAAGGCCCAATTCGACTCGTGGATCCGCGAACGAGGCGGGAGACGCACAGCATGAGCATGACTGCCGTGATCCACGAGCACCCTTCGGTGCCGCAGCCGCGCCAGCACGGTGGCGCCGGAGGCTTCCTTCGCCATACGAACATCTTCACCGGGGCGATCACTGGGGTGCTGCTGTCGACCGCCACCTACATGATCGGCTCGCGGCTGGTGCCCTGGGGAACTCAGGACGCCACTTTCCAGCAAGTCGGACTCAATGCACTGATCGGGGCAACCTTCGTCGCATGGGTCGTGGGATTCATGGCAGGAATCGGTGCATTCGCCGGTCCGATCCGATGGATGCTCGGCCACGACCTCACTCACGACGACTCCGAGTACATGGCTGGCAAGGGCCAGGGACACATGAAGTACTGGAAGTACACCACCGATCACAAGGTGGTGGGCATCCAATATCTGGTGATGGCGCTGGTGCTGTTCGGCTTCGGCGGCTTCTTCGCGATGCTGATCCGCACAGAGCTCGGTGTGACCTGGAGCGAAGTCTTCGACCCGAACTTCTACAACTCGATCATCGGCACCCATGGAATCGTGATGATCGTCGCGATGATCATCGTCGTTGCCGGGCCACTCGGAAACTTCATCATGCCGCTGATGATCGGCGCGCGCGATATGGCTTTCCCCCGATTGAATGCGCTCAGCTTCTGGCTGTTGTTCGCAGCAGTGCCACCACTGCTGGCCAATCTCTTGCTCGGTGGCATCCGCGATGGCTGGACGGTCTACCAGCCGCTGGGGACACAGGCGCCGATCGGCATGATCGGCTACCAGGTCTGCATCATCACCTTCGCATTCTCCACGGGTATCGCCGGCGTCAACCTGATCACCACCATCGTCACCATGCGAGCTCGAGGCATGACCTGGAACCGCGTGCCCATCTTCGTGGTCGGCATCCTGGCCGCCGCCATCATGGGCCTGATCTGGTTTCCCATGTTTCAGTACTCGCAGATCATGGCGATGAGTGATCGCGTCATCTCCACCTCCTTCTTCACGCCCCACGCCGGCGGCAGCGTCTGGCTCTACGAGAACCTGTTCTGGCTGCTGGGGCATCCTGAGGTCTACGTGATCGTCATCCCCGTCACGGCAGCGATGCTCGAACTGATGACAGTCTTCCTGCGCAAGCCGCTCTTCTCCTACAAGCTCGCGATCGCCGGCTTCGCTGGAGTGGTCGCTATCAGCGCCGTGGTCTGGGTCCACCACATGTACATGACCGGATTCGCTCCGGCCGCCGGATACCCCTTCATGCTGTCAACTGAACTGATCTCGATTCCCTTTGGATTCCTTGTGCTGGTGATGCTCGGAACCATGTGGCGCGGCAAGGTCTGGACTCGGCTGCCGATGATGGCGGTCTACGCGATGATCTGGTGCAAGATCATCGGCGGGATAACCGGGGTGTATCTCTCCGATGTTCCTGTCGATCAATTCATGCACGGCAGCATGTTCGTGGTCGCACACTTCCACTACATGCTCATGGGCGCTGGGCTCTTCGGCGCCATGGGAGCCATCGCTTACTGGTTCCCGAAGATGACCGGTCGCATGTTCGACGAGCGCATCGGATCGATCGGATTCTGGACTGCCTTCCTCGCCTTCCAGGTGACGTTCATGTCGATGTTCGTATCCGGACTGCAAGGCATGCCCCGTCGAGTGCTGCAGTTCGACAATGCCTTCAACATTGCCAACTGGATCTCGACGATCGGTGCCTACTTCATCGGCATCGGCATGCTGATCTTCCTGTACGCGATCTTCACCTCATGGCGCAGCGGCAAGGCCGCGCCGTCGAACCCCTGGGGCGCGAAGACTCTCGACTGGCAGACTCAGACGCCCGTGCCACTGGCAAACTTCCCGGTGCTGCCCGTAGTGACCGGCGATCCCTACGACTACGGCGTTCCTGATCCGTATCTGGCAGTCGATGCCGAACTTGCCAAGGACGACAACGAAAGCGTGGGAGCCCGATGAGCACGCAGACGCCGGCCCTCTACCCGACCACTGGTGAGCCTGTGGAGGTAAATGCCCGGCGCAATCGTCTTGGCGTATGGCTCTGCATAGTCTCCGATGCCACGGGAACCGTCGCGCTGCTGATTGCCTATTCGTACCTCTGGTCGTTGAACGTGAACAATGCGTGGGCCCCGCCGGGAAATACCTGGGCGCCAGCTTGGCCTTTCTGGGCGATCTTTCTCGGACTGGCACTGGCCACTGCCTGCATGTGGTGGGGAGTACGTGGCATTGCGCACGGACACACCGGCCGCCTCATCCTCGGTGCTGGTCTTTCAACTCTGCTGGTTCTCTTGGCTTTCATCGGGCAGCTCATACAGGTCTCAACTTTTCCATTTGGCCCAGCAGATGGCGCCTATGCCTCCGCCACCTTCTGGCTGGCACTGGCCACCTGTATCCATCTTTCGGTCGTGCTGTTCCTCACCCTGGCGATCATGATGCGCACCAGAGCTGGGCGCATTGCTCCCAATAACCACTCACACGCCCGCTTCGTGGCGATGTGGATGTCCTGGGTCTGCATTGCTGTTCTGATTGGCGCGGTCTGTGCAAGCACCATGACAGAAAGCCCGAACACCAACAGCCCGACCTTTGGCACCTTCCAGGAGTGAACTTCAAACTGGGAACGCGCCTTTGGTGGGGGCTGCCGGCCCTGCTCGTCTTGCTCTGGGCAGCCGGGCTGTTCACCATCAAGCAGTACCCGGGGCTGGCGACGCCGCCCGACTTCATCATGTGGGCATTGCCCAGCCTGCGCTTCGCGCGCGATGTTGCATCGATACTCACCGTTGGCTCGCTCCTTGTTGGGGGTCTGCTCCTGCTTCCCCAATCACGCCGAATCCTGAACTGGGCGATCGGGTGGGCACTGGTCTGGCTCGTCACACTCGTGGTGCTTCTTGTGAGCACGGTTTCGGAAGTGACTGCACTGACGCCCTTGCAGGCATTGGATCCGTCAATCTGGTGGCCATTCCTGACGGACACCTTGCCGGGTCGTGTGTTTGGCCTGCAGGCGATCGGAGTCGTGCTGGTGCTCGCTTTGAGCATGCTGGACGCGGGGAAGATCGTGCGGTGGATCTCGGCATGCATTGCCATCGCATCAGCCCTTGCACCGTCATTTCTCGGACACGGCGGTTTTTCCACCGCACACATCTCGCTGACGATCAGCTTGGCTGTGCACATTGCCGCAGCTTCGATCTGGATTGGCGCGCTGGCTGCGAGCCTTGCCTACCTCCTGAGTGAGCCTTCACGAGCCGCTGAGCTGCTTCCGCGTCTCAGTGTGCTTGCACTGTGGTGCGTGATCATTCTGGGCGAGGCAGGCTTGCTCAATGCCTCACTCCGCGTTGGTTCGGCGAGCCTGTTCGTCGGCACCTTGTATGGATCCCTTGTGCTGATCAAGGCTGTGCTGCTCGGCTGGCTTATCCGCTTGGGTTGGCTTCAGCGCACGCGCGTCGTCGGACAGATTCCGAACAACCGCCATCCTCTGGGTCCGCTCGGCCGATTCGCCGCCTGGGAATTCACACTGATGGGCATCGCTGTCGCCGTGGCCATCGTCTTGTCGCGCATCGGATTCGATGGCATTGGCAGCGGAGACGGCAGCTTCACTCCGCTGGCAATCCTGGCCATCGCTGTCCTCCTGCCTGCCTTGATCAGTGTCGTCTACCCGCTCAATGCCTCACGCGCACTGCTCAGGCACCTTCGCTCTTTTCCTGAGATTGCATCCGTTGCGCTGCTCGTTGTGATCGCCGAGGTGGCTGGACTTGGCTTGCTCAACTCTTGGCTTGGCGTCGAATTTGGCGTGATGGTGTCCAGCGTATTGCTGGCAAGCACTGCGTGGCTCTGGTGTTTGGCAATTGACGGGCCACGAAGGTGGAACGGGCTGATCGTCATGATGGTCGGATATCCGGCTGTCATCATCTTCGTGACGGCTGCTGCACCGGCAGGATCAAGCTGGCAGTTGAACTTGCTAAGCATTCTGGTAGCCGAAGGGGTCTTCCTCGCGCTAGCCGCAGACCGCACTCCAGACCCCGCGCAACGAGCTCAGCAGGTGATCAGTGTCTGACCCAAGAGATGCCAACATTCAAGAGCCCGAAGTCCCCGAGCAGCGAGGCCGCAATCGACGCGATATCTGGCAACTGCACATCCCTCTCGCATTTGGACTGCTGCTGTGCTCAGTGCTGACTGTGGTCGAAGTGCGACGCGCAACCGATGGAGTCTGGCGAGCTTGGGTGTACTCCTTTCAATGGCCCTTGATCGGTGCGGTGTGCATCTGGATTTGGTACCGCTATTGGAAAGAGGGCAGCCTCACTGAGAGTTTCGCCGCGAAATGGCGCCGCCGGATTGCCGGCTTGGAGGCAGAGTCCATTGCCGCAGATCACGAGACTGGGACGACGATGAGCACACCTGCGCAGCTTGATCCCCAACTTGAGCAGTGGCAGGAATACCTGCGAGCTTTGCATCGCAGCGATCCGCCGGGGCAAGCACCACAGGACTGAGGACTAGGACGAGGCCTCGGCCTGCACCCACTGAATCTTCATGCCGAGAGTGTCAGCCTGCTCGGTCCACGCAAGATTGCCCTCGCGGCTGGCGATGGCGATGCCATCAGCCTGCAAGCGCGCACATGTGTCGTCGAGATCTGGCACTGACAAGCAGAAGGAATCAAACTGATCGCGACGGACATCGTCCGCTGGGCGACGAGCTAGCCGGATGACGACATCGTGCATCTGCAGATCAATGACCTCCTCGCCTGCTGCTCGTGGCAGGCCATCAACGGCAGAGCAGTTGATGAGTGAGGTCAGCACCTCAGCGGACTTTGCAGGGTCGGCCACGGCCACAGTCATCCAGGCCACATTCGCACCTTGCACGACACTGTCCGCCGGCCGCGGAGGCATGAACGCGGCATCATCGCGGGGGTCCTTTGTGAACTCGGTGTCGGTGATCTCGATCAGCAGACCCGCAGTGTCAGCAGGATGGATGAAGAAGTGTCGTCCCGAGATGTCGACTCCAGTGATGCGGTATTCATAGCGTCGAAGCAGTGCTTCGGTCTTCCAGAAGTCTTCGACCGTCCAGGCCACCGAATGCAGGCCCGGACCGTTTCGAGCCACGAAGTGGCCAAGGGGCCCCACCTCATCATCCGCGGCGAAGATGCAGAAGGGCGTGGTACCGAGCCAGACCATCTCCGAGGCTGCCGCACCAGACTCACTGGCTGCTGGTCGGTCATGCCCGAAAGGGATGCCCTGCACCTGTCGCATTCCCGAATCGATCGACACTGCACCGAGCACGCGCTTCAGCCACGGCACGTAGGCGTCCTCCATGCGTGCGGCCAGTCCGAGCCGGTGAAAGTAGCCCGGCTCCACGGGTGGAGTGACAACTGTTCCATCCTGCGACATCGGCGAGTCTCCTTCTACGGTTGTTCTCCTGCTCGTGCAGCAGCGTAGGGCGAACTGTGCGGTTCTGTCCCGCGAGTGCGTGCGGCCATGCCACCCGACCGTGACATGCGAGGGTTCACCCATGAGTGCGGGTCTGCCAAGATCGGCGTTGCTGCTGTTCCGCGCCGCCCACCCTGCGCCTGCTCTGGCCGTGACCGTCGTCGTCTCGACCCTGGCCTGGCGGTCAGGCTGGCATTCGATTCCGCTCGCGCTCTTCGTTTTGGCGATGATTTCAGGACAGCTGAGTGTCGGTTGGAGCAACGATGCCCACGACGCCCACATGGACCAGGCCGCCGGCCGCATCGATAAGCCGGTTGTGGCTGCCGCATTGAGCGTTGGGCTGCTTTGGCGATGCGCAACTGTTGCAGTGGCCATCAGCGTGATTGCCTCCTTTGCCGCAGCTGGCCTGGCTGGCTCTTTCCATGTCGCGTCCTTAGCTGCGGCTTGGGCATACAACCTGCGGCTTTCCCGCACTCGCTGGTCATGGCTGCCATACGCCATCGCATTCGGTCTACTTCCGGCATTCATAACTGAAGGACTGGATCCCGCACATGCCCCGGCCATCTGGTCGATCGTGGTGTTCATGGCCATCGGCGTTGCCGCGCATCTGGCGAACGCGGCTCAGGATTCGACGACTGATGCTGAGTACGGCCATACCACCGCTGCCATCGCGCTCGGTGAACGGAACAGCAAAGTGCTGGCGCTCGCGCTGCTTCTTCTGGGAACTGCTCTGCTTGTGCGGCAACTCTGGGACTCCAATCCCGCGGTGGCTACCGCTGCTGGATTGCTCAGCGCCGCAATAGGGATCCTCGGCTACTTGAAGGCAGCCTTGTTCTTCAAAGCCATCTTGCTCATAGCCCTAGCGGACGCCGCCCTGCTTCTACTTTCGGATGTATCGATCATCAATTGAGCGGGCGAGCCAGCACAGGGACAACCACTTGATTGTGGAACATGATCGGTGACTTGTTCGCCGCAGACCAATACACAGCAGCGGGGGCCCCGGTGGAGTTGACCGTCAAGCGCATCGTTCCGTATCCCGTGCCTGAGTACTTGTTCGTGGTGCCTGCCATTGGCAGTGCGCGGGGGTCGGTGTAGCGGGAGTCGTATTGACCGTGGCCGGGGACTGCGGTGGAGTCATAGACGAACACCGCATAGGAGCCGTCCGAGAGCATCAGCGGAGGGCCGGCGATGATCACTGCGTGTCCGGGGTAGGACACCCCGCCCTTGACAGATCCGTACTGCACCTGCCCATTGAGCAGGATCTCGCCAGGGATGATCATGAGTTCGCCACCGGTCAGAGAGGCCACGGTTGGCACCGCGTTCCACGCCGGACCCGGTGTGCCCTTCAGGAATTGTGCCCACAGCGCCACATGGCCTGAGGCGTTGGTCGGGACATTCATCTGCGTGTGGAAGGCCGCGTAGGCGTTCGGAGTGGCCTGCTTCAGAGCCCAGTTGGTGAACCCGACGCAGTCCCAGTAGTAGATGCCCCCGGTGGGATTGATCGTGTACTTGTGCGTGTACTGGGTCTGCGTCATGGTCTGGAACACCTGCTGAGCCTCAGCAAGAAGTGGACCAGCCGAACCAGGGGCGGCTGGCCCCTGCACGGTGTTCGACGGCTTGCTTCCAGCCGGTGAAGCCGGAGGCGGACTCGGATTCGCCGATGCCGCCAAGGCCGAAGGCGCGACCAATACTGCGGCCAGCAATCCGGCCGTCAGGATCGCCGGGATCTTGAGTCGATTCATGACTGCACTCCTCGTCACAGCACCTTGGACAAAAAAACCTTCGTGCGCTCATGCTGTGGGTTGGCCAGAACATCGCGCGGGTGTCCTGATTCAACCACGACGCCGCCGTCGATGAATACCAGACTGTCTCCGACTTCTCTCGCGAATCCCATCTCGTGGGTGACCACGATCATGGTCATTCCGTCGATGGCAAGCTGCCTCATGACGTCGAGTACATCGCCAACCAATTCCGGATCCAAGGCCGACGTCGGCTCATCAAAGAGCATCAACTTGGGCTCCATCGCCAGCGCTCGAGCTATCGCAACACGCTGCTGCTGACCACCTGACAATTGACGTGGATATGAGTTCGCCTTATCGGCGAGCCCTACGCGTTCAAGCAAGGCCACCGCACGCCCGCGAACTCGTTCAGCTGGTTCACCCTTGACGCGCAGAGGAGCTTCCATGATGTTCTGAATTGCAGTCATGTGCGGAAAGAGATTGAACCGCTGAAAGACCATTCCGATCTCGCGTCGCTTCTTCGCTGCATCTCGATCACGAAGTTCATGGAGCTTGCCATTGAACTCGCGGTAGCCCACGAGTTCACCATCAACAGATAGTCGTCCGCCGTCCACCTTCTCAAGGTGATTGATACAGCGCAGGAATGTGGATTTTCCTGATCCTGATGGACCAACGAGACAGAACACTTCACCGCGTTGAACTTCGAGATCAATGCCCTTGAGTACTTCGAGTCCACCAAAGCGCTTGTACACGCCTTCGCTCTTGACCATTGGAATAGTCATCGCACACCGCTGTTCGGATCAAGAATCGTTGCCGAAGGTGATGGTGGAGATTGATGGAATTTGAACATGTTCCGACGCCAGCGCCGCAGGAAGGATTGCTCCACATGGCTGGACGAGCCGCGACCAAAGTGGCGCTCAATGTAGAACTGCCCAACAGTAAGCACCGAGGTGAGGATCAAGTACCAAATGCTTGCCACAATCAGCAATGGAATCGTCTGATAGGTGCGCGCATAAATCTGTTGCGTGTTGTAGAGCAACTCTGGAAGCGCAACCACGCTTACCAGTGAAGTGGTTTTCAACATGCTGATCACTTCGTTGCCAGTCGGCGGAATGATTACGCGCATCGCCTGCGGCAGCACAATCCGGCGCATCGTCTGTGCCCGACTCATGCCCAACGCCGACGAAGCCTCACCCTGTCCCTCATCGACAGATTGGATGCCAGCGCGAGCAATTTCAGCCATGTATGCGCCCTCGTTCAACCCCAGTCCCAACAACGCAGCCATGAATGGCGTGATGACATCGTTGGTATCCCAACTGGCAAAGGTCGGTCCGAATGGAATGCCAATGGACAGCATCGGGACAAGTGCAGCGAGGTTGAACCAGAAGATCAATTGCACCAGTACAGGCGTGCCGCGGAAGAACCAGATATAGGCCATCGCCACGTTCGAGAGAACAGGATTCGGCGACAGTCGCATCACCGCAAACACGACACCCAGTGCAACGCCCACGATCATTGCGATGACGGTTATCCAGATGGTGGCCCAGACTCCCTTGAGAATCTGGCTGTTGAACAAGAACTCCCAAACGACATCCCAGGAGAAGTTGGGATTGGTAGCCGCCATGTTGATGAACATCGCGACGAGCACGAGGATCACTGCAGTGGCGATCCAGCGGCCAGGATGACGCACGGGGACGGCCTTGATGGGCTCAACCGGTTGGGTCATTCCTGCTCCTCCCTGAGAAATGCCGATGGTGGGCGCCGCACTTGACGACACCCACCATCGCTAGTGACTAGGACTTCGGATTGACCTCAGCCGATGTCAGCGTGCTGGTCTCCAGGTCGTACTTGCCGGCAATTTCCTGGTAGCGGCCGCTGTCGATAAGAGACTGGATGGCTGCCTGGACTGCGGGTGCAAGCCCACTCTTCTTGTTCATGAGGACTCCAAGAAGCACGGAGTTCAGCGGGGTTCCAGCCGAGAGCTCGAACTTGCCGGATGAACCCTGAGCGATGGATGCCGCGTTCGCCGTATCAGAAATCAGCGAATCCACTCGGCCACTTGCCAGGGCAATCGGCATCTGATCAGAAGCAGCGATCACGGTGAGGGCGATCTCTGGCACTCCAGCATCCACACAGATCTTGTTGAGTTGGGGAATCGTCACGGTCTCCTGAGTGCTGCCCTTGAGCACACCGACCTTGGTGCCGCAGATCGACTTGTCCAAGGCGATGCCGTTCGGATTGCCTGTGGGCACGACGCCAGAATCACCTGAAGTCAAGTATGAGACGAAGTCGACCTGCTTCTCGCGCTCTGGGTTGATGGTGAAGGAGGAGATGCCCAGGTCATAGCGGTTGCTTTGGACTGAGGGGATGATTGAGTCGAAGGTCGCGTTCTTGATTTCAGGCGTCAGACCCATCAACGTGGCGATGTCGTTGGCCAGATCAATGTCAAAGCCAGTGAGCGTCGTGCCATCTGCCTCGGTGTACTCCATCGGGGGGTATCCAAGTTCGGTACCAATGCTCAAGGTTCCCGCTGACGCAATGTCTGCTGGCAGGAGTGCCTGAATTGCTGGGTCCACCGTGACTGCCGTAGAAGCAGCCGCACTTGAAGCAGCCGGAGAGGCCGTCGCATCAGCTGAGTCCGAACTGCTACAAGCAGCAAGGGTGAGAGCCAGCGACGCAGCGAGCACCACCGTGGCGCCGAACTGTGTCTTGCGCAATCCGAGCATGAATCCTCCTTCGTGCGACCGGGCACTGTGCCCGAACGATGGGGTTACCCCCGGGGGCTTGCCTTCTCAGCGATGAGAAGCCGTTCCATGACGCGACGTGCCTTCGCTATGCCGGCATTCTTGTCCTCGTCCAGCACCGTGGCGAGTCCTTCAATAGATTCCTGGGTCGCCCACTCTTGATCGACGGCGAAATTGCGGCTGAACGCGTAGTAGTACAGGGAATGATCCGCGTCAATTGGGGTGATTCCATTGAGCACCTTGATGAGATAGCCGTCTTCACGAGGCCGACCCGTTCCCGTGATTCCCGAATGCAGAATGTGAAAGCTTGGCGCGTGGAACTCGGTGCAGTGGAAGCCACCGTAAGGACCTTCAGTGTTCATCGTGCGGGCGTACAAGGGCGGAGCCTGAACTCCTGACATCAGCCGATCAACCGACTCCACATCACCATTTGCTTCCACTGTGACGCCATGTTCGACGATGTAGTCCTCACCCACCGTGGAGGTGTGCAAGACGGATCACTCATCCAGTGTGTGTCCGGGAGCTTCGACTCGTCGGCCTTTTCTGCATCACCCATCCAGATCCAAATCCAGCTGTCTTTTTCCACGAGTGGGAAGGGACGGACTGCCACACCCTTCGGAATGCGTTCCTGCGCCGGAATGTGGATGCAAACGCCTGTGCCGTCGTAGGTGAAACCGTGGTAGCCGCACGTAATTGCATTGTCTAGAACTGTTCCAGCCGAGAGCGGAAATCCTCGGTGCGCGCAGCGATCGCTTAAGGCATCGATCGTTCCATCTGACTTTCGATAGAGCACCACTGGAATTGTGCAGACTTCGCGTGGCGCCGGATCGCGCGCTATCTCATTGCCCGAGGCCACCACATCCCAAGCATCGTGAACAAACGTGAACCCTCCGTTGCTTTGACGTTACGCACATGACGCGTCAGCAATGTCGCTGTCGGAAGAGCTTTGGCTGGGCGCGTGAAGTTTCTATACCTCAAACTCTCCCGGAATCTAGAAAAGGTCTTAGGTCCGAATATGTTTGCTTATGGAGGCCAATGCTGTCATTCTGCAAGAAGAAAGTCGCGTCAACTCTGTTGATGGCTTTCTAGTTAGGAAATTCGACCGCGAGTCGCGGCAATCGGCGTCCAGAACCCGCGCTTTCTGATCGGCCTGCGTTAGAGTTCATCCGACCCTGTGTGTCTGGACGCATGGGGCGTCACATATGCGCGAAGAGGCGGTCATCATGAGCAGGAAATCAAGTACCCAAGGGATTCGTACTAGAAGGGTCAAGAGCCTGGTTGCTACAGGTATCTCGTTCGCCGCAATTGGTGGTTTGGTTGTGGCACTTTCAGGTGTAGCGCAAGCTGCAAGCGCTGTCGGACTCGGGACCGCGGATAGTTTTGTCGTTTTGGCAGGTGCGGGTGTTACCAACACCGGTGCAACGACCCTCAATGGTGACATTGGTACTTTCCCAACGACGACGATCACAGGCGTTGGATCCATGACGATCAATGGAACCAACCATGCTGGTGACTCCGTAACCCAAGGCGCAAAGGACGATTTGGTCACTGCCTACAACTCAGCAGCCGGACAGGCATCAACCCAAACCATCAGTGCAGATCTTGGTGGCACGACCCTTGTATCTGGTGTCTACACCTCAGCCTCATCGCTAGGTCTCACCGGCAATCTTACCCTGAATGCACTAGGCGACCCGAATGCAGTGTTCATCTTTCAGGCTGGATCAACTCTCACCACGGCTTCTGGCAGCAGCGTGTCATTGATCAACGGCGCTCAGGCCTGCAACGTCTTCTGGCAGGTTGGTAGTTCAGCAACACTGGGAACCGGCTCGACATTTCGTGGCACCATCTTGGCGCTCACCGACATCACCGTAACAACGGGAGTGAGCATCGAAGGCCGCGCTCTTGCGCGCAACGGTGCGGTCACTCTGGATACCAACACGATCTCAAGGCCCGGATGCTCAAATACCTCTTCTGGACCTCCTTCAGCGGAAATCGTCTATGCCGCAAATATTGGGCCACTAGCTCAAGGTCTGGTGTGTCCCTGGGGAGGCCAGTACAACGGCACCGGCCTCTGCATTGGCAGTGGAGCGAACCCATTGACAAACCCAAGCCCGACGGCAACTCCCACGGCAACCCCGACGGCAACCCCGACGGCAACCCCGACAGCAACCCCTCCAGGAGTGATTCCGACCCCGACAATCCGGCCGGTTCGTCAGCCTGTGGCAACTCATCGGCCTGTACCGGCGGCGCAAATTCCGCTCAAGCCAGTTGGCGGAGTCAACACCGGCAACTACAGCAACGAATAAGACCAGACCGCAATGTTCTTGCTCCAAAGAACAGCAGTCAGGGCTCGGTGGCCATGCAATTCGACTTCTCGTCGATTGAGTGATCGCGGGGTGATCGCGGCGATAAGCATCCTCGCGATTACCCTGTCTCTCGGTGCATGCGCTCCGGGTTCTACGGCAGTCCAACTGCCCGTCAAGGCTTCTTTCGAGCAGCAGACGGGCGTCGCGCCTTCCTTCTCTCGCTCTTTGCCTGCCCGCATCCGCATCCCGGCCATCAGGGTGAATGCGGCCCTCATGAAACTTGGGCTCAATTCCAATCGGACTCTCCAGGTTCCCCCAAATGCCTACACCGCAGGCTGGTTCACAGGAGCGCCTGCCCCTGGGCAGATCGGCCCGGCCGTGATTGCCGCGCACGTGCATTGGAACGGTCAGGACGGAGTTTTTGCGCACCTTTCAAGCCTGGCGCTAGGCGACACCATCGTCGTCACGCGAGTTGACGGGAGTACGGCAGTCTTTCGCATCACGCAAATCGCGACCTACAAGAAGAGCAGATTCCCGACAAAACTGGTGTATGGAAATATTGGATTCGCCGGATTGCGGCTGATCACCTGCGACGGCTTCGACTCAAGACGACGTGCTTACCTCACGAATCTGGTGGTCTTTGCAGCGCTGATCGAGTAGATGAGGAACCATGGCCCAAGTTCGGCTGGGCAATGCCCATCTGCAGCAATTGGAGTCACTCCGTGGTCGACTACGAGGTCATCGTTCTTGGGCGCGGGTTCACCGGTCTTCGCTCTGCGGTGCCGGCGGAGTCGCGGGTGAGAGTGCTGCTCGCTACGCGCTGGGTATGCGAACCAAGGCTTCCTGAGTCACGCCTGCGACCATCACGCCCGATGCGTCGTAGAACTGTCCGCTGTAATGACCACGCCCACCGGACATTGAATGACCAACCCAATCCATCAGGTGCCACTCGTTCATGTTCGTAGGTCGGTAGAACCACATCGCGTGATCAAGGCTGCTGACCGATACCTTCGCGGGAAACTCGTCGAACCGCACCAGTCCATTGAAGAAATCCGACATGTAGGCCAAGCCGCACGCATGAAGAACTGGATCATCAGGCAGTTCCGATTCGAAGCGACACCAGGCTTGAGTCGGGTGCGGAAGGTTGGCGTCCGGCTCCGGATCCCAGACAAGCGCATCGGGCGATGTTGGCAATGAATAGAGATTCGGCTCAGCAGGAGGCCGCGCGACACTTGGAAATGTCGGCGCCTGCGCTTCGATTCCCTCTTCTGGCACCTGAAAGGAGGCCAGCATGTTCATCAACAAACGTCCTTCTTGCATGACAGCGATACTCCGCGCCGAATACGCACGTCCGTCGCGATCACGCGAGACGGCAAACTCAATGGGTTCAGTGCTCTTGCCACCAGCAATGAAGTAGGCGTGCAGGGAATGCGGCACGCGTTCTGCATCAACGGTCATGCACGCGGCCTTTAATGCCTGCGCCAAAACTTGCCCGCCATAGAGAAAGCCGCCGTTTGTCACGATGTTGTGCGTGAGAAATCGATCATCACTGAGGGAGTCCAACTGCACGATGTCGGCAAGCGCGGTCATGAAAGCTCCTTTGGTAGCAACGTTCGCTCGTTGCCTGGGCCGCCAGCACAAGCATCATTGTCGAAATGCCGGATTGCCGTCTCGGTTTCGCCAAGGATCAACAGCGACTTACTATCAAATATGCGCCGATTCAATACCGTGTGCTTCGTTGTCAGTGCGCTCGTCTTGATCGCATGCGTCCCAAGCGCAAACGCTGCTCAGGTTCAGATCGCCAAGACCATCACCACCGGACTCAACACGCCTTGGGGTCTGACCTTCTTGCCTGATGGCAGTGCTTTGGTGAGCGAGCGAAATTCCGGACTCATCAAGCGCGTGACGCCAGCCGGAAAGGTCAGCATTGTCGGCCGAGTCAAAGGCGTGTCTGCTCTAGGTGAAGGTGGTTTGCTCGGCATCGCTGCGATCCCAGCGAGCAATCCAACTGCGATCTATGCCTACGAGACAACGAAGAATGACAACCGCGTGGTGCGCATCGCTTGGAATGGCAGCTCGCTAGGCAAGCAAACTGCGATCCTGACGGGCATTGCGAAGGCCGATCACCATGACGGAGGCCGCATCCTGCCTGGCCCGAACAACACCTTGTTTGTTGCCACTGGCGATGCCGGAATCCCATCGTCAGCGCAGAGACTGAAGAGTTTGAACGGCAAGATCCTTCGCATCGATCTGCAAGGAAAGCCTGCGGCTGGCAACCCATTCAAGAACTCGCGCGTGTACTCACTTGGCCACCGCAATGTTCAAGGACTTGCCCTTGATGCAAAGGGCCAACTCTGGGCAAGTGAGTTCGGCGAGAAGAAGGCCGATGAGCTCAATCTGATTCAAGCAGGTAAGAACTACGGCTGGCCCAAGGTCGAGGGCAGCTCAAGCAACAAGAAGTTCGTCAATCCATTCACCCAATGGAAGCCGACATCCCTAGCCTCCCCCAGTGGCATCGCGATCGTGGATGACACTGCCTACGTGGCAAGCCTGCGGGGCGAAGTGCTGTGGCAGGTGCCACTCAGCGGCTCAAGTGCTGGCAAGGCAACGGCGGTGCAGATAGGTGACTTGGGTCGGCTGCGAACCGTTGGCGCTGCGCCAGACGGTTCGATGTGGTTGATCACCGGCAATACCGATGGACGAGGAAATGTGCGCCCCGGCGACGATCGGATACTGCGGCTAACGGTCAATCCATAGCCCAAATCTGGATAGCACGATCGAGGTAGTGAGGCGGGCGGGCACGAGGCGAGAGCAATTCAGGCACATACTTGCGCCATGACGCAGAATCGCTCTGTCCGCTCCGCTGCCATTGCTGCCGCGTTCGTTGTGAGCCTCACGGCCCTTGTTGCCATGGCTCCGGTCGCTAGCGCCAAGAACAATCTCCTCAACGTGCCAGGCAAAACGACTTTGGCCGTCGGACAGTCTGCCGATGTGCGTCTGGCGACGAACCCCAGCACCGGCTACCACTGGGTTACCACAATCACGGGCGACCAGTCAGCGATCAAGCTCACCAAGGGCGTCTACAAGACCTTGGGTCAGGTCGGCTTGCCCGGTGCTGGCGGCGTGACTGTATGGACGATCACTGGCAAGGCGGGCGGCAAGGCGAAGATCACTTTCGGCACGGTCCCGCCAGGTGGCACTGCCGCGCAGTATGAGGTCGCGCTGACGGTCACTGTCCACTAGCCGGTTCGTGCGCGAGCTGATTTGACCCTCGCTGTCGAGCAAGGCGAGTCGGTCATTCCGCCGTCATGAGGACCGCCCCGGAGAAGGGGCCGACCGCGTTGGCCCAGACAGCAACCTCCGCATCCTTCACCTGGCGTGCGCCCGACTCGTTGCCGCGCAGCTGACGCACGGACTCGATGCAGAAGTTCGCACCGTGTCGGCGTCCCACGTTGCAGGCGCCGCCATCGGTATTCACCGGAAGGCTGCCTCCGAGGCGCGTCGCGCCGGACTGCACGAAGGGCCCGGCCTCGCCCTCCCCGCAGAAGCCCAAAGCTTCCAGCCACTGGAACACGATGATCGTGAAGCCGTCATACAACTGAGCGCAGTCCACGTCGGCCGGCTTCAGGTCGGTGCGCGACCACATCAGCTCCGCGGCGTGGTACGGCGAGCTGTGGTTCATGTCGACGACCTTCTCGAATCCCGCAGGCAGAATGTCGGTGGCCGAGAGCGAGGCCGACTCGACGAAGACCGGCTTCTTGGCGAAGTCGCGTGCCCGCTCCTCGGTGGTGAAGATGATCGCGGAGGCCGAGTCCACCGGGTAGTCACAGTCGAGCAGGCGCACCGGCTTGCTGACGTACCGCGAGTTCAGGTAGTCGTCCATCGTCAGTGGGTCGCGCATAAGCGCATCGTCGTTCAGCACCGCGTTGGCGCGTTGGGCGACCACGTGCGCGCCGAACTGTTCCTCGGTCGTCCCGTACCGCTCCATATGCCGCTGAGCTGGCAGGGCGGAGATGGTCTGGATCGGCGTCACCGATCCGAATGGCATCGTGAACTGGGAGTCCCCGCCCACAAGCATCGGCCCCTGCACGGAGTCGCGCTCCTGGGCACTGCTCAGGCGCTGGTTGATGACGCGCACCGTGAGCACCGTGTGGGCCTGGCCGCTCTGGATTGCGGCGATCGCCGAGATCGCGGCATGGATGTAGGCGGGTCCACCCTGGTCGGAGTTGTAGAAGCTGATCGGCATGATTCCCAGCATCTGGGCCACATCTAGCGCATCGATGCGATCCAGGCCCGGGGGCTCTGCGCCAGCGACGCCGGCGTGCAGCACGACGCCGTCGATCTGGTCGGCGGTGATGCCGCAGTCCGCCATGGCCTTCACGCTGGCCTGCGCGACCAGTTGGCGGCGGGTCAAGCCGGTGCGACGACCGGTCGTCGAGTAGCCGACGCCGATGGCGGCGACGCGATCACGCTTAGACATGCAGTCCTCCTGGGAGCTAAGTGGGCAACGCCGGTCAGGCGAGTTTGAAGAGCGGGAGGGTGAGCCCGGGGGCCAGTTCCTGGAAGGTCACCTGGACGGGCATGCCGATCCGGATGTCGTCGTTGGGGTAGTCAATGAGGTTGCTTGTCAGGCGGACGTTCTCGTCCTCCTCCAGCGCCACGATGATGAGGTTGTACGGCACCTTGTCGACGAAGTAGGGGTGGAACGGCTGCACGGTGGTGGTGTGCGAGTAGATCGTGCCCCGACCCGAGACCTCCTTCGGCGCGAGGTGGTCCATCGACAGGCACTTCGGGCAGATGGGACGCGGATAGTGGATATACGTGTCACAGGCGTCGCAGTGCTGGATGAGCAGGCGATGGCTCGCGACGCCCTCCCAGAAGAACTCCGTGAGGTTGTCCGGTTCGGGGATGGGTGGATAGTCGGCCGCCTCGGCCGACTCGGGGATGGTGATGCTCGCGACATTCATCGTGCGTTCCTCCGCATCAGGGCTCAACCGGCAAGATCAGCGAGGACTCCTGCGTCGGACTGGAGTCAACTTACTGTGGCCGCGAGGCAGCGCGCAGGCTTTCCTCAAGCGAGGTCCAGCAGCACCCGCGCGATGGCTCGGCGCCTCCAAGCGGCCAGTCCATCGAACCGCGGCCGTCGGGGAAGGCGTCATACGCTTCGATGGATCCAAGCCTCGGCTGCCGCGGCCGCCGACTGAACAACATGAATGGCGTCAATCAGACCGATAGCAATCCCGATCGACGAGTGGGGATCTGGACCGGTGACGTGCGTTAGAAAGTCGGAGGTTGGGTCGACGACCCCGCCGCTCTCCATTGGCGGAAACAGTGGGTCTGTGTGCGGCACAACAGAGGTGAAGTGCCGCAAACATGCCCCACGCGGGGCTCAAGGTAATTTGTCTCCACAGTTGCCCCATTCGGTTTGCTGCGCAGTCACGTCCAATTCACAGCGCGATATTGAGGCCTAGGCGATCGAGTGATTTGTCAGATTCGCTGCGACTGTTTGCGTGCGATAGCGAGGGGCTTGCACGTGGAATCACGGACTAGCAAGCAGGTGACCAAAGGACGAAACCCATTGACTTACATGGGGTTCTCGCGGTGGGGCGTGCGGCTGCTCAGTCCGCCGTCATGAGAAACGCCCCGGAGAAGGGACCGACCGCGTTGGCCCAGACGGCGGCCTTCGCATCCTTCACCTGGCGTGCGCCAGACTCGTTGCCGCGCAGCTGACGCACCGATTCGATGCAGAAGTTGGCGCCGTGCCGGCGGCCAACATTGCAGGCGCCGCCATCGGTGTTCACCGGCAGGCTTCCGCCGAGCGCTGTTGCACCGGAGGCGACAAACGGGCCGGACTCGCCCTCGCCACAGAAGCCGAGTGCCTCGAGCCACTGGAACACGATGATCGTGAAACCGTCATACAACTGCGCGCAGTCCACATCGGAAGGCTTGAGATCGGTGCGCGACCAGAGAGTCTTCGCGGCGTGGTACGGCGAGTTGTGGTTCATGTCAGCGATCTTCTCGAAGCCGCCGCCCAGAACCTCAACGGCCGAGTGTGCAGCAGCCTCCACGAAGATGGGCTTCTTCTTGAAGTCTCGCGCGCGCTCCTCCGTGGTGAAGATGATGGCCGAAGCTGAGTCCACTGGATAGTCGCAATCGAGCAGCCGCATGGGCTTGCTCACGTAACGCGAGTTCAAATAGTCGTCCATGGTGAGCGGATCGCGCAGAATCGCTTCGTCGTTAAGCGCCGCATGCGCGCGCTGGGCGATCACGTGAGCACCGAACTGCTCCTCTGTCGTGCCGTAGAGCTCCATGTGCCGCTGCGCGGGCAGCGCGCCGATGTTGTTGGGGCCATTGAGCGACCCGAACGGCATAACGAACTGCGCGTCGCCGCCCACGTAGGTCGGCTTAGACATCTCGGCGCTCAACTGTCTGGTGTTTAGACGCTGGTTGATGACGCGCATCGTGAGCACCGTGTGCGCCATTCCGCTTTGGATCGCGGCGATTGCCGAGATGGCGGCGTGCACGTAGGCGGGGCCCATCTCGTCGGCGTTGTAGTAGTTGAGCTCCTTGATGCCAAGCATCTGGCCCACGTCGATGGCGTCGATGCGGTCCAAGCCCGGGGGCTCCGCGCCAGCGATGCCAGCGTGCAGCACGACGCCGTCGATCTGGTCGGCGGTGATGCCGCAGTCGTTCATTGCGGCGACGCCCGCCTGTGCTGCCAACTCACGACGGGAAAGGCCCAACCAACGCCCCGTATTTGAGTAGCCGACGCCGATTGCGGCGACGCGATCACGCTTTGCCATGCAGTCCTCCTTGAGATCTGAATGAGTGCCGCCGGTCAGGCGAGCTTGAACAGCGGGAGCGAGAGCCCTGGGGCCACCTCCTGGAAGGTCACTTGGACAGGCATGCCGATGCGGATGTCGTCGTTGGCAATCTCGACCATGTTGCTGGTAATCCGAATGTTCTCGTCCTCTTCAAGGGCGACCACGATGAGGTTGTACGGCACCTTGTCGACGAAGTAGGGGTGGAACGCCTGCACGGCGGTCGTGTGCGAGTAGATGGTGCCCCGTCCCGACATCTGCACCGGCGCCAGGTCGTTCATCGACAGGCAGTTCGGGCAGATCGGCCTCGGGTAGTGGATGTAGGTGTCACACGCGTGGCAGTGCAGGATGAGCAGTTGATGGTTAGCCGCACCCTCCCAGAAGAACTCGGTCAGCTTGTCGACGTCGGGGATCGGGGGATAGTCGGACGCTGTTGCCGACTCGGGGATGTTGATGCTCGCGACAGTCATCGTTCTTTCCTCCGCATCAGGTGCTCAACCGGCAATGGCAGCGTGGACGCTTGCCCCGGAACTGGGTAAAGGTACTGCGGGCGCGCCGCCGCGCGCAGTACTTTTCCATTGCTGGTGAAGTGGGGCGGGCGGGGCTCGAACCCGCGACGACCAGATTATGAGCACCCAATTTAGGTCGAATAGTTATTGCGCTGCAACCACTTCTCGACGTATTGTCATCATCGTGCCTGGCACGTGCCACTTGAGTCACACACGTGGAACGACGTAAGGACACTTCTGAAGCCGTACGCCAAGGGGGATCTCGTGGTCGCAAGGAAGCCGCGCAAGCGGACGTTCGGCAGCGTTCGACAACTGCCGTCCGGGCGCTACCAGGCGCGTTATGTCGGCGGCGATGGCCTGCAGCGCACGGCTCCGCGAACCTTCGCGACGAAGGCCGACGCGAATGTGTACTTGGCCACGCAGGAGTCCGACATCGTTCGCGAGACGTGGAAGGCGCCCAAGCATGCGAACATCACTCTCGGTGAGTTCGGGCGCACCTGGGTAGACCAGCGCCCGATCAAAGCATCTACGCGCGAGCGCTACCGCTCGGTCTGGAATCTCCACATCGACCCACGCATCGGGTCGATGATGATCGGTGACGTGACGCCAGCTGTTGTGCGAGCTTGGTACGCCGAGCTTGGCGAGCATCTGCGCGTTGCCGCCGTAAAGAAGGCGCCCTTCATGGCGCCCGATCAGGTCGGTTCGGCGACGCAGGCTCACGCGTACCGCCTGCTCAAGGCGATCATGAACACGGCACTCGAGGACGAGCTCGTCCCCAACAACCCTTGTCGCATCAAGGGAGCGAGCACCTACCGTCATGCGGAGCGGCCGACTCTGGGCATCGACGAGATCGAGGAGCTCGCACTCCAGGTGCCCGAGCGCTACAAGGCGACGGTGTACCTGCTCGCCTGGGCTGGGATACGTCTCGGCGAGGCTGCCGAACTGCGGCGCAAGGACATCGACTTGAAGCACTCCCAGATCCGCGTTGAACGCGCGGTCTACCCAATTCGCGGCGAATACCCCGTACAGACGCCCAAGTCGCGTGCCGGCGTGCGCACGATCGTGCTGCCGGAGTTCGTCACCGAGCTACTCCGAGAGCACATGAGGGACTACTCCCCCATCGGCCCCGACGGATTGCTCTTCCCGACGCGGTCGGGACTGTGTGCCTACAACGCCATCCAGATCGCCATCTCACGGACCTTGCGCGCGATGGGCTACGAGAACGTGCGTGTGCACGATCTGCGCCACTCGGGCCAACTGCTTGCTGCGACGAACGGGGCGACGTTAATGGACCTCCAGCGTCGCATGGGGCATTCGACGGTCAACGCTGCAATGGCCTACGCACACGCCTCGCGCGACAACGGCCGCAGCATCGCGGAGCGGATGAATGCGCAGCGCGCAACGGTTGTCGACATCACGACGCGGAAGAAGTCAGGCTGAGGCCTCAGGGATAGGGCTGTAGTTTCTCTTTAACGGCGAGATTGCTGAGCAACTCTTCGCATCCGAGCAACGAGATCCACCACTTCGTCCTCTCCGAATGCATCGGACGGTGTCGACTCTGAATCGTTGCAGCACGGTGGCTTCGTGCGCTTCTCTCCCGACTCAGGTCGATGACCTACCAGCCGATACAACTCGTCGTAGACATTCACCTCCGAATCGTTCAGGTGCTCACCCACAAAGAGAACCCATGCCACGTCATCGACACTGAAGGCCACTACGGCGCGGAGGCGTCCCCGAACATGCTTCACGCACAATCTTTCGATGACAGGGCCCGTCAGGCGGTAGCCCATAGAGGCGCAACCTTCGTGTGCCAACGCGTCAAGGAATGCGTTGTATGCCCGCAGGTTTGGCCCGCGCAGCCCGGCGACACGACTCGTGGCGAGCGGGGTCTGTCTAACTTCAGGCACTGGGTCGAGCTCGAACGACTTTGCCTTGGCCCTGCCGCATCTGATCCAGGCTCTCCCGCAGGTCCGTGCTCTCAATCAGAGATGCGTCGGACAGTCTTCGATACACCTCGTCCAAGAGACCGCGCGTCTGACCAGCAGCCCTCAACCCCTCGACAAGGTGCAGGACGGTGTGAACGCTGAGCGGATCCAGAAGCACGCGCGGTTCAGTGCGGGCGATGCCCAGTGCGCCCTCCGATGCCCACGCGCGCACGGTCTTCTCGGTCAGGCCCAGCACCTTGCTCACGGATACGGGCCGAATCGGCCCAAGATCGCTAATCAAGTCCATCGCAAGCCGCAACTGCTCTGCCTTCTGCGAAGGGTCTGGGAGGTTACCCGCGAACGCCTCGAGCATTTCAGCCCTCTCAAACGTCTTGATGACGACACTTGATTCAACGGCTGCCTTCGACATCACACCTCCCAGATCTGACTTCTTATTTTGATGGCTTTTTTCGGTAGTGTCAAGGCGGCGGCAAGGTGATTCCGCTGTCCGGCCGCGTTCGTGCCCCTGTCTATCACCACCGATTCTTGAGCACGGCCATAGAACAACGCGCTTGTGTGGCCGCAATCGACTCAACGCCTGACCGCAGGAACAGCACATCCAGCGAGGTAGGCATCGATATCCGCTCTTCGTAGCCGAACCAGTCGTCCAACCTTCAGGAACGGTATGCGCCGCTCCCGAATCAGACGGCGCATGAAGTGGTCGGTGATATTGAGGTAGTCAGCGGCCTGCTCGACGGTCAGCAGGTCGCCCGACGACGTCGGCGGCGTAGCGGAACGCCGTCGTGAGCTTTCCAAGATGGTCATCTTCGTCTCCTCTCGCTTGCGGGCCGGTACGGCATTGCGCAGTCGCCCTCACCTCTACAACGGTGCGACCCCCTCGGTACCTCGCAAGTTGTGCCGACGATGGCTTTCGCGAGGTAGGTCGACGGCAGCGAGTCAGTCGTCAAACCAGCACAGCTCGAACCACGCGACCCACTGAGCAGCGACGATGTAGGCCTCCGCGCTCGCGGCTGCGCCCAGGGCGCAGACGACTAAATCCACGCATTCAAGAACTCCTGAGTCGTTGACGCCTAACCAGTGCTGAGCATCGAGGCCCTGGCAATCCGGCAAGCAGGGCTGCACTGATGACTCAAGGGCGATACTGGCGGCCCAACACGCGACGTTGCTCAGGACTGCTGAAGCAATGTGTGGCGGGATCTCGGGCACCAGAAAGTCAGCCATGAGCGCACCCGCATCGTCGAGTCGCTGGATCACGACTTCGGTTCGGTTCAACCCGACCACGATCAAGTCTCGACGGTTGAGCGGTGTGTCAGCAGCAAGCGCATCTGCGACGTCGTAGAGCAGCTGCATCGCGTAGCGAAGCCTGTTGAGTCCTGGCTCCCTTTCGTTGGCCGGAGCCATTGCCTCGTCAAGCCATTCAATGACGTCCATGACGGTCCTTTCGCCGAGTGCTTGTCGAAGACAAGTGCTGTCACCTCTACAACGGTGTGACCCTCTCGGTACCTCGCATTTAGCGCAGCGACATCCCCGAACCCGGGAAGCCGATGCCGCTGCGGTATGAAGGGCTCGCCAGGCCCCGGACGGGTCCCAAGGCGCGGCGCGGTGAATCGAGGTGTTCCTCACGGCCGGCCAGAACCGCGTGGACTCGTTCGAGGACTTCGTCGTCGAGGTCGGCCGGGTGCCACTGCGCGGCTGCTCGCATCTCCTTGTCCGAGAGGTAGTCCCTGGCATCGGCAACGAACAACGTGCGTTCACGGGCGCGACTGGCGCTGACATACAGGCTGGCCGCGTCCTTGGTAGGGGAAAGCGAGGCAATGTGGACCTCACTGGTCTGGCCCTGCACCGTGTGCGTGGTTCCGACGTAGCCGTAGTCCAGATGCCTGAGCAGAGTGTTGGGCTTCAAGCGGCGCTGCTTCCCATCGTCGAAACGGACGCAGACTTCGTCCCGGCCCGCGTGGACGACTACCGCGCGGTCACCTCGCACAAGCCTGCGCGTGGGATCCCGATGGCTCACTGGAGTGCGCACGCGCAAGACCGTGCCAGGAGCCAACACTCGCTGGCCCGAGCGTCCTTGGTAGACAACCGCTGCAGCCGGGTCGAGGGTGCCCGCAGCGAGGAGCCGCGCGTGGATACGGTCATTGAGGTCATCAACCTCAGCATTGGTGACCGCATCGCACGTGACGTTCTCAGCGCCAAGGGCACTGATCTCGCGAACCATCGTGCTGGCGACGAGGTCGAGCTTGTGCGCACGATTGCGGGCAACCAAGACGGCACCATCAGCGATGAGGTGCTCCCACGCAGTGTCGAGATCTCGGGCATGCAAAGCACCCGCCACCGCCCGGCCTACTTCGGTGCGCTGTCGCTGGTTGACCTCCAGCCGAATCACGGAGTCCGGATGCGCTGAGCAAAGGACGTTGAATGCGTCGCCGGCTCCCACTGCTCGCAACTGGGCATGATCGCCCTGCAGGACCAGCCGCTTGCCCTTCTGCGCGCAGTAGTCGGCGACTCGCGCGAGGGTGGCAACATCTGCCATTGACGCTTCGTCGACCACGATGACCCGAGCGTGCACCGGCTGCCCGCTGGTGATCCGATGGACCAGCGCGGTGAGGTTCACCCACGGTGCACCGGACTCGTGACCTGCCGCGGAAGCCGCGCGCGTTGCGGTCGAAGTCACCAGCAGTCCGTACCACTCGCCGGCCAATCCCATGTGAGCCGCGGCCAGGACACTGGTCTTGCCCGAACCGCCGACGCCTGAGATCAACGTGACCTGCGCGGTGCCGTCCACGATTGCCTGCACTGCGCGCTGCTGTTCGCCGGATAACTGCCAGCCGCGATCGGCCTGGAATCGGCTGATGCCTGTCCCTGTTCGCCAGGTCAGCCCTGGTGCCTGGTGCGCGCTGGCAGACATGTGCTCCAACAGGCGGGTCTCGGCATCGAGTGCGGATTTGGAGATCCATTGCTGCCCGCCGCTCCGCATCCCGCGGTCGCGTGATGCGTGCGCACGGACGAAACCATCCTCCACAACAAGGCGCGTGATGCGCGAACGTTCGGCTTCGGGCATGCCAGCAGTGGCCAGATCGACGATGGATCGGATCTTGGCCAAGCTGGTGACGGACTCGTGCTGGCAAGCGACATACGACACCCAGTCGACCCAGTCGCGGTCCGACCACATCGATGGCGAAGCGAACCGCTCCCCCGTCGCATCGCGCTCCGCCGCGAGGTCCACTCGAAGTTCGTTGGCACGCGCGAGCATCCGTTCGTGTAATTGCGCCCAGGTTGGTTGCTCATCAGCCTTCGCGGCAGTGGCCCGTTTCTTTGCTGCGCGATTGCGGGCACCTCGATCGGATGCGGAGATGGGTTGCCCGTCGTCAGCGTCGGCCTCTTCCGCCAGCACCGCCTGACGGCCGCGGGAGAATGCCCACAATGTGTCGTCGCTGAATCCACCGGCCTCCCATTGCGCCGTCTGCGGGTTGAACCACACCTCCCCCAGCAGACCTCGAGCCTGGGCCTCGGCGATGACGAACTCCTGACCCCACGCAGCGAACCGCGGCGCGTTCACATGCAACTCCCGGCCGCCGTCAGCCATCGTGCGGACAATCCCATCTCGACCGACGAGCACGTTCGGCAATGTGCAGTGCACGTGCAGGTGCGGGTCGCCGGCACGCGAGGACAACTCGGTCGCGATGAACCCGGCCCAACCATCCGCTGGCATCAGCATGACGTTTTGGCCTTCGCCGCGGTGCCCGGTCGAGCAGAACCCCGCCTCGGCCATCAACCGTTCAAGCGCGCGCGTTGCCGCAGTCTCCATAACGTCGAGCCATTCCCCAGCTGCAGCAGGATCTCCGGTCAGGGCATAGAGGCTGATCGACTTCGGCAGTGTCAACGTCAGCTCATAGCCTGCATTGCCAACCGGCTCGCGACATGCCGACGCCGCCTCAGCGGCTCGCCACACCCGCTCCCCCAGTTCCTTGTCGCTCAACTTCTCCACTTCGAGGGCATCTAGATCCAGTTGCTGGACCGCGTCTTGCTCCCGGCGCGCAGTGACCGGGCCGGTCAGGCGGGTGCGAGTCGAGCGACCAAGCGCACAATGCAGCTCCGACTCCTCCACATTCATTCCAGCCCGCACTGCGGCGCGAAGCACACCGGTCGCAGTCAAGAACGACACTGACCTGTCTCGCTCCGCAGCACGGGAAACGGCGCGCCACCAGTTGCCCGCATCGCGCGACGCGAAGACGCTCGCCGGGTCAAGGCCAGCCCGAACCATCGCGGCGACGACGACCTCATGGATCGGGCCCGCAGGAACCCGCGCCAACTTTGACCGCTGCATCTTCACCCCGCGCGTCAGGTACCGACCCGAGAAGGCCAACGCAATGTGTAGGTAGTCGACAGGGTCCGCGACGAGTTCGCCCGGTCGAAAGCCCACGAGTTCCGCGGTGGCACCAGCCCCGACGAATCGCACGCGTCGTGCATCCTCGGCGCCCGCACCGGCCCGATAGGCAACCTGCACGTTCCCGACACCGGTGTTGCCCGTGACCCGGTACCAGACCTGGCCCATCCCCGCCGCCGCGTGACCGATGATCGTCACCTTCGCGTGAGCCGTCATCGCGACACCCACGAATCCGGATTCCAAACCGGATAGATGAATTCTGTCCTTGACTGGTTCGTGATCGTGCTGATTGGACTGGACTTGATTGGTTGGCTTGGGCCTCCTTGGCTGGGGTCTTGATTCGTGCGATGTGATGTTGTTTCTAATGTGGATTGACTTCTTGGGCCGGTCGGAATGTGCTGCGAGATTCGAGTCATGCTCTATCAACGGTGTGGGGTGCCTGGTACCTCGCAAGTTCGACAGCCTGACCCAGCGGGGCGAGGCGTCCCGAATGGACGACATCGAGGCTCGCGCCTCGCACAACGTGTCAGCCGCAGATGGGAGCCTTGATCATGGGACAGATCACCAATAGGGAGTGCGCGTGGGTGATTCTCACGTGCGCATTCGTCGCAGTGGTCGTTCTCGTTCCCAACTTGCGCAGGTCGGTTGTCCCAAGTCTTAGGAGGTTGCTCGCAGCGTTGCGATCGCGAGCGATCATCTGCCTTCTGATCTACTACGTCGCCTACCTCGCCACCGTCTTGGTCCTCGCGTCGCGAATCGGATTTTGGACCATGGACCAGTTGAAAGACACGATCGTGCTAGCCGTCGCAGTCGGTGGGCCGCTGCTCATTTCAGTCCACAAATTCGGCAGTGGTGCCGCCATGATTCGCCGTGTCCTTGTGAACACGCTCGGGGCCGCTGCCTTCCTAGCGTTCTTCGTACACCTCGAATCACTTGCGCTCTGGGCAGAAGTTGTAGTCCAAGGCGTCACAGCGATCCTGATCTTGATCTCAGTTGGAGTCAGTATGCTCCCCAGATATGCGCGCACCAAGCAAGCCGTCAGGGCTGCCCGCATCCTGATTCTGGTCGCACTATTTGTTTACACCACTAGAACGGTGATCACGGAGTGGAGCGCATCAGATTGGTCAGCGGCGGCATGGAGCCTCGCGCTGTCGGTCTGGCTTCCTTTTGCTCTTTTGCCCTTCCTGTATGTAAGCGCCTTCTTGGTCATGGCGAGTTCTGCTTTGAAGATGGCGCTCTTCCGCGACGGACAAGCACGACACAAACCGATGACGAGACTTGCTGGCTACTACGGCTTTCATTTCAGCCTGAGATTGTGCAATGAGTTCGTGAGCGACTGGCGGTCGGCGCTGGGCGACACGCACGGCTTTCGCGAGGGCATCGCAGTCATGAAGAGGTTTCGGCACGCTGTCAAGACGAGAGATCGCAATCTAGAGGCCTACGCGAAACACATGGATGCCACAGAAGGCGTCAGCGGATTTGATCGAGATGGGCTTCTTCTAGATCGTCACGAGTTCCACATCACCAAAGAACGACTCGATGACATCTACTGGCCAGCGCGAGCGAACTACCAAGATGCGAGACGCGGCTACAACGCCGAGGTACTTAGGCTCCTCCCAAGTCTGTATGCGGACGGACTTTCGGACGAGGTGAGTCTCAGGATCAGCAGGGATCGTCAGTCGTGGATGGGATGGCGGCAGACACCAAGCGGCTGGCATTTCGGGGTCGGGGGAACGAAGAACTGGCAGGAGCAGTGGCAGTTCGACGGTCCCAACCCTCCTTCAGGCTTCCCCCAGACCAAGAACGACGGGTGGAGGGAAGTTTTCGAATGGAAGGATCGGCGACCTGATCCACGGTCACCCGAATGGAGCAAGGACGACGAGCCTCCCGTACTCGCCGCTGCCCATGACACGCTGAATGAGTCTCAGAATCTGGACTGAGGGCGCGTGGGCGGGACGTTCATTTGACGGTGCCGATTGCGGTGGCAACTCTGCCCGTCCATCTTCGCCGTCTCGAACTCATATCGCCCCTGCCCTGTAGATGAGCAGTCCATCAGGCCCCGTTGGGTCGCTTTGACTCCTCAGGAGCGACACGCCATCGCTCCTCGCCAAGGACGATCGCTTCATGCGCCCGTTCGGCTGCATTCACCAACTCAGTCCCGGCGGCGGCAACGTGCTTAGCCAGCTCTGGATGGTCCTTGGCGAGGTCGGCCAAGCCCATCATCAATTCCGTAACCGCACTGGTGAGTCCTTCGACGTGATGCTGGATGACTTCGATTCGGTCATTGTCAAACATCCGTGGTCCGCTCATGAGGGAACGCTACCGAAGCTACATCGCAAGATCCCATGAGCACCCTTGGCGGCAAGGGTAATCGTTTCATTGTCTGCCAGGACGTAGCGGTGGGGAATGTAGGGGGCGACTGGGAAGTCAAAGCCAAAGACCACAAGAGCTGGTCATGGACTGATGCCGCTAGGCCTCGAAGGCGTCGTCGTCGACCTCAACCACGTCGAACCTCTGCCTGACCTGCACGCCCACTCGGTACTGAACAAGGAGGCGCCCGAGCTCCGCTCCGTCGATCAGGACAACGCGGGCGGGAATGCGACTCGCGAAGTCGCGAGCTTCCGCGCTGAACCGGCTGGTCGTGATGAACACACCGCGACTGGCGCCGGCACCTTGCAGGGCGCCCGCGAAAGCCTGGATCGTCGGCCGGCTGACCGCCTGATCCGTGTAGCGCTTGGCCTGGAGGTAGATCCGTTCGAGACCAAGCGCGTCCTGATGGATCACGCCGTCGAATCCCTCGTCGCCCGGTCCGCCCAGATGCTCGGCGTGCCCGAGTTCGCCGCCGTAACCCATGGCGACCATGAGGTCCAAGATGATTCGCTCAAGGAACTCCGGCGACTGAGTCTTGATGCGCTCGACGAGTTCCGATGCAACGGCGGCCGCAATCTCCTCCACTGCCTGACTGATCTGATCCTGAGGATCCTCAGCAACCGGCTCGACATCCTGCGACACCTCGCCGCTCGACGATGGCCGCCGGCGAGATGCTGTGGCGCGTTCGTAGAACTCCGCGAACTCCGTGTAGCGCGTGAGGTAGCGAACCGTGATGCGCTCAGGCGCCTCGGCGATGAGCTCGCGCCCGCGATCTGTGATCTGAACCTGACCGCGTCCAACTCTCGCGACGGCCCCGGCACCAGCCAGGTAGGTCACGGCCCAATGCACTCGACCGTCGTAGCGCCGGCCACCGCTGCCATATCTCTCCTGACGCTCCTCAATCGTCAATCGGAGTGACTCGGCGATCACTTCACGGACGTTCTCCAACGGCCACACAGCACCATCGGCCACGGCGTCCAAAACGGGCCGGAACAACGACTGGAAATCAGGAATGGCCACCGGAGTCTCGCCTTCCGAAAGGGTCATAGGCGGAGTCCGCGGCGGCCCTCTCATTGAGGTCGAACAGGGCACTCAACAAGGCAGGTCGGTCCTTGATGAGTGAAGCCGGAAGGCCGTAGCAGGCCAGGACGGCACGGTCGAGGTCATCGTGTGCCTTCTTCAGGTTCACGAACGCTCCCTCATCCATCGCGTTGTAAACAGCGGTCAAGCCTTTGCCGTGTGACTCGCACGCGGCCCTCCGCTCCGTCACGATCCGGCGCGCGGCCTCGGCCACGGTCGCGCGCTGATCGTCGTTCGGCTTGGTCGGCCACGGGAACGTGTCGAAGCAAGTGCTCGGCGTGTATCGCAGGTCGCCCTTGAGCGTCGACCCATTGGCCCGAGCCCATAGGTCGTGTGGCCGAGAGGCCAGCACTCCGAAGGAGTAGTCGTCGTCGAATGCGAAGGCCGCGAGCGCGTGCGACGGGCGCCACCCTGGCTGACCCCACACGACGATCCAGCGCTTCCCCGTGAGGCCTGCCAGCGGGTATCTGGTGAGGGGCGCGAGGGCCGCCGTCATGCCCGGGCGCGTTTCGGCGAACTGCCACCAGCGCTCGCGGTGAGCCTTGCGGCTTACTCCATCCCGGAACGGCTTGACCTTCTCACGAACGATGTCAAGGGCAGCCGGAAACGCCCCAGCCTCTTCGAGAGCCCTTCTCCCGAAGTCGATGATCCATCGGCTGGGGTCGGACGAAACCCGATCGACGATGTCCTCGCCATTGATGAAGGGGAACACAACGGTCGAGTAGTCGGCATCGGTTCGGCCGAGCAGCGCAGCTGCCTCGTCGTCGTCAAGGACGAAGCCCATTCCGTTGGGGAAGTACCCAACGAAGCCGACGCCCGCGTTCCCGGTGAGCTTCACGGCTGCACGATGCTCTGTTCCTGCCGTCAACGACGGCGTGATGCCCTCAACTTCGCGACCATCGAGGAGGTAGGGCGGGGGCGGGAAGTCACCCTTCTCCCAGCACACAATCGACACATGCACCTTGGCATCGCCAGACCACGGCTTGGTGCTGGTGGCGTCGAAGATCGTGCCGCCGTTGGCGACGATCCACGCCAAGGAGACGTCACGGTTCTTGGCCTGACTGATCGTGTTCGTCGCGACGAGTCCAGCACGTTGACCCTTGCGAAGGTGCTCATGCGCCTTGCGGAAGAAGTAGACGCAATGGTCCTTCACGCCCACGCCGAACTCGGATTTGAGCCAGTCGATGTACGCGTCCCCCACAACCTCACGCAGACGACGGTCACCGTGGAACGGCGGGTTCCCAATGATCGCGTCGACCTTCGGCCACTCGATCTTGAGGCTGTCCGCGCACTGAAGCGTCGTCATAGGCTGCAGAGGCAAGGGCGACTCCGCGGCACCCAACTGCCGCGCGACGAGAGCATGCGTCATCCACAGCGTCGCCTTGGCGAGCTCGACGGCGAACGGGTCAATCTCGATCCCATGGATGTTCCGCAGCGGGAAGCGCGGCAGTGCGGGCGGGAACATGCCCGCCGCCGAGTGAAGATCAGCGATGCGGTCGGACAGGCGGCGTTCGAGCTTGCGGAGCTCGCGGTAGGCGATGGCGAGGAAGTTCGCGCACCCCATCGCAGGATCGAGGACGTGGAAGTTGACGAGTTCGCCGAGGAGCTTGATCGCCGCCACCGGAGCGTCAACCGCCTCGATGCGCTCCGACCACGGCCGAACGATGACCGGTCGCACGATCGAGAGGATGTCCTCCTCATTCGTGTAGTGGGCGCCGAGCTCCCAGCGATGGTCGTGACCGAGGCAGCCCTCCAGCAGGGACCCGAAGACGGTCGGATTCACCCAACGCCAGTCATAGGCCGCCGCCGCCGCCAAGTGGCGCAGTTCGGACGCGTCGAGCGGTACCTCCGGAGCCTCGGCGAACAGCTCGCCGTTGACATACGGCACCGCCACCGCCCGGCCACGGTTTCGGCGCTCGGCGTCTGGCTGGTTCAGCCGCCGGAACAGGTCCGTGATCTCCACCGCTGAGCTGCGCGACGGATCCGCGGCAAGCGCGTCGACTAGGTTCCCGAATACGCGCTCCGGAATCAGACCCAAGTCCTCGGCAAACAGCACCCATACCGCCTGCACGACGAACCGCCGTAGTTCCTCTGGCGGCGCGGCCTGTCGATCGAACAGTTGGAAGTACAACTTCACCATGTGCTCGGCCGCCTCCTGCGTGACCGCCGCACCCGGGCCTCCGTAGACCGGAGTCCGACCGGCCAGGAAAAGCAGCGCCTCCGCTCGGCTGGGCAACTCCTCGATCGTGAACGCATCGCGCGGGGCGTTGGGAAACCGGCCCGGCTCCCAGACCTCGAAGGACCGGATACTGCACAGCACGAGGTAAGGGGGGGCGGCCTTGCCCGTCTCCGCGTCGGCACTGTTGCGCCAGTAGTCGAGCGCCTGCGCCCGGTGCGCATCAAGTCGGCCGGACTCCTTCGGCGCCTTCATCTCCACGATGGCGACGCCGGGCCAATAGAGATCCATGAACCCGATGCCCTCATCACGCGGACCAAACTGCTCGAACACCGCGCCGGCCTCGATCACATCCTCCGCGCCGGTGTATGCACGGACGAGTTGGTTCAGAAACGTCTGGGAGCCCGAGCGTTCAGTTCCCGAGTAGCGGCTCCACCGATCAGCCAGCTGCTGCAGGGCGTCCTGGATCTCCGGCAATGTCCGAGCTGTCATGCCACCCCCGTTCTGAATCCTTCGAGCCTACGGGCTGACGCTTGCATACTGCGGGTTCGGCTCACTTCGATCAGGAAGTCCGCTCCCAGCGCTGGTGTTGCCAGGCTCGACAGCCAAGACACGAGGTCGGCTGGTCATTCCGGAAGGTCGGTCAGGAAGGCGCGGCGCTCCCGCGAGTTCAGCGACGTATGGCGGACCGCTTCGTCGGTGAAGACGGCGTCGCAGTAGGCGAAGGCGACAGACACCGCTCGATGTCGACGATGTCGTTAGTCGACCATCGATGTATGGGATTGTGCTGATATCGCGTCTTTAGAGAGATGGCGACTTGGGAGTGAGGCATGGCGGCGATGAGTCCAAGCAACTCACTGTCGATGACGTCGAAGTCTTCTTGGCCTGAATTCACTCGCTCGCGGTTGATGCGATTGAGGATGTCCAGCCACTCGTGTGCGAACTCTCGGGCGGTCACGACGCCGCGAAGTCGCCCGCGACGCCACCGTTCATCAGCCCGGAGCTTTGCCGATAGGTCCTGCTCAAACGCCAGCCTACTTGCGCCACTCGCTCGAGCTACCTCAGGCGCGTAGCCATGCTCTGACCGGAGGATCTCGGCGTCTTCATCCGACGAACCAGCCAGCAGGCCGCGCTCGGACGCATCCTGACCAGACTCGTCAATGATCTTCACGCCGCCGACAATGCCCATGGACTGGCCTATGGTCGCGCGAAGCAGCGGCAATGGCACGGGAGGGTCCGGCTCGCCCAAGATGTGTCGAATCCCTGCCTCGATCTCCAATTGCCCAATCTCCGTCCGACCGAGCAGATACTGGAACCGGGCGAGCTCCTCCATGACTTCCGCGACGTCGAGGCGCTGCTGAGGATCTGAGATTCCGTACATCTCCCACACGTGCTGAGCGCTCAGGGGCACCACCGCTCGCCCCGAATAGACAGCGCTGCAGAGCGCGTCCCACAGTTCGGCGTAGCCCGCGGGCGCGCCACCCGATTGCCGGCGGACCTTGGCCAGGTTGATGAAGTGGTTGAGGTCCAGGTAGAGGATCGGCACAGCGGGTCGCACCAGGTGCGGCCATGCAAGCGGCTCCGCCACACGCGCCCGATCCACGGCAATCGTACCCTTCTATCGAATTCTCCATCAGCCCCAATCCTCACCTGAGGGGCTGACTGTGCTCGCGTCCGTGCGCACGCTGCGGGTCTGCTGGCTTCCGCCTCGCTTGGGGTTGCACCTTGGCCAACTTCCGTGCGGCGAGACGGAGCGGAATCGCCCCAAGGTCTCAGGTCGCCGATACGGTGGATTCTCGAGAGGGCTCGGACAGCAGCAAACGGGGAGAACCATGACCAACAGTTGTCGCACCTTTGATCAGTTGCGAAGGATGAACTACAGCCTGCTGGACACGGACGCTGGCATCGAACCAGCCAACATCAGGAACACGTACCGGCCCGTGGACATGCGCAATGCTTGAGTACCTTCACCTGACCGGTGCACCCGCGTTCTCCCAGGTCACGGTGACGAAGATCGGCCCGCTGAAGCCCGTGAACTTCATCTTTGGTCCGAACGGGTCCGGGAAGACCACGATCAGCCGGGCGCTTGCTGATCCGGGCAGGTACTCCGGCACCACCCTCGGATGGTTGTCTCAGGCGCCGACGCCCAGCGTCAGGGTCTACAACCGCGACTATGTCGTCGACACACTGCAGCAAGCACACCTGCCCGGAGTTTTCCTGCTCGGGAAGAAGGACGTCGAGATCCAAGCCGAAATCGAAGGCTTGATGGGGCCATCGGGGTCAATCGCTGCGGCGATGAAGCGCCTCGCCGGCCTCGAAGACGCTCTCGCTAAGAAGCAAGGCGAAATCGACTCCACCCGCAACGAGCTCAAGGATGCAGCTTGGTCGAAGCGCACGGCTGTCCCCACGGAACTCGGCACGATGTTCACCGGCTACAACAACAACAAGGAGAACCTCCTCGCGCACTTGCTGGAAGTCGCTGCAGCGAATCCAACCGTATCCGAGACCTTCGACCCCCTAAAGGCCGAAGCAGCGGCGGTGCTTGCAGACGACGCGACTCCGTTTGCGGAGTTCCCACTTGGAAGCCAACTGCATCTGGAGGATGCACCCGGATTCGAGCTACTAGCAACACCCGTCGTTGGTAGCGCAGACGTGCGGTTGGCGCCGCTCATCCAGCAACTCCAGAACGCAGACTGGGTCGAACACGGCCGCGACCATTTGAGCCAGTCCCCTGAACTGTGCCCATTTTGCCAGCAGAAGGTTCCCATCGATCTTGCCGAGCAACTCGATGCCTACTTTGACAAGAGGTACTCGGAGCAGATCAATCGAGTCGAGCAGTTGCGGGATCACGTCGAGACCTGGGCAGCGGGCTGGAGCTCCTATTTCGAGTCTCTCCCTGTCCAGCCCGGCGCGAAGCAGCATCTCAACGCCGAGAAATTCCAAACAGCAAGGATGCAACTCGAGCAAGTTGTCGCGCAACTGACAACAACCATCGCGGCCAAGTTGACTGGACCATCTACCGTGCTCGAAGCGTCGTCCCCAAGGGCTGCCGTCGAAGCGGTCAACACTGTGGTGGGGGAAGCAAACAACTCCATCAAGACATTCAACCTGCGCCTCCAAAGCCGCGCGACCGCGAAGAAGGCGTTGCTCGGTCGCTGCTGGGTGGTGTTCGCGCGTCAGACCATCGCCGCCGAAGTTGGACGCTATGAGGGTGCTATGCCGAGCCTGACCAAGGGGAAGGAGGGCATCGATGAGGCCATCTCGACCGCAGTTGCCGACCTCGGGACGAAGCGAACCCGACTCAGCGAACTGCAATCGCAGGTGACGTCGAGCAAGCCGATCATCGACAAGATCAACCGCCTCCTGGACGCCGTCGGCTTCCACACGTTTCAACTCGCAGAGTCTGCGGCCGTGCAGGACGGATACTCCGTCGTGCGAGCGGGTGGCGAAGTCGTCGGGGACACGCTGAGCGAAGGCGAACGCACCTTCATCACTTTCCTCTACTTCGCGCAGTCTCTTGAGGGCGCCGCCCAGGACAGTTCGGAGCCGAACGACCTGATCGCGGTCATTGACGATCCAATCTCGAGCCTCGACAGCGACGTGCTGTACGCCGTGTCAACTGTGATCCGACGCATCGTTGCTGGTATCGCCGCCGGAACAGGGCGAGTCCGACAACTCGTCCTCTTGACGCACAACGCCCACTTCCACAAAGAGGTCACTTACAAGCGACAAGGCGACAAGGACGGCGGTTGGCAATACGGCATCGTCCGCAAGCGAAGTGGTCAGCCCAGCGACGTAATCCTCACTTCGGCGAATCCGATTCAGACGGCGTACGGCGCGTTGTGGGACGAAGTAAAGCGCATGACTAGGGAACCCTCCGCCCCAGCAAGCGGCCTCCAAAACACCCTGAGGCGAATACTCGAGACATACTTCAGAGTGCTTGGCGGAGTGGACGACAGTACGATCATCACGAATTTCGAAGGTGAAGACCGGACCATCTGCCGCGCCCTATTCTCGTGGGTCAACGCTGGCTCACATTCGATCTTCGACGACCTGGATTACTCTCCGACGCCGACCACCGTTGAAGGCAATCTCCGGGTGTTTCGACGAATCTTCGAGGTGCACGGGCAAGTCGGCCACTACAGCATGATGATGGGCGAGACTGCGATGGGCATCAGTGATTCGCCCAAGCCTGGACCTGCATGAACTTGGAGATGGATGCGTCAACATTTTCTCGGCGGCGCCATGCGTGTCTCGCCAATACTTTGGGTCGAGACGCCGCTTAAGCATTTCGCAAAGCAAATGACGCTCGTGAGGGCGGCGCAACCTTCAACAACTCGGACATTGATCAATCGTAAGTACCCCCCCGTCGCGGATCGCCAACGATCACTTCACTGTGGATCGATCTCCTCTTCTGTCGAGCGGATTGTGCACGAAATCGATTAGGCGGCCGGTAGTGCGATCGACCCCCACTCCGTCTGAATGCTTCCCGCCCTGCGAAATCTGGTCGTCGTCGGCGTGCCGCCTACGTGCCCTCCACCGCATTCCGGATGCGCACTCGTGAGGGAGTCCGTGCCAGATACGTGCCACTAGGTGGGCCCAAGTAGGCCCATTTCCCACCACTTAAGGTGGAAATGGGGATGCTAATAGTTGTTGCAGCGCAACAACTATTAGCAAGTGGGGCGGGCGGGGCTCGAACCCGCGACGACCAGATTATGAGGCTGGTCGATATGCCGAATTTCTTGTTTATTTGCAACCTCTTTTGCGCGGCCTAGGTCCTTGCGTGCAATAGTCGTGCAATAGTGACAAGGGACGCCCGGGCTCCAACGGGCATGAAAGGGGAGATCGAGTGGCTCGCAAATCACGGACTCGGAGACCGTTCGGAGCCATTCGCAAGTTGCCGTCCGGTCGATTTCAGGCGAAGTACCTCGGGCCCGATGCCCAGTACTACGTCGCGCCTGTGACCTACGAGTTCAAGTCGGACGCCGAGGCTTACTTGTCTACCATCCAGGCGGACCTAGTCCGCCAAACCTGGAAGGCGCCAGTCTCGTCTGAACACACCGTTGACTCATACGGCTTGAAGTGGATCGCGGAACGTCCGCTTAAGGACACGTCGCGGATCCGATACCTGGAGGATTGGAACAACCACATTTCTCCTCGGATCGGGGATTACCAACTTGATCAGGTCACCCCAGAAGTCATTCGCACGTGGTACTCCGAACTCGGCACGGACCTGGCCGACAAATTGGCGTCCAAGAACAAGATCAGCACCGCAACTCGCCAGGACGGCACCTCGACAGTGGCACGCTGCTACCGGATCTTGCGAGCAGTCATGAACACCGCCGTCGAGGATGAACTCATCGCCTCGAGCCCCTGCCGCATCAAGAACGGCGGCACCTACCGAAACACTGAGCGACCAACGCTCACTATCGCCGAAATCGACAAGCTCGCGACGTTTGTATCGCACCGATACAAGGGCTTGGTGCTCGTCCTCGCCTGGACTGGCATCCGACTCGGCGAAGCGACCGAGTTGCGGAGACGGGACCTTGACTTCGACAACGGGACCATCCGAATAGACCGGGCCGCCTACCCCAATCCTGACGGCGGCTACTTTGTCGACACACCCAAGTCACGTGCTGGGCACCGAAAAATCGCGATCCCTGTCTTCTTGTGTGGGGAGATTCAGAAACACCTGGATAAGTTCGTGAAGGACGCCAGCCCTGATGCACTCGTATTCCCGACGCGAACGGGCTCTTGCGCCTACGGGGCTGCGCAGTTGGCGATCACTAAAGCCTTGCGGGCCATGGGTCGAAGCGACATCCGCGTCCACGACCTACGCCACACGGGCCAAGTCCTCGCAGCGCAGTCTGGCGCAACCCTCGCCGACCTCATGGCCAGACTCGGCCACAGCAGCGTGAACGCGGCGATGAAGTATGCACACGCCGCAGGCGATCACGGCCGGCAGGTCGCAGACCGAATGGAGCAGGCGCGCAGCACAGATGCTTGAACATTGGAATGGATTGCTACAGGTCAAAGTTCCATTTAAGTGGATAGCGATCCCCGTGACAGGCGACTGACCGTTGGTGGACCTTTGGGCACTGCTCCGAATCAGTCAGCCTTACGGGGGTTCGGCACGAATCCCACGATATGGGCCTCTAAGGTGAATCACATGGCCGGGCGACAGTTGAAGGAGATCTTTCGAGCATTCCACGCTCGGGATGAGCTGGCATTCCGGCGCGCGGCATTGGAGATCATCGAGGAAGAGCAGGCCAAGCATCACAACGCCTTGGCTCGTGACCTTCAGAAACTGCTTGTTGCCGGTGGCGGTCAAGTCGACTCAGGATCAACCATCGTGGTCCCGGCTCCCCCCAAGGACCGTGAAGGCGAGTGGGACCTGGGCGAAGTTCTCGAGCCCGACCGACTTTTGGAGGACATGATCCTTCATAGCAGCGTTACGTCGGCTCTTGATGGCATCGTGAATGAAGTTCGCCAATGGCCGGCCCTCGATGCCGCCGGTATTCCGCGGCGGCAGAGACTGCTACTCCAAGGCCCGCCTGGTTGCGGAAAGACGACTGCGGCCGAGGCGCTAGCGTCTGAGCTCGGCCGACCCCTGCTTGTGGTACGGCTTGACGCCGTCGTCTCGTCCTATTTAGGGGAAACCGCGAGCAACCTGCGTCGAATCCTGGAGTACGCGGATCAGGCACCGTTCGTCGTTCTATTTGACGAATTCGACGCATTAGGTCGCGCACGTGATGACGCGTCGGAACACGGCGAGATGAAGAGAGTGGTGACTGCCTTCCTCCAGATGACTGACCGATATCGAGGCCCAAGCATTCTGCTCGCTGCGACAAACCACCCAACCCTTCTCGATGAGGCACTCTGGCGGCGATTCGATGAGGTTTTGACCTTGGGGCTACCCACGGTCCACCAGATACGTCAACTCCTGCGGCTGCGGTTCAAAGGCATCGCCCACGCAGGGCTAGAATTTGACGCGTATGCGAGTTCATTAAAGGGACTCCCTCACGCGGCCGCGGAGAAACTGGTGATCGATTCGCGGCGCAATGCGCTGCTCAGAAGTTCCTCGATTGTCGAACAGGTCGACGTAGCAAAGGCCTTGCCGGGCATTACATCTCGGCAGTGGTGACCCTGTGCCTGAACACCTGCTTCTGCCAAGTCCGAGGCAACTACGATCACGACGATCGAACGGCTCCGGCGGAGGAAGTCCGGCACGTCAGCGCAGTCAACACGGCTCTCATTTGCGCCAGCAGTTGCAAGAGGCACGGACTCCCCGCCAACTGAACGCGGGCGTCGACCCAGACCTCGTCTTCAAGATCAGAGCAGGCTCGCGCCCCGACGATTCTGCATTCGAAGGCCGCGGACTGCAAGTGCTGGGTGAGACCGTCAACTACACGTACTTCGTGCTCTCCAGCGACCAAGGCGCCTCGCTCGAGCAGGCGATGCAGCGGTACGTCCGAACCGGTGAGTTACGGACGTTCTTCAACAAGATCGATGACATTGAAACTTACGGTCCGGCAGATCGAACAGGCCCAGGCATCGAAGAACTTGCGTCTGGATACGACGGAATCCGCATAGTTGACCTGTCCATCTGGCCCTCAGGATCGCTCAACGAGGCCAATCGACGAGCGGCAATTGTCGAAGGGATTATTAGCGCGAATAGTGGCGAGATTCTGCTCCGGTCGATTTCCGCACGCCGAAACTACCTACGAGTCCAAATCTCGGTCGACGGGCTCTACGACCTGTTGAACACCAGTGCTATCGAGTTGGTTCGAACTCCGCCAGTCCCATTCCTCGATTTCCGAGAATGGCGGACTTTCAGCGTTGCTTCGCTCGACCGCATCGAAGAGGCGAGCGAGGTGGTCGGGGTACTTGATGATTCGCCGGAGACCTCGCATCCCTTACTAGCCGGACTTGTCCTGTCTGACGAATCTCTAGCACCAGCTGACTACGCATGGCAACAACGCGGCACCCATGGTTCCGAGGTAACTGGGCGGGTCCTCTTCCCATCGCTCCATGAGGAACTGCGAGACGCGCTTCCACTCACAGCCTTTGGAGCAGTCCGCGTCGTTCGCATACTAGAGCCCGACCCCCAGCGCAGGGATCATCCTCCACGGTTCGCGACCTATGGAACTGCGCATGACATGGTGGAGAAAGCTATTCGCCACCTGCATAGCTCGTACGGAGTGCGGGTATTCAACTTGTCGTTTGGATACTCCGAGCCCTTTAACGACCTTCATCTCGAACCTCTGACAGAGACGATCGATGATCTCGTGCGTGAGTTGGGGATTGTCATAGTCGTACCCACGGGGAATGCTCCAGCGAATCTAGCTGCTCGTACGCCTAGCGGCCACCACGTCATCGACGACAAGCCTGAGTACTTTTTTACCCCGGAGCACCGACTAGCAGAGCCAGGCCCCGCTGCGCTAGCCGTTACCGTTGGGGCGATCGCTCTTAGCGGGGCCCCAGCGGAGATCTCAAGTCATATCGGATGGCGGGCCGTGGCCGAAGCTAATGAGGCAGCGCCGTTTAGCCGAAGTGGACCTGGACTCGGCACGAATCCGAAACGTGCGAACAAGCCCGATGTCATTCATTTTGGCGGCAATGCGGTCGTAAATGACAGTGGGAATTTTGTATCCACTGACCCGGGTGCTTCACTCGTGAGCACTTCGACGAAAGGCGGTGCCGGTCAACTATTCGCAGCAGTCAATGGCACTAGTTACGCGGCGCCTGCGGTCGCACGTGTCGCCGCCGACATTGCCTACGCCTATCCTGACGCCTCGGCCAATCTGATTCGCGCGCTGCTTGCCAGTGGCTCCACTCACACCGCTCCCGCGGGTGCCTTGCAAGCGCCACACCTCCGAAGCCGCGTCTATGGCCTAGGACTACCTAGTGTGGAGAGGGCCACAAGCAGCAACGCACACCGGGTGACGATGACTTTTGATGGATCTATGCCGGTCGACACCGTCCAGATCCACTCGGTACCAATCCCTGAAGAATTTCGCCGCGGGAGCCGCCGAGATCGGGTCATCAGCGTCGCCCTTGGATTCGACCCACCGGTGCGGCGCCAACGACGCGAATACCTAGCGGGCACCATGAAATTCGACGTATACCGAGATATTGACCCTGACGACTTGGCGGAAATCCTGCAACGTCAGGATTCGGACGATCAGTCAGATTTGATCAATGATCGCCGAAGGCTCGGCCTAGAGCCAGGCGTGAATACATTCACTCACAGCACCCTCCAACTTCGCGAATGGGTGGGACGCAATTCATTCATCAATGACGACGAAACTTTCCTCATTGCCGTCACACACAAGGCGCAGACGTGGGCACGGAATGATCCAACGTACGAGAGCCAAGCCTACGCGCTCGCAGCAACCCTTGAGGATCAAGACCTCGTCACTGCAGATCTTCATCAGATCCTGCGCCAACAACTCAAGGTCCCGACCCGAGTGCGGCTTAGGGCGTAAAGGAACTACCTCTTGCGCTCTTGCGCAACGTAAGGCAGGGGACCCAGTGCGTCATCTCCAGACGGCGCTCCGGCGCGACTGCTGTGCTCAGGCCTGACTCGATGATCCACGAGTATCGATCAACTTCGATCAGGTCGAACTCCGAGGACCTAGGTACCGGAGGCTCTGTAGCCGACTGTGACACCTCGTCGTGACCCATTTGACAATGTGACGTAGGGAGTCAGACCCCCTCCTCCGGACGCCTCAGTCTGGCTGATGCAGCAACTCCTGCGGCTCCGCTGTCCGCCAGCGCAATCAACATGCACTTGTGTCCCGACACTTGCACGGTTGCGAGTGCGTCCACACCGTTGAATAGGTTATGAACACACTTCAGAGCCAACTCCGGACCCCCAGACCGTGAAGCGCGCCCTCGGCATCACGTCAGTCGCCTTGTTGGTGTGCTTGGCCCCCGCCGGCTGCGTCATGTCATTGGCACTAGTCGGGGGCAGCATCGCCGCCGCAACGACTGATCCGCGATGTCTGTCCGAAGCGACGTCCGACCCCGCTGTCTGTACTCCAGGGGCTATCGGCCCGTCATTGTTCGGTGCACCGATTCCAATTGATCCCGGGAGCATTCCTGCCCCAGACCCTGCGGCGGCAAGCGCAGTTCAGGCAGCGATCGAAGCCGTCGATCGCCACGGGAGATACATCGCCGAGGGGAACGGTCCTGTGGATTTCGACTGCTCGGGGCTCACGGCGTTTGCCTGGCGCGCTGCTGGCGTGGGCCTAGTGGACTACTCGTTCACGCAGTGGAATCAGACTCAACGAATCCCCCGCAGCGCCCTCGCACCTGGCGACCTGGTGTTCTGGTTCGGTGGGGACGTGCACCATGTCGCGATCGTGGTGGCTGTGAATGGTGCGCATGTACAGATCGCCGAAGCAGCCAACCCAGATGTGGGCGTCCGTATTCGCGACTTTGGTGACGCCTGGGATCAGACCTACCTGACTGGATTTGGTCGGGTGACGCGGTGAATGCGAGGAACCGCAGTGGCTCGCGCCGTTGATGTATGTGGAGGGGAATCACCCTTGCCACTGAACTGATCGGAGCTCTTCATGCCAACCATTGCTGCCGTGCCCGCGGCATTGACCATGCCGTACCAGAACTTCATGGATGAACTCGCCAAGAGCGTGCAGGTATACGGCACTGCTCTAGCAACGATTGTGCTAATCGTGTGCGCATTTGGCTACATGGGATCAAAGGGCATGAGCCCGCAGAATGCCTCGCGGTGGATGGGCGGCATGTTCGCCGCACTGTTCGCCGCGATCGTGTGTGTCGGGGCCCCGGCGATTGTCGGCATCGTTCAGGGCTGGGCGACGACCGCCGCATAGCGGCCGTCTCGCTCACGGGGATCCATCGCCATGGACCTGTTCTTCGACAACGTCTTCCATGGGCTATTCACCACACTTGATCCCCTGGGAATGATCCTGCGCACGCTGATGTCGCTGCTGTCAGATTCGCTGGCACAACTGGTCAGCGGCATGTACACACAGCTGTTCCAGATCACCACGGTCGACTTCAGCACCGAGGCAGTCGGAAGCATCTGGCGCATCACCACTGGCCTATCTGTGGGCCTTGCAACGATCCTGCTGATCCTGGCGGCGTTCCGCTCGATGCTCGCGCAGTCGAACAAGTACCTGCTCCAGGCGTTCCCCGGGATCGTGCTAGCGATCCTGGGCCCGCAAGCCGCAGCCCTGTTGTTGCCATTCCTCGCCGCTGGCTTCACTTCCCTTGCTGAAGGGATCGTCGCGACGGCAACTCCGGATTTGGCGCAGTCCATGCGCCTGCTGGCAGGCGTCGGATCGAACCCGATCTACGAAGGCCTGGGACTGGTGGCTCCACTGATTGCGGCGCTGCTGTTGTTCGGGATGGGCACGGTGTTCTTCGTGCTGCTGTTCTGCATGGCCGGAGCCGTCGTGCTGTTCGTGCTATCACCGTTCGCGTTCGCGGGACTGGTGATGAGCCCCACCCGCGTGTGGTTCACCAAGTGGGCAACCGCAATGTTCGCCCTGCTGTTCGCCAAAGTGCCGATCGCAATCCTGCTAGCGCTATCGGTGTCGCTGTTCGCGAACTCCAAGAACGCAGGCACCGCGCAGGCCTTCGTCAATGCCGGCGCCGGACTGATTCTTGGAATGGGCGCACTCCTGTCGCCACTCCTGGCGTACAGCCTGTTCTCATTCATGGGCACCGTCGCAACCAGACCGGCTGGCGTCCCCTCAAGTCCTGGTCGTGCGGCCAGCACGGGCTACTACGGGATGCAGATGGGCAAGTCCGGGGTGAACGCGATGCGCACCGCTGGTGAGAAGTTCCGCTCCCCCAGCACTACTGGTGGCTCAGCTCCCAACGCGGTGGTACCGCATGAGCCATCCGCTGCGCAGCGCTCGCAAGGCGCAGTTGTCGCTGGACCAGCAAATCGAACTAGCGGTGGTGGGAATTCAGGACCGGGACTGCCGATTGGTGGCCCAGCTCCCCCGCCTGTGTCCGCCGCCGGTGGAGCATCGGCGGCGCCGACAGCTGGAGCCGGAGCATCAGCTGCGAGCGCTGGATCGGCAGCTACCGCCGGGACCGCTGCCGCGGCCGGTGCCGCGACGGCCGGAGTCGGCGCAGCCGTGGTGCTGGGTGCAGCGGCGGCGAAGAAAGCCGCCGCCCAAGTCGCCAGCAAGGCCACGTCAACCGCCGAGGGGCTCGCAAGTTCGGCGAACCCACCCTCGGATGGACCTTCCGGCTTCGGGTCACCCGACTCCCATCGCGTCGACTGATTCAGCGTCGACTGACAGCACGCCCATCCACCACTACTGATCGAACGAGGAGCCGTCATGACAACCGCTGCCATTGAGGATCGCGACGTCACCGTCGCGTTCCCGCGTCGCCCACGTCCCGGCATTGTCATGGGCCTTCGCGGGGGCCAAGTAGCGCTGCTCGCGGTCGCCGTGATGATGCTGGTGCTCGCCCTGTTCACCGGCATATTCCCCGGTCCGATGCGCGGGCTTGCCTTGGGCGGTGTGATCGCGCTGGTGATCCTGGCCACCTCGACCGTGGAGGGTCGCCCCGGTTACGCCTGGCTAGCAACACATACGTCGCATGCATTGCGGCTGCGCCGCGGCAATGCGACGTTCGCAAAGCCCGTGCATGTTGGCTCCTTCGGCCAACACACAGCGGTGGAGAAGGGGGTGGGCCTGCTGCCCGGTCGAGCGGCGTGCGTACAGGTGCACGAACTCAATGGCGTCGGCTATCTGTTCCATCCGCATCAGGGCACCATCACAGCCGTTGTCGAGGTCACCAGCCCTGAATTCCTGCTACGCGATCCGGTCGACCGTAACAGTCGCGTCGCCGGATGGGGACGCGTACTAGCTGCCGCGACACGCACCGGCGCGATCCGCCAGGTCCAGCTCCTTGAACGTTCGATCCCCGACGACGGCTCGGAGTTATCGGCCTACACCGACGCCCACCTAACGACCGAGCCCACGCAGCTGACCCTTGCGGATGCCTACCGGGATCTGGTCGGAGATCTGCGTGGCGGCGCTGACCGGCACCAGACATTCCTCGCCATTACTGTCGATCGGGCCGCCGCCACGTCCCGCATCAAGGCTGCCGGCGGGCACATGGCTGGGTTGATCGAGGCGTGGCGTCAGGAGTACGCGCTCCTGGCACGGCTGCTGCCATCGGCTGGATTGTCGATCGTCGATGAGTTGTCCCCGCGGCGTCTTGGCGAAGTTGTTCGCACCGCATACGACCCAGCCTCCACGTTCACGATTGAACCGGGCCAGGGGGTCGACCCGTCCGCATGTGGCCCGACTGCGGGTCGCGAGGAATGGCATTACGTCCGCACCGACGGTGCGTTCCATGCCGTGCTGTGGGTCGCTGAATGGCCGCGCGCCCATGTCGCAGCTGACGTGCTGTGGCCAGTGATCTTTCCCTCCGGAGTGAACCGCACTCTGTCGTTGTTCTACAAGCCGTTCACTCGCGCCCAGTCCGAAAGCGCCATCCGTGCCAAGCACTCGGAGATCGTGCAGAGCTCGTGGCTGAAGGACAAACTCGGTCGCATTGAGACCCTTGCCGATTCCAAGGAACTCGACGACGTCCTGACCCGGGAGTCCGAACTGCTCGCCGGTCATGCTGAGGTCGGACTGGTGGGCATGATCACCGTCACCGCGTCCACGCTGGATGCACTCGAAGCTGATGTCACCTCCATTCACGCCGCCGCGACCCAGGCGAGTCTGGATCTGCGCCGCGTCTATGGGCAGCAACTACAGGCATTTACCGCGGCAGCATTACCAATCGGTATCGAGGTGATCGCATGAGCATCGCGCTGCCTGCCCTGCGCCGCCACAAGAACACGGCACCGACCCAACCCTCGACATGGACCAGCCCCGGCGCACCGGCGTCGGGATTCGCCCGACAGGGACGTGACCGCTCACGGTTCACACTGCCGAGCCTGCGAGTGTCGACGGCGACCGCATCGGTGGCGTACCCGTTCCTGGCCCAGGCGCCTCTGACCCACAGGGGCACATTCTTGGGCACCAATCTCGGCACCGGCGCACCGTTCACCTTCTCCCCCTTCGAGCTGTACCGCGACGGGCTCATCACCAATCCGAACATCCTCGTTGTTGGTGAGATCGGATCGGGAAAGACAAACACGACCTGCGCGCTGACCATGCGCTCCATCCCGCTGGGCTACAAGGTCGCTGCCGTGGATGCGAAGAGCGACTGGGCACGCTTCGCACGCTCCTATGGTGGCGCAGCCATCAGCATCGGGCCCGGCCGCGGCAACAGGCTTAACCCGCTGGACGTATCCGATGCGCTGATGCGTGCTCGGGTAGACGCCGAGGGCAACCGCATTGACCCGGAAATTCTCGCCAAGTCCTCCCAGCTGCGACTTCTGGAGGGGTTGATCGAGATTCGTCTCGAGCGATCCCTGCGGGTGGACGAGAAGACCGCCGTTGCGCTGGCCCTGGAGCAGGCGCTACACGCCGCTGGTGGCAAGCCGATCCTGTCCGACGTCGCCCGAGCATTACGTGAACCCGATCCCTTGCTGGCCCAAGCGATCTCACGCACTCCCGGCGAGATGCTCGAGGCCGGCAACGCCGCCCGCTGGGCATTCGACGGTCTGCTGTCCACTGTCGCTCGCGACCTCTTCGACGGGCCCAGCACGACGAGGTTTGACTCAACCGCACCCATCGTCGCAATCGACCTGTCGGATCTGTACAACGACAACGGAAACCTGTCGATCGCCTTCACCTGTGCCTCTGCATGGATGGAGGCTGCGCTCGCGACACCGGGCAACGGCCAACGGTTCGCGGTCTACGACGAGGCCTGGCGCGTGCTGTCCCACGCTCATGGCGCGATCGACCGACTCCAGCAGCAGTTCCGCCTGGCCCGTGCCTGGGGGCTGTCCAACGTCCTGGTACTGCACAACCTGCGCGACACCCTCAACGTCGGCGACGCCGGCAGCGCCGAACGCAACAAGGCCGAATCGCTCCTGGCCCTGGCCGGCACCAAGGTGATCGGCTACCAGCCCGCCAAAGAACTCCCCGGCACCGCAGCAGCCCTCGACCTGACGCAAGCCGAGGTCGAAGTCATCGCCAACGCCTCCCGCGGAGAGTTCCTCGTCAAACTACAAACCACCGCAGGCGTGCGCTCATACCGCATTCGAGTAGACCTGCACCCGTATGAGTTGCAGTGGTGGGACACCACCGCAGGGATGCACTCCACCGGAGTCCTAGACCAGGAGCCCGCCGCATGAGCACCACCGCCAGTTCGGGCAACTCGTTCGCGATCGAGAAGGCCGTCGTCTTCATGGTTACAGCCGCAGTGATCGCGTTCGGCCTGATCCACCTCACCGGGCTCGCCCTCGCAAAGATCGCGGGCGACCAGGCACCGGCGTTCACACCCGGACGTGCGCTTGGTGTGATCAAGTTCGAGCCATACACACCGCACGTGTCACCAATCGCACACCTCATCCTGATCATGGTCATCCTGATCGCATTCTTGGAAACCGCTCGACGACTCATGCGATGGCGCGCAAGCCGTAAGGCCTCTGTGACGCATCGGGCGAACGAGTTTGCCGCCCGACCCGGCTGGTCGACTCCGGCCGGTGTGCGTACCGCCGCCTCCGTCAAGCAGCTCAATGCGCAGGCGGCCCTCTTGCGGCCGGCCGTCCCTGCCCCTCGTCCACAAGACCTGGGATACCTCCTGGGAACCAGCAAGGGGCAGCAGGTGTGGGCCTCAGTCGAGCGCAGCGTCCTGGTCATCGGTCCACCCGGATCTGGCAAAGGCCTGCATATCGCTATCAACGCGATACTCGACGCGCCCGGGCCGGTCATCACCACCAGCACCAAACCTGACAACCTCAAGGCCACGCTGACATCGCGGTCGGCCAAAGGCCCCGTCGGCGTGTTCGATCCCCAAGGCATGCTCGGTGCGACGTTCCCCCACCACGTCGCCTGGGATGCGGTCGCCGGCTGCCAGGACCCGATGCGCGCTGCCACCCGCGCCGAAGCACTGGCATCAAACACCGGGATCGGCGAGGGCAGCGAGAACCGGATATGGCGCGGCCACGCGAAAACCGTCATCGAGACCGTCCTGCACGCCGCGGCACTGGATGGCGCGAACATCGAAACGGCCTATCGCTGGCTCCAGTCCGAACACGCACTCGAAGTCCCACTTGAGATCCTTCAATCCCATCCCGATGCGTGCCCAACGTGGGACGCACGACTACGCGGCATCTCCAAGAACCCCGACCCGCGATTCGTCGGCTCAGTGATGAGCGTGGTCGCCGCAGCCATCGCCCCACTGGCCCTGCCGACCGTGCGCGCCTCATTAACACCGAGCGGCGATCGGCCCGGCGTCACCGCTGAGCAGCTGCTCTCCGAGTGCGGCACGCTGTATGCGATCGCCACTGATCGTGGGGCTGCCGCAGCGTCGGGCCTGGTGTCGGCGCTGATCGAGGACATCGCCTACGTCGCGCGCATCACAGCTGCGCGCTCGCTCGGTGGCCGCATGGACCCTCCGGTGCTCTTCCTGCTCGATGAGTGCGCCAACGTCGCGCCCATCCCTTCCCTCCCTGCGCTCCTGGCAGATGGACGAGGACAGAACCTCACCGTCATCCCAATCTTCCAGGCCCTGGCCCAAGTCCGATCCCGCTACGGAGACGAAGACGCCTCGACCGTGTTCTCCGCATCGCAAATCAAACTCATCCTCGGCGGCACCGATGACGCCGACGACCTTCGCGACCTCTCCGAACTCATCGGCGAACGCGACGACTGGTTCACCACGACCAGCCGATCCGCACACGCCCTGGCCATCGACTCCGGCGCGACCAGCAGCAGCTCCCTGCGCAAAGTGCCGATCCTTCCCCCCGATGCGATCCGTTCGATCCCGTTCGGCTCTGCAGTCATGCTCCTGTCCCAAGCACATCCCTTCCCTTTGCGCATGCGTCGATGGACTGAACGGCCAGATGGATCGCTCCTCGCCAGGCAGCAGGCTGCTCTGGAGGCTGAACTTCTACGAAGCTCCAGCGAGGAGGCGCCATGAACTGCCCAACCGGCAAGCGAAGTCACACCACGAGGGCAGCCGCTCGCGCTTTCGCCCGCCGCTACCCCGGTACCCATCGCCGCGCCTATCAATGCGAACGCTGTAGTGCATGGCACCTGGGGCGGCTAGCACATGCACGTAAATCTGGACGGGAAGCAGCATGACTGAGACATCCAGTCTGGAATCTAAGGCCAAGACCTTCGTTCACACCGCTCGAATCAAGAGCGCTCTCAAGCAGGAGACTTGGCACCTGGACCACAAGCGCCCTGGAGAAGGAGATCCTTGCGCCCCCGAAGGTCCCGTCGACTGGCACGAGATGCAGGACGACCACTTCGAGGAAACCTGGGGCGCGCTGTGCGACTTCCTGGCGTGGGCATTGCCTCACTGGGGATTCAGCACCGACCAGATTCCGCACAAATGCTGGTGGCTGCACTTCGACATCATCGAAGAGCTCACCTCATGGTGGGGGCTTTGGCAATCACATGTCCGTGATCCCAAGGCCCCAATCTCCAGCCAGATGGAGTTCCAGGAGCACACGTTCCAGCTCAAGCAGCGCCTCGACGTCACGTACCGCGGCAGGTGCCGACACGAGCATCAGCCGGTGGTGCCACTTGTTCTGGATGTTCCCGACTAGCAGGAAACGCAGTTACCAGTCTCCGTACGAGAAGTGCTTACTGTGTGAGTCCTCAAGCAAGATGTCAGCTCTGGGGCGACCAGGGTGAACGACTGCTCCACCTCACCCAGGTTGACTTCCACCGTCTTCACGCTGGATGGAAGGTGACATCCCCTGAGTGGCAGCTCTGCACTGTTCGCATTCAGGTCAGTGCTCCGATCATGCCGATATGAGTTCTGGTGTTGTCACCTACCCCTTTCGGTGGGCGGTCGTGGTCGTCACCAGGGTCAAGAATCGTTCGGAGAGGTAGCGCCTGTCGGCGACGGCCCATTCGGTCGTGCTACTTGACCAGGGCTGCTTCCGCGAGGCGCGGCAGCGCCTCGGGATTGGGGAACACGCCGTCGACGTCCGTGGGCCGCTTCATCTCCTTGTTCACTCTCTTGAGGGGGCTGGTGGACAAGATCTGCCGCCAGTGGACCTGCGATGCGCGAAACCGCGCAGCAGGAACTGACGGAGCTGGAACTCAACGAGATGCACGGCGAACTCGCCAAAGCCTGGGTAGCACCGACCGCGTGACCTCGGCAGTCCGAAGCCCCGTGATGGCGTGAGATGCCATCAACTTCCTGTGAGATGACACCTCTATGTGTGAGGGAAGTCGAGCCCATATTGGAGAGGGAATTCAATACAGCTAATAACCAAGTTGCAGTTAGGTCACTGGAACAATTCACGGACAGCGATCTGCTATCACCCAGGTGCCTCACAAGGGTCCGCTCCTATGAATTATGTTGCGATCAAACACCCTCCTAGTTCGAGCTCCTACAAATTCACATGCTGAGGACAACATGCCTGCTACCAATGAGGAACGAATCCAGGCCGCATTGGATCGCATGCGCGTTTGGCTACCGGTGGGCATGAATGGCCAGAGTCATCCCGTACTCCAGTGGATCGCGCAAGATCGGGCAGAGAACCAATTCGACAACTTCACAGTTCTTGGAATTGAGAGTCTTGCGGAAATGACTACAACTCTTGACAGCGTGAATCCCACAATCGTCGGAATCGCATCCATGCGACGTCGATTCCGAGATGCACGTGATGAGGCTGACCTCTGGAATGTTCGCTTAGAACTTGCAGTCGCATGGATGCTCGTGAAAGCAGGTATTCGTTTTCGGTTTGGCGCTCCACCCAATCCGGAGCCTGACTTCGTTCTGGAAGATTTTGGAATTGGCATAGAGGTCACTCGACGCGACTATGACGGTGTAGACGATCTCGTTCAAGATCTAACCCGGCTGATCGGAACTCGATCACTCACTTTGACACTGACGTTTGACAACTACCCGTTGCAAGTTCGGAAAGCAACAAAAAACTCCATCATGCTTCGTGTGTCCCAAGCAATAGAGACAGGCAGCCAGATTGACACGATTCATGAGATCGATACTTTTACGGGCACCTTCGCACTCGCTATCGAAATTGCCCAGAAACCAGATGACAACGACGCATCGCATGTCAAAGTGGAAGTAGAATCCGCCGCACTCGCAAGAACAATGGAACACGTTGAAGAGGCGCTTCTAGCCAAGACACGCGATCAACAGAAAATCGAGCAGGCCCGATCTATGCCTACCATCCTCTTGATCGAATCATCAGATGTTGGATATGCCTACATGCGCAGCGCAGCCACTTGGGAGGCCGTGCTTAGGACTTGGATGTCAGCCGAACTCCCCTTTCTGGGTGTAGGCCTAGTCCAGCGAAATGTCCTGGCCCCTGGGATGGGCTTCACAATTGTCCTGAATCCTCATGCTGACGAGATGGTGCTTGAACGTGCATCCAATGTCCTGGCGCTAATTGCAGCGGTCTTTCCAGCATAGAAGGGCTGCCGCTCATACAAGGGTTTGCCATCCTTCCTGAAATGGGGCAAAAGCCACTTCACTCCTGCGAGCAATGAACATCGCCTATGCGGAGACCGAAGGCACTCATTTGGCGCCGCCTTCCGCCCAGCTGTGAGAACCTGCTTGTGGACGCTGCACGGATACAGGAAGTGTCAGCCACCTATGGTGGAGTTGTCCCGTGAAGAAGGGAACTGGCCGACGGACTAAACTGTCCAAATCTAACGAGAGACGTGGCCAGCGCGCAGTGGTCGACGAAATGATCCAGTCCAAGCTTCCCTATGTGCAGGCCGGCCAGAATATTCACTTGATGGACGAGGATGCCTCCCAATGGGCTTCGACGAGACACGGAGCCAACGCTGGGCGTGGCTTCCATTATCAAGATGCCATTTCATCTTGGTACGCGGCTCAACTACTGGTCTCTGACAGTCACACGCGAGTCGTCCCCGAATCACATCGCGAAGATGCGTCCTGCGAGGGTCAGGCAGGTACGGAGGTCCAGGCCAAGTCAAGACAGGAGCGAGTAGGACTTTTTCCCGCAAGAGAAGTCGCCGAGCACATCAAGACTCTGCATGCTCGTAAGTCCCGCAATGCGGGATCAACAATCGAATTGGTACTAGAGCGAGACATCCGCGAATGCCCGCTACCGCATAGCTGCATGCGCTTAGGAGACTTGGAAGCAGACCATCCCCTTGCCATCGCTTGCAAACGTCTCTTTGAAGACGCCTCGTGGCCGAATGCAGGTTGCAGCGAGATTCGCATTCGAATCCTCTCCTTCGAGGATGCTCGTCGGGGAACAGCAGATATCGTGCAAGACACATTCAATGTAGAGCCAGCCGTTGCTGCTCGGATTGCCGCTGACTACCTCCGACTCATAGCCGATGCCGCTGACTCCAACGCAGAACGTGACTACTCACATCGCGCCGGGCTCGATCGAACGACGCTCGAGAGGGCTGCCCATCAGGCAATTGCGGAGATTGATCCAGGCTCACTGGTCGCTTCCATCAATTCTGGTGCGATTGAACCACTCGATCTCGATACTCCTGATGACAACGCCGTCTATTTTCAGGGCATTGATGCTCAGCCGGGCCACATAGCTGCTGGCTTACCCGCGCCTCGCACAGAACAAGTCGATGCGGTCTTGGCAGCTCTATCTGAAACTCGGGCAGTATTGATTGCGGGTCCGTCTGGTTCCGGAAAATCGACTGTTCTTTGGATGACGGCGTTTGTTGAACGTCACGTCAGCTGGTATCGCGTAAATCGACTTCTATCTTCTGACGTGGAAGACATTTACAGATTCGCCGTCGGAAGGCGTCCCACGTCAGCAGCGCCGCTCGGGTTCCTGGTCGACGGAATAGGAATTGGAGACATGGAAGCATGGGACCAAGTTCTTCGACGACTCTCACCCTTGCAAAACGTGTACCTGCTAGGGACTGCCCGCATTGAAGACTTGTTTGCTGCGACAACTGCCGACCTTGCAACAAGAGTCGACATCGGCCTCGACGAGGGTGTCGCCGCTCGCATCTTCGAATATCTTAAGCAAGGCGGTTTGACGCAATCGGTTCATTGGCGAGAAGCATTCAATGACGCCGATGGATTGACCCTTGAATTCACGTATCAGCTAACGCAAGGAGAGCGGCTGCCGGTCGTGCTCGGCGCACAGGTTGATCGCATGGTGAGAGAAGGAGCAAGTGATGAGCTTCAACTTCTTGCACTAGTAAGTGCGGCACACACACATGGCATTGCACTCTCCGTAGAGTCCGCGCAGCAGGCAGCCGGACTTGGCGACGATGCTTTTCGCCGTGCGATGAGACGACTTAAGGATGAACATCTTGTCCTAGAAGACTTTGATTCGATACGAGGACTGCACCTGCATCGCTCGCGCGCGCTCGTTGACTCAGTGCACGCGAATCCACCACCGACCTTGACTACAACAGTGACCCGCTTGATGGGGGTCCTGCCCGAGAGCGACCTCGTCAAACTGGTCGTAGGAGTGCTGCGCGACAACCGCGCGCTGGACGGCGCGATTATTAAGCTAGCTGCGAGCCGTACCACCACCGGATCGCCTGAACTGCTCGGGGCGCTGCTCCACGCGTTTCGAGCACTTGATTTCGTGCGCCACGCTGAGTTGTGTGCGGGAATTGTTGAGCAGGCAGCAGTCCCTCCAGCCCATTGGCCACTTGTAGTCACATCAGGATTGACGGGAATTGAATGGCCCGAGTCGCTCTTCGATTCGTCCCTAAACGAGGCCATCAACGCGCTTGGAGAAAATCGGGTCGAGTCGACCGGACTCAGAGATGCATTTATCGATGCCGTTGACCGCGCTCAAGTGGTCGAGACCGTTCTGTCTCAGAGGAGCGCGAGTGCGCTTGCTTCCCTTCTTTCTGCATGCATCGGCGTCTCGAATACAACCGTAGACGATCTCGTTGCGGCCGATTGGGATGGAACAAGCGCGGAGAGCGTACTCACTGCGTGCACTTCCGAGGAATTCGCGGGTATTGGCCACACTGCCGGGCAACTCTCGATCCCCCTTGCAGAAAAGCTGCTCGAGTACGCGGGAGGCGAGTCCCAAATCATCGAGCGGCTACTCGAGAGCTACCCGACAGTGTTTGCAGTGGGGCGCGAGCAGCACGATGGAGTCGATGTCGCTTCTGCAAAAGTCATGTTCATCCACGAAGACTTGACCCCAGATCCAAATGCACGGGCGCACGATGTCGCGAAGGTTCTGATTCGGTCTCTCCCAGGCTGCTCGAGCGCTGCGATTGAGACCGTTCGAGCAGGCGGCAAACCCTTTCAAATCGGGGACCTGACATTCGGCCAATCTGGCTTGCTTGGGCAATACGCGTTAACTAGCACTGATGTCGATTGGAACCGTGCTCGGACAGCATTGGTGATTCATGAGCTGGGAACTATGTCGAAGGGCAACCACGCCTCAGTGGCGGCAGGATTGCTTTATCGCGCCTATGCCTACCTGACCAGCCTTGCAGACCATTGGGTAACTCGTAGCCTGGATCCAAGCAATGCGTATTGGAAGAGTTCCGAAAAGGAACGATCGGACCTCAAAACGGACGCGGATCAATTGGCCAACCCATTGGACGGGCTAGCGCTCTTCCGCGAAATCATTCCAAGCACTGGAGCGAGAGTAACCGCGCAGTTTGCAGGATTCGTAGACAACGAAATGGTCCCGTCGGCGTTGGGTCTGGACTCGGCTCACACAGTGTTACATCACGTCACGGATGTAATTCCCGCAAAGATTCGCGACGGAGAATACGGTTCACTCGCTGCAGTAGCAGCTGACCTGGTGGCCACCCTTGAGGAAGTACGATCCGCAGAACATTGGGCATTGATCGGCCTTAGTGAGCCGCCTACCGTGCTTGATGATTTGAAACTTCTCTTGATCGCAATACGCGACATAGCGTTAGCACTTCAGCATGACGCGATCACTCCTGCAGACATCCGGCGAGAACGATCTGGGCCCAAGGGGCAGGTGCTTCGTAGAGTTGCAAATCTGGCCAATCGCAAGATTGAGGCTGCATCTGAAGACTTCATACGGGAGTTCAATGCAGATCTTCGCGCGCGTGGTTTCAATGCGAAACTTGTGCACAAGCATGCGCCAGTTGATCAGTCCTATTGGCCTCGGATCGACGTAGCAGTCATAGTCCAGTGCGAGGACGTTGCCGCATGGACAAACCAAGTTGACGCGGTAATTCAGGCCGTCTTGGATATTCGCGATGCCCATCACCTACCACCTACATTGATTTTTCCCGAGTTCGAAGGACGGGCAGAGCCGTCACTCGGCTGTGAGGTAATCCGTCGCTCCTTCCCGTCTGTCGCTGGGTACTACCGGTGGTATCCCGAAGAACGACCAGCCCAACAAACTCACACTCTGCAAAGCGATGTCAGCACGGCAATAGACCAGTTGATTCGATGCTCAGCGATCCAAGAGTTGCGAAGTAGAAGAAATTTGGCGCCCGAGTATGAAGACTTCTATCTCGGGTCCGTCACACAATTTGCGGAAGCCTTCGAGAGAATCACGGAATACGGTGACGACGCTTGCCTTGGCCAAATTGCTTTTGAACTCAATCGATTGGCCATGGGCGTCGATGACGAAGGAAAGGAGGATGGCAAACCAGGAAACTTTGCATGTCAGGCACTAGACCTGCTCTCGGCCCCTTCCGACCCAGAGTCGTTGGGCGAAGGTGTAGTTATAGGCCTTCTGACACTCGCTGCCGTGCAATGGATGCACAATTCAGACAAAGCGATCGAACTATTCGGATAGGAAGAATCCTCTGAATAGGTGCCCGAATTCAAACGCCTTCAATACTGAATCATTCGCAAATTGACGAAGATCCTTAGTTTCGCGCGGTCAGCCAGGTATGCATTGGACCTGCCCCCAAGTCACAGATCCCGCACAAAGCGCGGCATGAACGCGGCGAACTTAGAGCCGCTCCTCCCTACATGCATCCCTGCAGGCCATTGTCAGGAAATGCTCTCCCGATTGGAGATCGTGTGAGATTTGAGTGGCATCGTGTGAGACGCCTCGCACATAGGTGAGAGAACCCGCGCTCGTATCGGATACCAAGTCCGATACACCTTTAGCGTCCAGCAGAGGACGTAGAGCGTCAGGCGTGGCGATTGCGAACTGCAATACTTTTCCGGTGACTCTCATCGTGTCGGCCATCAGCGACTTTGGGGTGGTCCAAGCATCAGATTCGAATATCGTTCAAAGCCTGCCCGTTGCGGCCACCACCGATGGCGAGAAAGTATTCGGACTCCCGTTTGCTCCTGCAGCTATCGCTGTTGCTGGTACGTATCGCGTCGGGATACTGCGCATGGATGAATGGATGCCTTCCGCAATTGCCGACTTCCAGGTAGGAACCAGTGTGAATCCCGTTGGCGCATTTGCTGAATATCTGGCCACTCGTCTTGAAAACGAACTCACCGAAAGGCAATGGGGCGAACCGACAGTGTTGCAAATCGTTGGCTACGAAGGTGACGCGAAAAATAGCCAACACCCAGTTTTGTACCACCTTCGCAATGTTGACCGCATAGATCCAAATACCGGGAACTACGTTGGCATTAGTAACAAATTTCAAGTCACTGAGGACTTCTGGCTCAGAGATCATGACCCGGTGCGCAGTCCGGGTGCGCACAATCAATTTCGAGTGCAGTTCTACTTCAATGGCTCAACAGCAGGTCGGACTGTCTTCGGACGGCACTTAATTGAAATGTTCGGAATAATTTGGAGTGATGCCTCCAATGAGTTCAGGTCACCAAGGAATCTCTACGAACTCACTGAATTCATGAAGATTCTCATCCAAACGATAGGCACGCTGTATTCCATTAGCGACTACGTCATGCGTCCAGTGGGCGGTCCTCCACAAATGTGGGCCATACCTCAACCAAATGGTGCTGTAGAGCTCTGGGCCGAAGCGAAGGCGACGTGAAACTGTTGGACTGGTCCAGGCCCGTCGACTTGAGCCTGCTGGGGACTGCACCGAGTTCGATTGCCCCTTGACCCTTGAGGATTTGTGCTTCTGCTTATCCGCAAGCGTAGGTTGCGTCTGAGCCTGCGAGAGGATGTCGCGAGACTGATACTGATCTGACCATGCAACTTGGCGACGTTACCGGCCAAGCGCGACTTCGGCCCACCCAGCCGCTTCGAAGACTCTGTTGACACGCTGGGAAACCGTCGAGGATTGACGTGACAACCACACTGAATGACTGCATTCGTTGGGATCATCCCGCCATGCCCAAGCCTTGGTCGGGGCGCGGGCTCAGCGGGAGGGGACGCCGTAGGGCAGCGTGCGCGGTGGGCTGCTCGATGAATCCGCGTTGGGACATGCGCTCGGCAGTCATGGCAATGACCGCGTCACGGCGGGCATCAGGTCCGGCCGCCATCAGGGCGGCGGCTTGCTCTCCGTCGGCGATGTCCGCGATATTCACCACCGCAAGCACGTCGTTTCGATGGCGGGTGAAGGCGACATAGGCGCTGGACATGTCGCGGTCCGGACCGACGTCGATCACCAGCGAGTCCACGGTCTGGCCTTGGAGTTTGTGCGTGGTCATGGCGTACCCATGGCGCGCGTTGCGCATGACCTGCAGCGCCGTCAGATGACTCGTGCAGACCTTGTCGCCGTCGCGGTACGCGATCTCGATGCCCTTGTCGTCGACTGAGGCGACCACTGCTCGGGTGCCATTGGACAGGGATCGGTTTTGGCCTCGGGTGATGTTCTTCGTGATCACGATCTGGTCCCCGATAGCGATGCTTCTAGTAAGGCCTCGGTCGCGGAAGATGACATCGCCGCCGGTGATCCAGCCGCGGTTTCGTGCTTCGACCCGAGCCAGAGTGTTGAGAATCTCGACTTGGTCATTGCGGTCTGATTCCAGTCCAGTTGCATGGAGTCGTTCCAGTGGCTCCGGACAGCCCTCGGCGCGCTCAGCCCAGGCTGAGATGAGGACACGCTCGGCTTCGGTCTGGCTCGCAACGACGACAAGTTGCCCGGCATCTGCGAGCTTGAGCAGGGCCTGCTCGGGGTCACCGTCGCGTAGGAAGGCTGCGCATTCTCGGCCGACGTCGGTGCGTTGACGGAGGTTTTCGACGAGTTCAGCGCCAGGTCGGGATTCGTGAAATTGCCGGAAGAGGCCGGAGGGTCCGACCGGTTGGAGTTGGCGGTGATCGCCGATGAGGGTGACGGTGATGTCGTTGTCGGCAGCCCATTCCAGAACCGTGGCCATGTCGGTTGCCGGGATCATGGAGGCCTCGTCGATGACGAGATGATCCATCTGGGGCAAGGAGAAGCGTGTGCATATTCGTTGCGCCAGTGCTCGCTCTCGTCGACGCCCAGAACGCGCGAGTTCGTCTGCCTTGATCCGGATCGGGTCTTGCGGATCTCGAGCGAAGTTGATGCGCATGGTGAGCCAGGTGACCGTGCCCGCCTGAACGCCGGCGGTGTCGCGCAAGGCCTGTGCCGCAATCGCGGCGACGCACACCCCGTAGACGCGCTGGCCACGTGCGGCCAGAACAGTCCTGGCCGCGTCGATTGCCGTGGTCTTACCCGAGCCAGCTGCCCCGATCACGGTTGAGACACTGTCACGGCCGGTCGTCATCTGGGTGAATAAAGCGAGCTGTCCGGGCGTGAAACTGAGGCTCTGTTGTGTCCAGCCGCTCAGCTCGCGCCACTGCTCAAGACCCAAGAGGGCTGCTTCGGGATCGAGGGCGTGCTTGTTCTGCTCAGAGGCTGCAGCGAAGGCCTCGCAAGCTCGGCGCTCCGCGTCGGCGATGCGGTTTGAGGCGTGCTTGCGCACCCCAACTCGCCCACGGGCAGTGACCTCCCCGGTGGTGAATTCACGCGCAACGACCTCCGACAACATGGCCCGGACCTGCTCTTCAGACCAGTCGTGCGGCGCGAACGCGCGAACGGCGGCCTCAATGCGGGCAGTGATCTCAGCGCCCTTGTTCTCACACACAATCTCCTCCACCGTCCGCGCCCAGAAGTCCACATCCCAGGCCCGGGGCTGCTGAGCGAAGTCAAGAGGGACGGCGCCAAAAGCAGAGCCTAGGTCGATCCCGAACTCATCAGCGCGGTCGATCATCCGGGCCCGGACCTGGCCCCAAGTCAGGGTCTGCTCGCCCTTGGCGCTAGTGACCTTCCGCTTGGCACGAGAATCCAAAACCTGAAGCCTCGCGCGAGTCACGCCGACTGATTCCTCGTGCAGTGACTCCAGGGTTTCCCCGTGCACGCGTGCCTGCGCCTGGGAATAGAAGGCCATGAGATCCGTGTCGGCGCCGATGACCTCCCACTGGCGGTCGGCGAGGTCGAACTCCCATCCGGTCACGAGCCCTCGCTGCGTCGACAACTGGCGCAAGCATCGCTCGAATTGAGCTTGCAACCACCACGAATGATTGACCAAGTCCGCTCCCCCGGTTGCCATCGTGCGCTCCACGCCATCCACGCACACAACCCGGTTGGGGATCATCACGTGCCCGTGCAAGTGTGGGTCCAGTTCACGCGAGTACGACTCGATCGACACCGTCGCTGAGTAGCCCAGACCCCGAATCGGGAGGGACTTCTGCCCGTCGCCCTCGTGCCCTGCGCGCCCGTGAGCAACCCGGGCCATCAGCCCATCTGCGGCCTGACGGGCAGCATCGCGGACCGTGGCAAGCCACTGCTCGCGCGTGGATGGATCGGCGACGAAGGCGGCAACACTGAACGACTTGGGGCACGTCAAGGTCAGCTCGTAGCCCGCGTTGCCAACGACACTGGTCTCCTCGGACTGCTCCAGGACGCGACCCCAGATCCACTCCCCGAGCTTCTTGTCTGACAGGGAATAGTCCAATGGCTTGCCGTCGAATACTTGCTGCTGGCAAGACTCTTCGAGGGCTCGATGGTGTGCACCGAGAAGACGCATCACCTCCTCCCGATCGAACTGCACGGGCGGCGGCTCGAACTCCAAGCCCTGCCGGTCCCGGGCCCAGTACATCGCCCAGGCGTGTTCATTCGAACGCAGCAGAGCCTCCGCCGTACGGATCACGACGGTGCCGTTCGATCGGCCGGCAGCACGCGCAACGGAGCGCAACTGCGACGACAGGTTCCGCTTTGGCCAAAGATCTTCAGGGTGAATCTCCGCCAATTCACAGGCTTCCTTGATGACCGAGAAGTAGGGGCCCGCGGCGATACGGGCCTGACGATTTCGCTCCGTTCGTACGCGAACTCGCTCACCGGTTTGCCGGTCAATTCCATACATCGCGTCACGCACAATGCGGCCGTCGGCTAGCGTCAGCTGCTCTCCTGGGCGATAAGCCAACCTCGCGGCCGTGACCCCCTCGCCGAGGAACCAGACCTGCCTCGAGTCGACGGATTCCGACCCCAATCGGTAGTCGACTTGGGCCTCCCGGGCAGCCACGGAGGCAGACTTATCCGGTGTGATTCCGCCCAATCTGTAACCCACCTGCGCACCCAAATCGGCGCCGTGAGTGAGCATTTGGCAATGACCGCTGCGAGCCATCTTCAGGCCCCCGATCCGGCAGGCCGGACGGCGCGGAGCATCTGGATGCCAGCCCGGGAGGTGTTCGTGGGCTTGTGGCTTGTGTCCTTGTCCTTGGGGTCTTCGTGGTGCTCTGGTGTGTGATTGATATTCATAGTTTCGGTGTCCTTCGTGGTCGTGTGGTCTGGTCTGCTTCTCGTGATTCGATGCCTTGAGTTCTTGGTCTCAGCTTTCACAACGGTGTCGGGGCCCCGGTACCTCGCATTCACGCCGGCCAGGGCGACGCGAACTTGCGAGGTACCGACCCTGCTAACACCGTTGAACGAAGTGACGGGTCGACACCGGCCCGCGCCGACAAGGAGTTCCACTCGTGAACAATGACTTCCTGACCGCATCGACCATCGCCGCCAAGGACCTCACGGCGGCGCAGGCCAAGCGAGCCGGGCTCGAGGCCAAGGCCAGCGATCGTCTCGCCAGGGCTCAAGACCGGTACCCCCTCGATCTCACCGACGCTCGCCGCGTCGAAGCTGAGGCGTGGAAGCAGCTCATGGAGGTACCGGGCATGACGGCCGCTACCGCGGCGCATATCGGAGGGACCACGGCTATCAAGGTCAGCCGCTGGATTTCCTCCCGTGTCGAGGACTCGGCATGCAGCTGACGCCGCGCACTCTGGGCATGGCACTTGGTGCCTGCCTGGCAGGCGGCCTGGTCGTTGGCGCCGCGACGGTCATCAGCCCCAGCATCGGAGTCATCAACCCCACCCCGGAAGCGGCTGCTTTATCGCCCGCCTATTCCGAGGCCGAACTCGGCGACATCCAGGTCACCTACCCAACACCCTCGATGCGGGTCGCCACACCGATGTCCGCCGCAACCCCGCCAGATGCGCAGCCCAACGCGCCCTTGTCAACAACCGCGCCGACTAGCGCCTCCACGCCAACACTCCCTGCACCGAAGGCAACACCGACGGCGTCTCAAGTCACGAAGGACCCCAGCAGTCGGGATAGGACCAAGCCGACAGCAACGAAAACGAGCACCCCGACAAGACCCACCCTGCCGCCGACACAGGCGCCCAAGCCGACAGCAATTGCACCAGCAGTCCAGGGCTCAGCGACGCACCCGCTCCATGACTGGAAGCTGCCACATCTTGGTATCGGCGTGACTGACATCAGCGCACCGACACTGTCCTCAGGTGCACGTGTGCACGTCACGGTCATGTGTTCTCCCAGTTCAGCATGCAACGCCAGTGGCACTTCCCTGGCGATCTCTCCGGAGGCGACGCACGTCTCAGTCACGTGGAGCGCGCCCGCTGACTCCAAGTGGCCCGCCTGGTCCCTCACGCGCGCCTACATGGGATCCGCTGCCGGGTGAGTGTCGGACCGGACACCTACTCTGCCTGGATCGTCACGACGGAGGTTCCATGATTGCGCTGATCGTCCTGGTCGCCCTGTCGCTCGTCATCGGCGCGGTGGTGGGGGCCACTGCACTGCTTGTGGCCGTCGGCAAGTTAATTTTCCGAGCGATGCGAAGCATCCCAGTCGAGACTCAGCCAGGGAGTGTGTCAGGGGTTCACCCGCCCCCTGTGGAGGTCGAGCAGGAATTCAATCGGATCATTTCGCGCGAATGGCCCAGCCCCTAGCACCAACTACTGCGACGCTGACTCGCTGTCACGGATGTAAGTCACGCCGAAGCCAACGACTTGTCGGAACTCCTGACGGCGTGCGGCCACGTCGAACTGGCCCCCCGAGCCCTTCTGGAAGATGTCAAGGCCGCGACCGAGCAGCACCTTCCAGCCACTGTCGGTGCGGATCGACCGGTCGTGAACTGTGTCGTCCCACACGACGTTGAACTTGATACCGACCGACGCGGCGCCATCCTGGATGTCCTTGAGCATGAGGAGGTGCTGTTGCTGGAACTCGCCCTTGTCTTCCTTGGTTACGAGCCTCACGGCAATCTCGTCAGCCGGGTCCTTGCCCGAGGCCAGAAGCGCGAGCAGGTCTACGAGGTTCCGACCCTGGTGCGGCAGGCGAACGTACGGGTCGACGATGGTGATTTCGGTCGCGCCGCGCAGGTACGGCAACAGCAAGGTCTCGTACGAGACGCCGCGCTGGTTCTCCTGGAACTCGCGGTGGCCCTCGAACAACGGCTCGGTCTTCGGTCCAACCTCTGCAGGAGCAGCGCCGGTCGAGAGCACCGCGTCGGTGGTGCTAATAGACGACTCCTCGGCTTGGTGCTGGTGGTAGTACGCCGGATACTCGTCTTCCTCGAGGGTCGAAACTGCGTGCCAATCGCCTCCCTTGTCGTAGTAGCCAAACTTCACGTTGACCATGGTGCCGTCGATACGAAGGATCTGGTCCTTGACTCTCTTGCGCCCTTCGATGGCGAACCGCAGGATCTCCTCGATTTCCTTTTTAGCCGCCTCACCCTGCGGATACAAGATCTTCATCAGACCTGAGAACGTCTTGTGGATGCCGTCACGGTCGCGGGTGGAGATGTCTGAGCCCAAAGTGAAGTACTGCTGGTACCGGTCGGAGTAGTCGGCGTCGCGCATCGACTTGAGCACCTCTGCGATGTAATCGACGACGAAACCGTAGCCGTTAGAGAACATCTCGCCGCGGATCGTGTCGACCTCCCACCCGGGGATGTAGCAGTGCAGCCGATCGAGGAATGCCGAGTCGTGGTAGCTCTCAGGGAGTTCGTCGAATAGGTCCGAGTGTTTCAACATGAAGGGAACGTTGTGGGAAGTGTTGCCTACAAACACCATTGATGCTTCGGCTCCCAAGGTCTCTACTCCGCGGGAGAAGGTCTTGTTCGCCATGTAGTTCTTCATGATGTCGACAAGGGCTTTATCGGTGCGCTTCTTCTTACCAGCGAACTCGTCGAACGCAACGACGTCCCAGTAGCCGACCAAGCCGATACGGCCGTTCGAGTTGTTGACGAAGAGCTTCGGAACCGTGACTTCGCCACCGGAGATCAGCATTCCGTGGGGCGAGAATTCCGAGAAGATGTGTGACTTGCCGGTGCCCTTAGGGCCGAGTTCGATGAGGTTGTAGTTTCGCTCGACGAACGGAATCAGGCGGACGAGCTGGATGAGTTTGGCCCGGCGACCGAAAAGTTCAGGGTTGAAGCCGATGGACTGGATGAGAAGGTCGATCCATTCATCCGTCGTGAATTGGCGACGGGCAGTTACGTATCCGTCGAAGTCGAAGTTGGAGAGTTGAATCGGCTTAATGGATCCCAGGATCCAAGGCACGAAGTGAGGACTGTCGCTGTGTGAGTACTCGATGTCGCAGATGCACCACACGCCACCTACCAACAACTTCGGATGGCTCTTGATGATCGCTGGCGAGACCAGCACCTGCTTGATGCCGAGGTTGGCAAACTCGGCTTCGTAGGTGTCCTCCTTGTCGTTGAGTTGCACCTGCACCTTGTCAATGATGCGGTAGCGGCCCTTTTCGCGAATGTTCGACTTCACCAGTTCGGCCCGGTTCCGGTGCACGTAGTGGTCGGCAAGGATCTTGCGTACGCTCTCGATTCCCGACTGGATCGTTGCCTCGTCGTCCGAGGCTGCGTACTGGCCGAGTAGGTACTCCAACACAAACGAGGGCACGATCGCGTTGCCCTTGACAGCCTTGACGAGGTCCTTGCGAACTACTGCGCCTCCAAAGAATTCGTTGATCTTCTGGTCGAGGGCTGACTTCACTGGTGGATTCGACGCAACGGGAGCATCGATAACGCCCTCTGGATAGTCGTCGTCGAATACATCAGATTCGGTGCGTTCGGTCATCTCAGTCACCCCTTAGAAGTCAAAGTCAGTCGTGAATGAGCGCTTGATGGTGTAGTTGGCCCTTGAGAAGGCCTTCCATTGGTTCGTATTCGGGATGGGTTCTTCCAGCCGTAGCTCGACAGCGCGGTTGTTGAAGTCGTCGGCATCTTGTGTGAGGTACAGCGTGGCGGACTGGTACCGCTCACGCTGGTCGTCCGCGTCACTGTCGAACACCAGCACCGGCTGATCGGAGATCAGCGTCTCACCCACGTAGAGACAAAGACGAACCTGACGCAACTGAATCTTGTCGGTCACGGCCTCCCGCTGAAGCAGCTTCACGGTGAGTTGCCCGGTCGTGATCTTGTCGGTCTCGGGCATGAGATCGACCTCGACGGGGCGGATGTCGCTCTTGCGCTTCTTGTTGACCGTGACCACAGGGACGACGATTTCCTGAAGGGAAGCGCCACCGTGCACGTATCGCGTGCCAGCGCCTGGCAGCGGAATCCGATGAATTGACTTCGGAATCTGAATGTCAATGTCCCCAGACAAGCCGACTTGCGCAGAGGTGAATGTCATGAAGGACGGTGAGGGCTTCAACGCCCTGCCCAACACGTAACGGCGATTGGTCTTAGTAACGGCATCCCCCTGCGGAGTCTCAGAGACGTAGTAGGACTGCTCCAGCGGGATGTCTTGATAAAGGAAGCCGTGGTCGGCAGTCAGCAGAATGTTCGTCGCGTTGGCGTTCGTCCATTTCTTCACGAGGAGCAACAGCTCCCGCAAAGTCTCCTCAGCGGCCTCGAAGACGGTGCGCTCCGTCGGTGCCTTGTCGCCAGCCGCGTCGATGCGGTCGTGGTAAACGTAGAAGATCTGGTGCTGCTTATAGAGATCGCGCAGTTCGTCTCCCGGCATTGCTAGCACAGCGGCGGCGGAAAGCGCGTGGCCCTTCACCGACTGCAGAATCTTGTCGCGGTTCGCCGTGCCGTCAGTGCGCTTCCCATCAGCCAAGACAGGCAGCGCCTCGGGGTTCAACTCCAACGCGGACTGAGGTAGTAACGCGGCCATCCCCAGTTGGGTGTAACTCGGCAACACTCCTAACACCGCCGAGAGGGATGCGTCGAAACGGTCCTCGTTGCGGATCAGGGAAGCTAGTTCTTCCGCAACCTCGTAGCGCATACCGTCAGAGATGATGACGACCGCCTTGGTTCGTCCATCCTTGACTACCGGAGCGACATGGTTGTCGAAGAACTTGGCCTGGGGCGCGAGTGCCGCCGATTTCCATTCAGTGACCGGTTCCAGGGTCTGTTGCCAGAGCCCACCGAAATCGTAGAGGAACTTATTCGCGTACTGCTTGTCCACCTCGGCCTTGAGGGCTTCAAGCGGCTGCTGGAATTCGGCAGATTGATACGCGTATGTGAACCAGCGGTATTGCTGATCAATACGGAACCAGTCCGACTGGTACTTCTGCAATGCGATATCGAGAGCTCCAGTCGAACTAGGCAATGCGGTAATAGCTGCTAGAAGTTCCGAGGCGCTCTGAATAGCCGCGTATAACTTGGCGTACTTATGCGTCCAAAGGCTTTCCTGACGTTGCCGCACCACGTCGGCCACGTCGCGAGGTGTGACCGCCTGGGTTGCCACGGCGGCGGCGAGGTCGACGATGACCTTGCGGTCGATCTCCTCAAAGATCGTGATCGAGACCAACTCGTAATAGTCGGTGTGCTCGATCTTCGACTTGATATCGAGTGCGTCGGCAGCCCGAGAGGCGAGTTTCGCCATCATGTCTTGGCTGCGAACGTCGAAGCGCAGGCTGTTGAAGTCGATGCGAATATTGCGGTAGCGCCCTGGAGTGTCAGACTCGAACTTCTCGATGGCTCGACTGAACATCCAGAGTAAGAAGTCGTCGATCGTTGGATTGGCGCTGGGGTACTTGTAGATGTTGGTGAGGCCGTCCCAGAGGAATTGGTCGAGTCCGTAGGTGACGAGATCATCGAACTTGGTGTGCTTGGTTTCAGCGTTCTCAGCGAGGAGTTCCCTAGTGATATCGGTCAATGTGTGCCCGGAGGACTTCACAAGCACCTGGCACATCTTTGCGCGCAATTTCATAGGGTCGTCCCCAGACGACAACAACTTCTCGAGTGCCTGCTTACGCACGGCGGCTGCGAAGAATTTCTGGTGCTGCTCAATGACCGGGCCGAGCGCAAGGTCGTTGAGACCGAGTTCCTGTTGGAGCATGGACGTCTTATCGGCCGTGAATACGCCATAGGCCAACTCAAGGTCCAGCAGCCAGTTGTCGGTGCCGCCCGGCACCTCACCCGCACGGTACACAAGGTGTCTGGTGACGTGGTCGGCGAGCAGCTCGCTCTTCACTCCGAACTCGTTGCCGTGCACCCGGATGATGTTGACGTTGCCGAAGTCAAGCGCGTCGACCTCAGCGTCATACTCTCCTGACGGATCGTGCCAGAACACGACTCGTTTCCCAGCGAGTCGCTTGTCCAGGGCGTCTTTGACGGAAGTCAGGTCACTCATCCGAGGACTCCAGACCGGGGATCCTCTTGAGTGCATCCCCGAACTTCGGATAGTTGGTCTTCACACCGTCGTCAAGGTCAACAGCGATGTTCTCGGATGCCTTCGGGTAGAGCACGTCGTGCTCGTACGCGTTGAGCTCGACAATTATCTTGCGCAGGCGATCCGCCTCCTTCGCGCTCCCCGCCCTTTCGGCCTGCTGCAGGCTCGACTCGAGCTTGGTCACGTACTCTCGCAAGTACGTCAGCACCGTCGAGACGGTCGACGGTGTGTAGCGGTGCATGTAGATGAGTGCATTGAAGGAACCCTTAGGGCTGGAGAACAGCCAATAGATCGGCCGCTTCTTGTATCGCTGGACGTGGTCCTTATAGAACGACTTCACGAAATAGTCCCGAAGATCCCGCACCCCAAGGGACTCGGTCACAAAAAGCAAGTTCTCCTCGAAATGCTCCTCACCAAAAGACACCCGAAGGAACTCTCGGAACCGCCCAACAATGTCATCCTCGAACCAATCACCATCCACAATCGGAATCACATTGTCCGCATCTGGCATGAAACACGGGGCTGGAATCCTCGCAAGATAGTCCTGCAACTTCGCCCCCTGATCCGCAAGAATCAAACCCGGAGAATCAGGGGAATACCGCCCGAACATGCAACCCACCGCAAAAGAGACCAAATCCTCTGCCAATTCGCTGACTTGCTGTTCGAACGTAGCGTCAGAATCGCCGTCCCAAGGCAAATCTTGCTCAGCTGGCATCTCTCCGAGGAGCGCGAATACGTCTTCAACCAAACGATTGATCGCGCCTTGGGCAGAATCTAAGCGCATCCGTCGTTGTACGCGTGCGGAATGTTCTGATTTGAAAGACCGCTCTACTTTTCCAGTCTCATAAGCAGACCCGTCTGCCATCCAGGACGGCCGCCTGAAGTCCCATGACGTCTCATACTCATCCCAAGCGTCTTTCGAAAGCTGAATACATCTGGAAGACAATTCGACAAGTGCGTCTGGCAGATCTCGGTAGGGAAGACTTAGGACATGCCCCAACTTGAAGTGCAAAGTTGGCGCGAGCATTTCTAAGTAACGGTCTACGACAGAACTGTTTAATAGTGCGAGTACCTTCTTCAGAGTGGTCACATCATCGACAAAGCCCATCGGAGCAGTGGCATCAAACATCAACCCACCCGGAACCATCCGAGCAGCAAACCTTCCACTTGAGACACTCGACCAAGTCAGGCCGGGACGCAATCCGAATACCCCATTGTAATTATGCGATCTGACTCGACCAGTCTTGCTATCCAAATAGTTCTTCGGTCGTCGGCCATCTTGCTCCCAGTCAACGACGTATTCAAGATTTCCATACCACCTTCGGAAAGTTCCACCTTTCAAGTAGGGGAACCACCTTTTGCCCGACTGAATTGCTTGATTTTCGTCCGTTAGCCCGAATCCAATTCCCGCTGTGGAGACTTCAAACCAACGTCGCAGGAATAGGCCATTGTTGCCCGTGGTCATACCTTCTCGCGTTGCCATCGCATCACTCAGGGTCAGAAACGACTCGAACACTTGGTAGTCCCTCTCAGTTGCCCAATAGGCAATTGGGCAACCTGGCAACTTCAGCAACCTTCGTGGGCGGCTTCGAAACGCCCACCCGCAATCTGGGTTCCGAATAGCTTCTAGAGCCTTCGGGGCTTGGCTAGTTGCGCCCTTGAAGTCCGCGAGCCGAATGAAGGTTGCCTGGCGGTCCGTTTCATCCTTACACATCGTGAATGCACAGATCGGAACCGTGGCACCCTCGAACCCGGAGTACTCCAACTGCACGAGCGATGTCAATGACAACTCGCTTAGTACGAGTTTGCGCAAGGGCTCATACATAGCGATGAACATCCACACGAATGGAGTCATCAGGCCACAATGCCCCTGCGTCAAAAGGAACGTCACGCCTCGCGATACGTATGCTGCAAAGAGATCCGATTTATACTCGGCAAAGTTAACCTGCAACCAACCCGCGAGCAGTGCATTTAGGTTCTTGCTGCTCATGTACGGAGGGTTTGCAACGACGATGTGGTAGCGCTGGGACAGGTATTCGCTTTGAGTCAAGACCGTGTTGGCGTTGTCGACGAGTCGCTGGTTCAGTAAATGGTCTGAATGGATCGATGCTTGAACATGCGCCCGAAGTTCAGGAATGAGGACTTCGTTTGGCTGAATCAGGGATCCGAAAGTGTCGGCGTGTTCGAAGGCCTGCCAGAAGTCTTCTTCAACGAACCGGTCTCCCCCACGCGTGACAAGCTCATCCAATTCGTCGGTGGTGAAATGGACGTTCTGCAGGACGCAAATGTTGGGTTGGGTGCCGGTGTTGAAGAACGTGCGTTGCTTGGCGCGGGCTTTCATCGCTAGCGCGAACGCGGCCAAAGAACCGGCCCGCTGGTCGATCTCAACCCCGAACAAGTTGTTGCCCAAGATCAAGCTGGGGATGTCGGCGGGTGCGTAACCGGCCTCCTGATAGATCGCGTACAGCAGATCAAAGGCGTACGTGAGCATGTGACCAGACCCGCAAGCCGGGTCGATGATCTTCAACTCCTCTGGCCTGGTGATGCGGAGAAAATCGGTCTCTTCATCAACCGGGGCGATGTAGTAGTCCATCTGATCCACCAGCGCAGACTCAGGATGGTTCAACATCCAAAGACGACCAAGGGAGTTCTCAACCAGGTACCGGACAATCCAATGGGGAGTGAACAACTGCGTTGCCGCCGGGATCTCCGCAGCACCAGCCTTCTTGCCCTGTTTAAACCCCGCGAAAACCTCATCTTTACGCTCGGCAACATAGAACTGGTACAGCCAACCAATGACCTCAACGTCGCGGCACACCTCGGGCGTCAACACCGCCACCGCCCGGCTGCGCACCGAATCATCAGCCAACAAATTCCCTGGAATCAGCAGCTCAGTGAAGTCGCCTTCGCGCTCGAACATGAACGGCATTGCCCGGTTCCAGTAGCGGCAGTAATCCGCGAGCAGGAGCGCGTACGCCTCCGCTTGAGCATCAACGCCCTGCCGAGGCCGACGAGTGTCGTTGAGTAGGCCCCTGATTGCAGTGACGTCTGCCGCCTTGGTGACAACAATCTTGTCAACTTGATCGCGCTTGGCAGCAGCAAGAACCTCGGGCTGACCGATCTGGTCTATCGCGGGCGACACCACACCGATGCCGGTGTAACCGTTGGCGTCCATGAATCTCAGCGCGATGATGCGGTTGAACCAGACGTATGCGACCTTGTCGGCCACATGCTTCCTGCCGACGTCTCCCCCTCCAGCGGCCGCGACTTCCCTCTCCAGAGAAGCGACGGTCCCGGCTTGCTCCACGCGCTCTGGAGAACCTTGCGCGACCACCGCGACGATCCGCGCCGTGACTTCTCGGATCAATTCAGTCCGAGCCGACGTAGCAAAGGACTTAAGCGGTGCAGTCTCCATCAGTTCGAGATTCGCTTTCCGCCATTGATCGTCTGCACCAGGGCAGTACGGAGCGACGCGAGGTACGCATCCACGTCAGATTCGGTTTCAATAATGGTCGGCCCACCTACTGCCTTGACGGTGGTAACTGCGACCGTGGGCTTCTGGGGTGCGTCCTTTGAAGAGGTGGATTGGGTGAGCTGGTCGATGATGCCGGGGTATACGTTCGACTCGAAGTTCGTGCCGGTTTGCTGGATGACCGCGATGAGACTCTCGTTGTCGAGCCCAGCGAGCAAGTGGTTCACGCTGTCGACCGCCGCTTTCTGCGCGGCCTCCGTTGCCGCCTTGTAGAAGGACTGGGACTGGAGGCCGGTGAACTTGACGGCGACTGTTGTCCTAACCGTGGCTCGGGACTCACTGACCTTGCTGTCGAGGAGTCCCTTGAGAGTGTCGGATGCCGCCTTGAGCTGGTTCATCTTGTTGCCGCGGAAGGCGTTGGGGTCTGCAAGCAGAGCGTTGACGTCTTCGGCAGTGCCGTCCGGGACGTAGCTCAGGTTGCCGCTGTTGGTGTTTAGCAGACTTTGCGCATCGTCGAAAATCTTGCCCTGCTGACCCTTGAGGAAGGCTCTGATCGGGTCGACCAAGTTCTCCTTGGCATCCACAAGCTGATCGGCACTGTCGAACTGACCGAGGTACCAGTCGGCGGGCTTTCCTATGACGTGGTCGAGCAGTGTGACAACACCGGCGAGTTGGCTGACGAACGGATACCGACTGGTGCTCACCAGCGCATTGAGTTCTTCGCGTTTGGCTGCGAGCTTGTCCTTCCCGAATCGAGCCAACTCCGTAGGGTCGCTCGGCACGCCGCCCTCGTCGAAGAAGTCCGTGCAGAACTTCTTGAACGCTGCCATCTTGGTCTCGTCATAGACCTTCTGGGGGGCAACGATGGTGTGCTGCTGCTTGGCAGTGTTGCGAATCAGGACTGCGGCCTCAGTGCGCACCACAGGGTTTGCATCAACGCTGAGGGTGACCTTGCCGTTGCCTACGAGCCAACCCAGCACAACCTCGATAGAGCCGAGGTCCCAGCCATAGGGCTTTGTCTCGAAGCGCCCGACGATCTTCTTGACCGTCACCTGCTCACCGAGATTGGTCTGGGAGACGATCCACGATTCCACTTCGGTGCCAGGTGAGGCGAGCACGGTCAGGTTCTCCGACCCGAACAGGCCTTGGTCGTTTTGAACTGCACCTGCGACCTGCTGCTCGGTGAAAACCTTGCCACCGAGCAGGCTGAGGTTCGTATACGTGCGGCTGACGAGTTCTTGGAAGCCGTCGGACACCCGCGTTTGGGCATCCTGCGAACTGGACTTAACTTCGGCAGCGTTGATGAAGAGCTGGGCCTTACCAACGGCTTGGCGAAGGCGCTCGATGAGTTCCTTCTCGCGGTCGGCATTGAGCAGCTGCTTTGACTGCAGGATCGCCTGCATTGTCGGAGTTGCGCCCGAGTTGGTGCGTTGCTTGGTGTACTTCTCGGTCTTCAGTAGCAGACGAAGGTCTGACAGCAGCCGCTTGTCGCGACCGAGGAACACGCGTAGCTCATCCTTGCCCGCGCCCTGCATCTTGATCTCGTCGTCTGTGTAGCTCGTCTCCGGCGTAATGAAATGGACGGTGAGCTCACGCTGGTTGCCCTGAACGATGTCGTCGAGCTTGTACCCGAACGCGAAGTCCTGCTGATTCTTGGTGTATTTGAGCTTGTTCGTCTTGAAGATGTCGGACGAGAGGTACTTGAAGAGCTTGCTAGAGAGTTCGGAGGAGTCGATATCGACCGCCTTAATCTCCTTCTCGATTTCCTGCTCCTCGTTGGTGAGGTAGTCGTAGACGTTTCCATTTCGCTGCGCGTAGGACTGTGTCTCCAGCAGGTTGAGCGCCTCTTGCACCTGGTCGCCCAGGGCCTTGAGGTCGAGACCGAAGCGGTCATATACCAGCACGGTTAGGTTGCGAGGCGTGGCCTTGAAGTTGTCGACATACTTCACGAGAAACAAGGCCTTGAGCAGGCGGTTCGCGAGAATCGTGACGTCGGATGTGGGGTCAGGCAGGTGCCTTTCGGCCTGGAGAATGGCACTCTGCGCTGCCGCCTTGAGCGCAGCGCTAATGCCGGAGAACATCTGATCGAACGTGGCTAAATAGCCCACCTGTTCGCCGCCGATGCGCTTGGCAACCTCTTGGACCACACCGAGCATTGAGCGCTCACCTACCGAACTGTTTCGCCCCTCGAACATGTTGTGATCGGACAATCCCTCAATAGATGCCTGGAACATCGGAATCTGATAAGTCACGAAGGGGTAAGTCCCAATGAAGTGGCTTTCATCAACGTAGTTGCGATACGTCTTCGCGCCGTCAACGAAGTCGAATATCGTCTTGAAGTTCGCGGCCTCCTCGGCGTGGATGGCCTTGAGTTCGACGGAGCCTGCATCGTTCTTCTCTAAGAGTCGTTTACTAATGACTTCTTCGACATCGGCGCTGGTGAGCTTCACGCGAATCCTGAAGCGGGCCTGAATCTTCGAGAAGTCGTTTTCCTGCTGACGGGTCTGGTCACCGATCACCTTCTCCATATCCTCCTGCGAGGTAACGAAGACCCACGACTGCCCCTTGCACTTCGTGTTGAGAGACTCGGCAATGGTCTGAAGATTGAGCATGAGTTTCACGTCGTCAGCTACGAACTGGCCAACCTCGTCAACGAAAAAATTGAGGCGGTAGCCCGCCTCCTGCGTGTCAATCCACGCTTTGACCGAGTCGGCGAAGTCTTCGATCGATACGGCATACGAGGCTTGGTACTGGCCGATGATGCCGGGGTTTGCTTCGCCGTTGACCTCGGCAAACGCCTTGTCGACGTTGTGCGCTTCGAGAGCTGTTTGCTCGCGGCCTTGTGTCCAGTCGATGCCCGCGTGCTTCCGGAATGCGGTCTTGAACTCGTCGTACTGATCGCGCTTGTCAAGATCTTCCTCGAAGCGCGCTACCGCGCCGTCGTTTCCAAAGTAGCCGCGACTCTCGTCGAAGACCTTGACGAAGACCTTGAGCAAGGCGTCCGTCTGGTCCTTGGCGATCAGGTTCGCCTTCTGATCGATGTTGAACAGCAGGCTCTTGGCGGGGATCGCCGCGGCCTTCTTCAGCGCGGCGATGAGCATCGCGTCGTCGGTCTTACCCATGAAGCTGTCACTCACTTGAGACCGCGGAAATTCCTGACCTTCCACGTCGCCGAGCAGGTGGGCGAGCATCTTCAAGAGGTGCGACTTGCCGGAACCGAAGAAGCCCGAGATCCAGACGCCGTTTGCGTTCGTGTAGTTGGAGTACTCCTCCAGCAGCGGGGCCACGCCCTTGGCCGCGTCGTTTGTGAGGACGTACTCCTCGACCTCGATCCCCAGGTGATCAAAGTCGTCGGCCTTGACCACGCCCTCGATGGAGCGGGTGACGTCTTTGCGGAAGATCTCGTTGAGTCTCATATGTCAAGCTTCCTGATCGAGGATGCGCTTCGCGCGGTAAAAGGAGTCGTCCTTGAGTTGGCCGAAGAGGACTAGCGAAGAGCCCTGCGTGGTGGACACGTCGTACCTGCCGGGGAAGAACATCAGCATTGGCGCGTCGGAGACGACGGTTTGCAGGTTATTGAGCACCGTGTGTGAGCGTATGAACGGAAAGACTTCCCCGATGCCGGTGAGGAAGAGGATGTCGAAGGTCTCGCCGTCTATGCGGGACTTGATGGCTGGGGCGAGATGAATCTGGGGGTCGAGCATGTTCTGGAGCATCTTGAGGAAGTCACGCTTGTCCATCGTTGGCTCGGCTGCGATTACGCGATCCCAGACGTTGCGCTCTTTGAGAAGTTCGACGCTGAGGTCGTAAAGATTGATCTCGAAGACCTTGATGCCTACTTCGGTTTCGAGCTTGGTCTTGATGCGCCTCTTGGCCTGAGCAACGTCGAGCGCCCAAGTCTGGTCGTAGTCATAGATGAAGTGGGCGACCTCGTTGCCCAGCCCCTCCATCTTGAGGAAGCGCTCGCTGCTGAGCACCTTGAACAGGTGCTCCTCCTGCTGGGTCAGCGTGGTCTTGGCTCGCACACTCATCACGCCACCCTCGACGGGAAGAACCGGATGTCGCTAGGGGTGCGCTGATTGAGGCACTCCGCGACGCGGGTTGAGAGCAGGACGGGCTCGATATCGCCTTGCTTAGTCAGCAGACCGGCTTCGACCATCATCTTGAAGAGCACCTGGCGGAGCTTCTTGTAAGAGAGATCAGTGACCTCGTCGAGTTCACCGTGCCACATGGCCTTGGAGCGATAGAACGAGTCGTAGTCCTCGTATGCGAGTGTGCCGACCAGTGTGAGGAACCGCTCGTGCAACACTTCCTCCGCGAACTCAGCGATCAGGAGGTAACTGCGGCAGGCGGCCGCCCACATCAAGTGGCCCCGCTCCGTGGACGTACCTTCCGCGACGATCTGCAGCTCTGCGTCGGTCAGGACTTGGAGTCGAGGGATGAGTGCGCCCAGTTTTCTGGTGGTTGACGCCGAGACCCGAGCTTGAAGAAGGTTTTCCATTTTGACTCGGGCGCGGGTCTTCGCCCAGTCACGATCCTCGAGATATATGGGGGTGACTACGGCCGCTTCACCAGCGAGCAGTGCACCGCTAGTAAACGAAAGCGCATACGCCGCCGAATTCGTCATTACCGCCCTCACGCTTGTCTCCCCCGTCACCCTGATCTGAAACCGCCAAACTATGACCGGCCTACGACAACGCTGCCTTCCGTCGAGTCATACAGTCATCCCGCCGCTGCGCCGTCGCTGGAAGCAGCACCCCCGCCCCGGACCCAGTCGTCCACCTCACTCGTTTGGAACTTCCAAAGTCGGCCCACCTTGTGCGCGGGCATCCGCTTGTCCACGATCCAGGAGTAGACAGTGTCCTTTGTGACGCCTAAGTGAACGGCGATGTCTTCGGCGGACATCCAAGGCTCGGACACTCGAATGAACCTCCTAGGACTGCCCGCTTTCGAGGCGAGCAAACCAGATTCTAGTCCTGTCTTGCCGGGTCTAGCATTGTTTCGTGAAGGCTTCCTCCACGAGTCAGCGAACTTGCGAGGTACCGAGGGGGTCACACCGTTGACAGGGTAGAGATCGCGATTGGCGCGGTCCTGACCGAGAGGCGTGACCATGTCCGATCCCCGCACAACTGCCCCAACGGGTGTCCCTGAGCGGCTGACCTTGTCCAGCCCTGATGCGTTCCTCGCGGCCATTCCGCACCTGCTGGGCTTTCCTCCCCGCGATTCCGTCGTCCTGGTTGGTCTGGCCGATGATGGCTCAGGGCGTGAGACGATTCGGCTGACCCAGCGGTTCGATCGCCCAGGTACAGACTTGACCGCTTTACAGCTGGCTGACCTCGCTCAGGCCGCCACCGATCCCATGGCGGCAAGTGGCTCGACCTCGGTGATTGTCGCGGTCTTCGGGGATGAGAACCCGGCCCGTACCGATGTGCTGCCAGCCACTGGCCTGGTCGACCAGCTGGTTGAGGCCTTGGACGAGCGTGACCTGTGGGTCAAGGACGCGCTGTATACCGATGGGGCCTCGCGCTGGTCGTATGGCTGCCAGAACCCCGCGTGCTGCCCCATCGAAGGGGCGCCGATCGCAGATGAGTTGCGCACGATGATTGCCGCGGAGTTCGCCGGGGCCGGCGCGGCGATGGCCCCGTCTCGACAGGCCCTCCGGGATGAGGTCGCCCCGGATTCAACTTCGATCGAACGCGTGGCTGAGCTGATCCCGGCGCATGCGGCCCCCTCCGGCGATGTGGAGGGGTGGCGCGATGAGGCCATCGGCCAGATCGCCGGCCTGCGCCAGGATCCGGCCCCGTCACCTCAGACCATCGCGGCGGTCACCGCCGGCCTGCAGGACATCCGCGTGCGCGACACCGCGCTGTGGGAAATGGCCCACGACAGCACTGACTCGACCAACACCATGTCCGGACTGAACGCGGCACTGCGCAGCGCCCCAGACGGCTATGTCGCGCCGGTCGCAACAACGCTGGCCATTCAGCACTGGACCCGCGGCGACGGAGCCCGCGCGAACGCCTGCCTGGACCGGGCAGCCGACGATGACCCGAACTACTCGCTGGCCTCGATGGTCAGTACGGCAATCGGTCGCGCTCTGCCGCCGTCATCGTGGACCGAAGTCATGCAGCAACTGGATCGGACCAGCTGCCGCCACGGGAACTCTGCTCCGCCCCAGGCCTGGTCTGTGCGGCGATCACCGTCGATGCCGATGACCGCGTCCGGCCCAACCTTGGCCATCTGACCTTTCCGCGTGAGCACGTCCAGCGCAGCGCTCCATGCGTCGCGCCCCCGCTGCCCGAATAATTTCCTGATTGGAGTTGCTATGCGAACAACGAATCTGCGCTTAATCGAATGCCAGGTGTCCCGCCGTGCCACGCCTCTGAACCGCGCCTGGTCCTGGGCCAGCGCCATCCGCACCACGATTGACACTGCGCCCACAAGGCTCTGCTGCTGGGACTTGCCCCCGCAGCCGCTCGCGTGGTTAGCCCTCGAGATGCAGTGGGCCTGCGAGGACCTCGTGGAAGCCGGCGCCTGGCCAAGCGATGTCGACCTCGATCTCCCGGGCATCAAGAGCCCATGCCAAGTGCGCCAACTCGTCGAGTCGATGCTCACACACCTCCAGTCACTGTCCAGCGCTGACATCGAAGAATCCACCGTTCTGGTGGAAACGCGCGCCCGGGCAAGGGCATGCCTGCTCGCACTCCAGAGCGATCGGCGAGATGGCGTGCGCGCTGCGGATGCAGCGTGACTGCCCCATCGACCGTCGGCGCGCGCCAGGCGCGTGCGAGCCGGACCCCGGAACAGCGCCAGGCCGACCTTGAGGCAACACTCGCCACATTGCAGGCTGGCGTTGCATCGCTGCAGACCTCGGACGGCTGGCGGGCGTGGCTGGATTTTGCTGCGCGCATGCCCGCGTACTCACTCAACAACCAACTGCTCATCGTGGCGCAGCGACCGACCGCATCAGCCGTTGCCAGTTACACCGCTTGGAAGTCACTTGGACGACAGGTGCGCCGGGGAGGGACCGGGATCCGGATCCTGGCACCCACGACCCGAAGGATTACTCGGGATGGGGGCGCGGACGCGGACGACAACGCAGCGCCCGAGCCTGACGATGCTGACGTTCGGGAGCAGTCTCGACGCGTGTTGACGGGTTTTCGCACGGTGGCGGTCTTCGACGTGGCCCAGACTGACGGCGACCCGCTGCCAGTGCCGCAACGCCCCGCACTGCTGCAGGGACAAGCACCTGAAGGACTGTGGGGCGCCCTTGCGCATCAGGTTGCTGCGGCCAATTTCACGCTCACCCGCGTCGCAGATGCGGCCATGATCGGTGGCGCGAATGGCGTGACGGATTTCGGAGCCCGCACAGTTCGGGTGCGCATGGACGTCAGTGAAGCGCAGGCCGTTAAGACGCTGGCCCATGAACTTGGGCATGTGATGTTGCATGATCCGGCGTCCGATCCGACCTGGTCGATGCCGTGCCGGGAAGTCAAAGAAGTCGAGGCCGAGTCCGTGGCATACGTGGTCACAGCTCATGCTGGGCTTGACTCATCGGAGTACACCTTCGGCTACGTCGCCGGGTGGTCCGCGGGGACTTCACCTGAGGTGATCACCAAGGTTGCTGGTCGCGTGCTCGCGACCGCGCGCAGCATCACGGAACGACTCGACCTCCCTGCAGCTGCGGAACTTGTCGACCACGCAGTTTCCGGTACTCGGCTTGACATGCAAGTACGGGATCGCCTCAAGCCAGCTCAACTCTCGCCAGCTGGAGCAGGCACGCACTCGCTAACGCAGTAACGAGTTCTCGCGGTCTGTGGTGCGGGTTCGACGGCTATGCCCAGGAGATCGACGGTGGCTGCTGCGTGGTGCCGGGAGCTGTGGCGTCGACGCCTTGACTGCGTGCGTGTTCGAGGACTGGTTCGACCTCATTGGTGTAGTCATCTAGGCCGCGATCCTGTGCGATGGCTTGCAGGGCCTTGCCTGTGGACCAGTGGATGGCGTTGCGGGCATGGAACACCGCGATGGTTGCCCCTGTCGTACCGGTGAGATCGACGTCGGTGAGATCGGCCCCAGCCAGGGCCGCCCCAGTGACGTCTGCATTTGTGAGATTGGCTTTGGCGAGATCGGCGCGCAGGAAGGACGCTGATCGGGCGTCTGCGCCGGTCAGGTTCGCGCCTGCCAGGCAGGCGCCATCAAAGACCGCCCCGGTGAGGTCGGCGTTGGCTAGGCAGGCGCCCGAGAAATCGGCCCGTCGGAGGTCGGCGTTGGCCAGGCAGGCGCCCGTGAGGTCCGCCGCGGTAAGCGTTGCGCCGTGCAGAACCGCTCCGCTCAGATCCGCGCCAGGGAATTTGGCACCGCGAAGGTCTGCCCCTGTGAAGTCGGCACCGTCCAGTTGGGCGCCGGTGAAGTCCGCGCCAGCCAGATCGGCACGGATGAACCGGGCATCAGACAGCGCCGCTCCTGCGAATGGTCCTGCCAGCACAGTTGAAGCGGGCTTGGGATCGGGTTCTGCCATGTGTGCCTCCAACGTGACGTGCGTGCTTCCTGCGGGCGTGACGGACGAGCACTCGCCGAGTTGCGCGAAGTGTCCTACTTAGTCAACGGTGTCAGCGGGCTCGGTACCGACCGTTTTCGCCACGTTCACGAGCTGGCTCGCGCCTGAGAGTTGCTGCCGTCGCTGTCCGGGTCGATCGCGGCCAGGCGCCAGATGCCGTCGGCGATGGCTTGCGCACGTTTGGCCTTGGTGTCGAAGTGCACCAGACCCAAGTATTCGTTGATGAGCTGTCCGTTGAGGAAGGCGCTCAATTCCCAAGCCTGCACGTCGGGACGCGCCCATCCTGCGGCCTTGCCAGCCTCTAGCCCTTGCGCCAGTGCGGCCTCGCGCGGCTTCAAGACGTGCTCTTGCACGGCGGCAAGGAGTTCAGGCGTGCTGTGGGCGTGCGTGATGACCGTTGCCAGTAGGCGGGGCAGTCGCATCGGTAGCAGCGAACTTTCGCGAGCAGCGGCCAGGATCCTGTCCCGAGGGGTTCCCAAGCGATTCAGGTCAGTAGCCAATGCGGGCATCTGCCGGATTGCGGCTACGGCAAGATCGACCAGCGAGGGATAGTGGCGGTAGATGGTCCTGCGATTGATTCCACTGGAGGCCGCCAGGGCGTCGACGGTGAAGCCGTCATAGCCCCGCTCGACCAGAAGATCCAGTGCGTGCGCAGCGATCGATGCGTGCAACTGGGTCCATGCGGCGCCACCGGTGTGGACACCCTTGATGGCTTTCGATGGGTTCGCTGACATACCAGCATCGTATTGCACGCTGCGGCAAATATCTGTCACAGACTTGTGCTGGTCTATGAATGTTTCATTTCTGTAAAAGTGACATCAAGCCTTTGTCAGAACCATTGTTTACCTTGTTATAAGTGTCATAGTTCTCTGTATAGCCATTCGGTCAAACAAGGAGAACATCATGAAGACCAACCGCAAGGCAACCCTGGCCATCACCACCCTGGCAGCGGGAACCCTGATCTACGCACCAGCTGCATTCGCCGATCCCGTCGCATCCAGCGTCATCGCCCAGGACCCGACGCCCGCACCCACCGTTGCACCGGACGCGACCGTGATCGGTGTGGACGCCAACATCGTTGGCGGCCTGACCGTCACCGGCGCGGCAGGCAAGCCCGTCACTGTGACCGCCAAAGGTCAAGCCCCGCGCATGGCTACTGCTGGCCCTGGTGCTCCGGTGGTGTTTCGCAAGCTGTCCACCGGCGTCCCGTATGCCGTAGCGATCGCCGGCAGGACCATCGGCATCGCAACACCGCTGGCAGCTCCCGGCGCAGCCTTCGGACTCACCGTTTCGACAACGACAACCCCGGGATCCGTGCAACTGGACTGGCAGCACCAGACCGCGCGCAGCGAAGGCAAGGTCAGCTACACCATCACGGCCACTCCAACCGGTACGCAACTGCGCACTGCTGCAGAAGTCGCGCCGGTGCGCGCAATAGCCAACGTGACCAGCGCAACCTTGACCGGCCTGAACCCCGACACCCTGTACACCTTCACCGTCACCCCCACCAACACCGCAGCCACGGGACAAGCCTCATCGGCAACGATGACCCGTACCCTCGCCGACCTGTCCGCTGCCAACAAGCCAGCAGCTGTAGCTATACCACTGCCCAAGGCCGCTGACCCTGCTCCAGCCCCCGCACCGGCTTCGGCACCTACTCCTGCCGGCCCAACCACGCGCACGATCTACGTCTGCCCCACCGGATTCACCGACGCGGGATCACTGTGCAACAAGACGCAGACGTACACCTTCCACTCCGTGACCACCACAAGCCCCTACAGCTATCACCAGCAGTTCGTGCAAACCGGATCGCACACCGACTACTCCGCCTCACCAAACGGTGGCACCTACTACGCGCAAGATGCCTGGAACGGCAACGATGGCAGCCCCGCGGGCTACTACGCCGTCATCCCCGACGGGTACTACGCAACAGTCAAGGACGCCCCGCCTACCGGGTACACCGACAACGGGTCCGCGTACAGCAAGACCGAACTCGTCAAGGACACAGCCCCTGTCGGCTATAGCGACAACGGAACCGCCTGGATCACCACCGCAGCCAAGGTCGCCCAAGAAGTCCCCGCCTAGACAGGCAGACAGCTCCACAGCTGCTTCGACTACAGCCCGCCATCACCCCAAACCTCATAGAGAAGGCACAGCCATGCGTAACAACGAACTGGAATCACTGATCAACGACCCCGACCTGAACACGCCAGCCGCGGCCCGCGTCCTGCTGGCCTTGGCGCAAAGCGTCTCGCGAGGCGACCCGGACATCGCCGGCGACGTCACCATCCTGCTGACCGAACGCCTCATGCCAGGCGGAGCCATCCGCACGCGCCTGACCACCCACGCGAACCCGGCTGCGCTGCTGACCCTCGCGGCCAAGAACGCCGCCGCACAAGCCTATGAGTCCGCCGGCCGTTACAAACGCACCATTCCCCTGACCGAAGACGGCGACCTTGCCGCCATAGAACCGGCCCCATCGCCATTCTCCCCAACCATCGGGATCTTCGACCTCCTAGAAGACCTCGGTTGGACACTGGCGCACCTGGAGATGCTGGCCATCCCCCGCAAGCGACCCGGGCGTTCGGTCCACCCAGGCATCGAAGCCGCCCTCGAAAGGGTCGCATCGTGCTTTGGGATCCCCGTGCGGTGCCCAGGCTGCCCCACCGACATGGAGCTCCTTCGCTTGGACCTGCGCGGCCCGACTTCCTGGCCGCACCTAGTACCCGTACTACACGAATGGGGATGGGCCCACGAAGTCATCGACCTCATCACCACGTCGCCGGTCAACATCGCGCAGTGGCGAGATCTCGACATCCGACCACCAGCCCGGCAGGAGCGACGCATGGTCGAGATCGCCCGCAAGATGCGTGTCGAGCCTTGGCTGCTGCAGGACTCCCAGGCGATCCGCGACTCCGTGCGCACCACGCGTAGCAGGGCACCCCGCATCCAGATCGCCACGCCCCAGGGGTGGGGAGCCTGCGAAATGGCGTCGTAAATGCGAGGTACCGAGGGGGTGGGGCCGTTGATAAGGCAGAAGCACAATTCGTCCCCGCCCGGAGGTACCCGTGAACACCATCAGCGCCAGACCCATTACGCCTGGCGACATCGTCGCCGCCTTAGGCCACTGCGACCCCGACCAACTCGCCGCCGCCCTGGCCACCTGCCCAGACCCAGCGTTCGCGCAGCTAGCAGAAGCTGTTCTGGAAGCGGCCGTGCGCAAGGCCACCTACCCGCGCGCGCAGGTCATCGCCGAAGCGGACGCATTGCTGTATCAAGTGCTGTGCTCTCCAGTCGCCGACGCAACCCCCAACGGTGTCACCATGGATCCAGCCACCTACGCCCGCCACTCGGGCGCCAGCATCGCCGAAGCCGAACAGGTCCTGCAGCACATCGCATCAACCGAATCCCAAGCCTGCGACCAGTTGCTGGCCTCCGGAGTCGAACCCAACTTCACCCTTGAGCAAGCACAGGTCTACGACTGCATCGTGGCCTTGCGCAAACAACAGCGAGTCCCGACCCGCCAGCTTGTCCGCGACCACGCCACCTCCGTTGCCGCATCAGCCATGCGTCCCGATGATGGAAATGAGCCCATCATCTACGCCTCAGATCCGACGCTTCTGCCTCGGATCGTGAGTCCGTCGCCAAAGGTTCATGTACTGCTGTGGCTCGACCGCATGGACGCGAACCCCCGAACGCCAGGAATCCTCGAGGATCGAATTGCATATCTCCAGGATGCGAAGACGTCCATGGGCCAGGCTGCTCGAATATCCAGCGAGTTGGTACACCACGTCGAAGGCCCCAGGTGGCCGAAAACTCGTCCGAGTTCTTCCACACCTTCATTTCAACTGGCAGGTTGAGATGGCCTCCACCTCAATGGCTGCTAACGTGGACAGCCTTCTGACGATCGAGCAAGCAGCTGAGATCCTCGCGGTGAACACACGCATGATTCGCCGTCTCGTCGAGAGTCGGCGCATCGCCTTCGTGAAGGTGGGGAGGCATGTGCGGTTTCGCGAATCGGACCTCGTGAGCGCCATGCAAGCGTGGACGATCCAGCCGTCTGCACGATCCGTATCCCGCCGGGGCTGATCCGTAGGTCTCCTGTGAACGCTCGAGGCTGTATTATGAGTGACCAACGTAACGAATTTCGTAACGATAGCCACTCTTTAGGGAAATTCATGCCGACTGCCAGCGAACTCGCAGACTGGCTCCTGTCTCGCGGACGCAGCGCCGTGACCACGGAGCAAGCCGCCGAGCTCCTCGGGGTGCAGCGCGACCAGGTGCGGGTTCGCCTGCACAAGCCGGTGGCCGATGGCAGCCTGTTCAGCCCTGGCCGCGGCCTGTGGATCGCGATTGCGCCGAAGTACCGCACCTGGGGGGCTCCACCAGCCGTGGAGTTCATCGACACACTCATGACGCACCTGGACCGGGCCTACTACGTGGGTTGGCTATCAGCAGCTGAGATCCATGGCGCCGCTCATCAACGCCCGCAGGCAACGCAGATTGCCGTGGACCGGCCCACTGAGAATCGATCCTTCGGGCGGGCGCATCTGCGCTTCTACCGCCAGTCGAAAGCCGCGGGCCTGCCTCGTCAACATCACAGCGTGGAGTCCGGGCAGGTGTGGATCTCAACGCCTGAGCTGACCGCTGTGGATCTCGTGGACCGCCCTGAACTGGGCGGCGGGGTCAGCAATGTCGCAACCGTGCTGTACGAACTCGCCGAGAGCGTTCCATTGGACCCCGAAGGTCTTGCAGTTGTCGCCGCGGGGTTTTCGACCACGGCCGTCCGCCGGCTCGGATTCCTGCTGGACCTGGTCGGAGCCGACGTCGACACCGGCCCGCTGGGCCACCGTGCAACCGTGCAACCAATGGGCCATCCCGCACTGCTGGATCCACGCATGCCCCGACGTGGCCATGTCGACCTCCGGTGGGGCATCTGCGTGAATACCGATGTGGAGCCCGACCTGTGATCCCAGCCGCGTTCGTCACCGACTGGAGCCTGCACGCTCCGTGGCCCACCATGGCCCAGGTGGAGCAGGATCTGCTGCTCAGCCGGGTGCTCATTGAGATCTACCGCGACCCGTACCTCAGTCGCGAACTCGTCTTCCGCGGCGGAACATGCCTGCACAAGCTGCACCTGAATCCGCCTCGCCGCTACAGCGAGGACCTGGACTTCGTGCGAACCACGCAGTCAGGCATCGCCCCCATCACGCAGGCAGTCAGCGCCCTGGGTCAACGCCTGGGCTTCGAGGTCTCCACACGCATCAGCCAGCAGCCGAAGATCTACTTGCGCACAAGAGCTGCGGACGGCTCGACCCTGCGGATCAAGGTCGAGATCAACACGCACGAGCGCTCCCCCGCCCTCCCGCTTATCGCCATCCCGCACGTCGTCGGATCGCCGTGGTGGACGGGCCAGGCGGAAATTCTCACCTTCACCCCAGCCGAACTGGTGTCAACGAAGATTCGCGCCCTGCACCAGCGCAAGAAGGGCCGCGATCTGTTCGACCTGTGGCTAGCCCTCACGGACCTTGGTATCGATCCGGACGACATCCTTGCCGCCTACCCCACCTACGCCCCGCCCGGGCTCACCTCAAAGCGCGCCGAGGCAGACCTGCGTGCCAAGATGGCTGACCCCGGCTTCCGCGAGGACATCGCACCACTGGTTGAGCCTTGGCCCATCGGCTACAACATCGATGCCGCCGGTGAACTGGTCATCGCGCAGCTGCTCAGCAAACTCCCTCGCCCCTGAACCTTCCGCGTGACCTCACGACGCAGAACGAAGTCAGCAGTTCACATCGCGGCATTCGCCCTGTACAGCCTAGGTTGACCTGACCGATTCGCCCGATTTCGGCGTGCAATAGGCGTGCAATAGCGACCCGCAGGTCGAGATCGAACTGAACTCCCCCCGTTGAGGTGCAACCCCTTACGTGGCAATATCTTTCCGGCGTGCAATAGGCGTGCAATAGTGAGAGGGGTCAAGAGGGCACGAAAGGGGCTCAGCGGCAATCCTCGAATAGAGAAAACCCCTTGATTTACAAGGGGTTTTCTCGGTGGGGCGGGCGGGGCTCGAACCCGCGACGACCAGATTATGAGTCCGGGGCTCTAACCAGCTGAGCTACCGCCCCCCAACGAGCACTGCACTCTACTGAAGTGGCAGTGGGCGCCCTCGCGCCTCAGCGCTGCTCACGCCCTGCAGAAGTCACTCGTCCTGCCGCTGGCCGGATCTGCGGCCGGCAGTGTGGCGACTCGCGCCTTCTGCTGCGGTGGCAGCAATTCCAGCCAGCACAGCGCATGTCCGGCCAGCGCGAAGTCCTGTGCATGCTGCCCAGCCCAGACCGGACTGGCGGCACTGGCATTGGTCGACCGGTAGTCGTAGACGCCCCAGTCGAGGAAGACATTGGGAGCGGGCCTGGTGACGCCCACCTGGGTGGCGAGGAGCTCGCCAGCCGCCACGGGTACGGGCGGGCTGACGAAGGTGGTGCGCGAGTCGTTCTCCTGCGGGGCAGGGAACCTGTCAGCGATGGCCTGCATCCGCGGCGCGAGCACCAGCAGATGACCCAGCCGATTCATGATGCCGCACGGGCTCATGATGTCGAAGGTGTACTGCACCTCGCCGCTGACGAGATAGCGGGCCCCGAGCACAACGGAGCCGGCCATCGGGGCGTGGACCGCAATCGCGTTGTCCGCGTTCGAGTCGAACCTGAACCCGCCATGCGCCTTGTAGTTGCCGCCACGGGTCTGCCCTGGATAGAGGATCGATGTGGCCCGCGCGACGTCGACGGGAGGCTCGATCACCAGTGGCGCCGGGCACACGGGAGGCGTTCCGTTGGCGCGCCATCCGTCAGCGGTGGGTGACCACGTGATGCTGTTTGCCGATCCGAGTTGCTGGCCCTGCTGGGAGCCGCCACCACTGGAGTTCCCCTGCGGCATCCAGACCAGGCCCTTGGCTGTTCTCACGCAGACGGACTTGGTGCCAGCGATCGTTGCTCGAGCTCCCGCCTTCGTGCAGGCGCGTTGGGCCGTCGGAGCGGCAGCGGACCCTGGTACTGCTGTCATGCCCACGATGCTGACAGCGATCACGACGGTCAGCGCTCGTAGCCGACTCATGGCGAGCATCGGCTCACTTCGGGATCGCATTGGTCAATGATCGTGCAACGAGCACGCCGAAGCCGAGCGAAGGTGAGACCTCCGAGCCGTAGTACATGAGCCACTTGTTCTTGCCACTGCTGATGATGTCGGGGTCACCACCGCCCGAGATGACGAACTTCTCGCTGCCGAAGGCTGTGCCGTTGGCGCTCGTGGACATGAAGATGCCGTACGAAGCGCCACGGTCGGCCGCGTAATAGAGCGCGATCCGGCCCTTGGCATCCGTCAGGGCGAATGGGTGCGAGCCGCTCATGGCCAACTGCGGACCCATGGTCCATGTGAGCATGTCGGTCGAGGTCGCCGTGCGCATGACTCGTTCGGCCTGCACCCCCGGCTTCTCGAGATTGGAGAAGTAGGCACGGTAGCCGCCCGCAACCCTCACGAGGCTGAGCGTGCCGGGTTCGAAGCCGGCCTGGGCGCTGGTGATGACTGGCCCCTCCTCGGTGAACGTGAGCCCGTTGTCTGTGCTGATCGCCGCAGTGATGGTGCCAGCACTGGTGTAGAAGAGCCGGATGCGACTGGCATCCACGCGCACGGCGCGCGGCTGCCCGGCCATCGACTTCAGTGGCGCCACCGAGTCAGCGACGAACTTCGTCCCGGTAGCGTCCGTCGAGGTCGCCGTGCGCAATCCCGTGGGGTTGACCCACGAGTACAGACGGATGCGGCCGTCGGCGAGGCGGATCGCTGTCGGATCGGCCACCTGCTTGCCTGTGCCGCCGAAGGTGTCCTGCGTGAGCACTGGGCCGACAGACTTGAAGATGCCCGCGGTCTTGGCCGCCGCGGCCGGCTTGGGCGGCGCGGCCGGGGCACCCGTGGCATTGCCAACCGGAGCACCGGCTGCCGGCTTCGAGCTCGGCGCCCATGTGCCATTGATGCATTCGATGGCTCCCGCCCCCAATGGCTTGACCTCGCCGGGCTTGCTGCAGGGCTCGCCCGGCAGCTCAGCGGCACTTGCCAACGAGTCGCCGACGACAAGCGCGGCGAGTACGACGGACACGGAAAGCGCGGTGCGCACCATGGTGTGCTTTGTCATGTGCCGAGGCTAGTGGGCCAGAGTCTCCGGAGCCACAGATCCACGCCACGGTCCTCGCCCAGACCAGGGTCGCGATCGAATGCTCCGTTGAGCAGTCTGCGCGTGACGATCCTGGTCAGGCGCTCGCCGAGCGTGGTGTTCGTCTCTTCACTCGTTGCCAGCACGGCTGGCGCAGCGGCGCACCGGTCCGTGGTTGCATTGCTGCAATGGAATCGCTGCGGATCACGTTACGGGTGAAGCCAGGGGCCTCCCGCGCACGCGTCGGTGGCTCCTACGGCGAGCCCGCGGTGCTGATCGTCGCTGTGCATGCGCAGCCGGTCGACGGCCAGGCCAACGCGGCTGTGATCGATGCGCTTGCCACAGCGCTCGACGTGCGCAGGGCCGAGGTGAGCGTCGTGACCGGTCACACAGGTCGCACGAAGGTGGTCGAGATCGAGTGCGCTGATGCTGCCGCAGTGCAGGCGCGCGTCGACGAGCTGCTGCAGGCCTAGGCCTTCTTGACCACGCTCGACTTGAGCATCATCGGGCCGAAGCCGTCGACTTTTGCGTCGATGTCGTGATCACCCGCACCTTGCACCAATCTGATGTCGCGCACCTTGGTGCCGACCTTGAGCGGTGACGCGCTGCCCTTGACCTTGACATCTTTGATGATGGTCACCGAATCGCCGTCGGTCAGAACATTGCCCACGGCATCGCGAGTGACAACTGCCGCGGTGCCGTCATCTGCACCGTCTTGCATTGACCACTCATGGGCGCACTCCGGGCACACAAACAGCCCACTCAATTCGTACGTGAACTCGCAACTGCACAGCGGGCATGGGGGCGTCTGGTCCATACCGCGAACCTAGCCCTTGATGTTTGGGAACCTCTTCTGGGCTTCTTCCAGAGCGATCTCCGCACGCTGCTGGGCAACCCTGCGGGGTGCTGGTCCGTAGCCCTTCTCAGCGTTCTCCTTGCGCCAGTCCGCAACATCGCCAGCGTGACCGGTGATCTCCATCATTTGCAAACTGTTCTGCAGGCTGACACGCATGCCCATCGTCTCCCAGGTGCGCTTTACTCCTGCCTTGATGCCCATCAACACCGAAAGCGGAGCCTGCGCGATCTGCCAGGCAATGAGTTCAGCCGTCTGCTCGAGTTCGTCAAGCGGCACCACACGATTGACCATGCCAATGCGCTTTGCCTCGTGCGCGTCGATGGTCTGCGAGAGGTAGAGGTATTCATAGGTCTGGTGGAAGTTCATCGTGACCCAAGGCTCGATCAGCGTCTCGCCGCCGGGGAAGCCCAGACCTTGTGGCAATGGCATCTGGAAGTACGCATCTTCTGAAGCGATAACGATGTCGTTCAGGAGTGCGAAGTAGGTGCCACCGCCGATGCAGTAGCCCTGGACGGCCGAAATGGTCGGCTTGCGGAACTCCCAAAGGTGGAGCACTGGCCACGTGAACAGCTTGGCCTGTCCGGCCCACGGGTGGCCGTGCTCGGCCGCCTCGGCAAACTCCGGGTAAGCAGGACCGCCGCTGGCGGGCACATCATGTCCGGCAGAGAAGCCCCTGCCATTGGCCTTCATGATGACGACCTTGATGTTGTAGTCGTTCTCCGCGTCGTTCAGGGAGTTCTCGACGTCCCAGACCATCGCTGAACTCTGGGCATTGGCCTTCTCTGGGCGGTTCAAGATGATGCGAGCGATAGGCCCGTCCTTCTCATAGATAACGGCCTCAAGTTCATGACGTTCCATGGGATTCACCCTTCGCTCGCATCAATTGGTCGGAGTACCTCGGGGACCCTAGCCGCTTTACCCCGTATGCCGAGGTCAAATCCGACCTTTGGGGCAAGCTTGGATCCGCCGGGTCCGGGGCCATCTGTGAGGGGAATTCGGGGCTTTGCCCACGCCACGGTTATCTTGAGGTACTGCTCCGCCACAGCCGTGTGTCGATCGGGGGTCAGAGGATGGGTCGCATCAAGGACGCCACGAGCGTCCGTGCTGCCCTCAGGATGATCTTGGGCGCAGTTGCCGCCTTGGGTTTGGTCTTCTTCATTGCCCAGATCCCATCTGGAACTATTACCGAGGCCGCGCCCGCGGCGAGTTCCAGCGCGACACCGCAAGCTGATGTTGCGCCTCAGTTGAGCACGGCTGATGCGGCTGCTTGCGGACTTCTGCAAAGGGCACTCTTGCGCGTTGCCCGAGGGATGGACTTCGACCGTGCCCTCACCAATTACGCGTTCGTGCCATGGACAACAGGGCTGCCGAGTTCAAATATGCGTGGGGTGTTCAACGCGTTCCACCGCGCCACTTCGCTTCAGCGCAACTACATGCAAGGTGAAGCCACACAGCAGGAAGCAGCAGATTCGTTCAACAGTTCGGTTGCGGCATACGCCCAAATCTGCGAGGTCGGCGCCTGAGAAACTCGCAAGAGCGATGGTTGAGTTCAGACGGAGATGACGACTTTGCCCACGTGCTCCTGAGCACGCAGATGCCTGTAGGCATCTTGTGCTTGTTCAAATGCAAAGACTCGATCGACTACGGGTTGCATAGCGTTGACGTCAATCGCCGCAACCATTTCGGAGAACATCCGACGACTCCCGACGTACACCCCTCGTAAGTTCGCACTTCGAGAAAGCAGCGGAAAGGGATCGATTGGTGCCTGCCCAGAGACCATGCCGATCAGCGCAATCTCGCCACCGAATCGGGTGCAACTCATTGAACGCTGCAATGTGGCTCCACCGCCGACCTCAACTACAAGATCAACACCCGCACCACCAGTGGCATCGAGGACCTCAAGTTGCCATTCCTCGCTCGTGCGGTAGTTGATGGTCACGTCTGCGCCAAGTTCGCGCATGCGCTCCAGCTTCGCATCGCTGCTCGAGGTGATGATCGCGCGGGCTCCAAGCATCTTCGCGAATTGAAGGCCAAATACCGAGACTCCGCCTGTGCCAAGCAAGAGGACCGTTGAGCCTGCGCGGATGTGTTGGCCCTCGACCAGCGCGTTCCAGGCAGTGAGCCCGGCGCACGGCAAGGTCGCCGTCTGTTCATCCGTCCAGTTGCGAGGGGATGTGACAACGCCGTCTTGGGACAGGATCACGGTCTCGGCGAGCATCCCGTCGATGCTGCCACCCAGAGCCGCCTCGTGGTATTTGGCTTCCATCCGGCCGTCGAGCCAGTCTTGAAAGAAGCAGCCCGCGACGCGATCACCAACAGCGACAGCACTGACTCCATCGCCGATAGCACTCACGGTTCCAGCGCCATCTGAGAGTGGGATGCGGTTGCTCGCACTGCGCGCAAGCAACAAGTCGCGGAAGTTGAGTGAGGTGGCACCTACTCGAACTGCGATCTCACCTGGTCCGGGGGCCTGATCAGGCAGATTTCGTATTTCTAAGCCTAGAATTCCGGCGCCAGTCAGTACTTGTGCTCGCATGCGGCCACATTACTAAGCAGCTGAGCTCCCCCATCTGGACTCGAACCAGAAACCCTTCGATTAACAGTCGAATGCTCTGCCAATTGAGCTATGGGGGATTAATTGCGGCCCGCAGAGAATAGCAAGGCGCTGGACCCTC